>JAJPKC010000403.1 GCA_021323955.1 Oscillatoriales cyanobacterium Centralia_MAG_596 | reverse complement strand
CAGCAGTCAGCGTCACAAGGTACTTTTCTGGCATAAGAGTTCTGGGTTTTTCCCAGTTTCTCTGTTCCCAGCCTACCTGTCAAAACCTTCGTGGCAGACTACTAGTGCCACAAGCCCCCATACGTGATGCGTTGGTGTGCCAACTGGGACTGGCGCTCAAAACTGTACTTGAACACGATCCGATCAGTGGTCGTCTGTATGCCGAAGCGGCAGCAACCATGTTAGCCGTACATTTGCTGCAACACTATGGTCAACGAAAACTAGAATTCAGAGACTATACGGATGGCTTACCCCGGTCTGTGTTGCGCCAAGTTATTGACTATATTCAAGCCAATCTTGAGCAAGAGTTAGGGTTGGCAGACCTGGCAACAATCGCAAATCTAAGTCCCCATTACTTCACGCGCTTATTTAAGCAATCAACCGGCTTTACCCCCCATCAATTTGTGATTCGGTGTCGCGTCGAGCGAGCAAAAACTCTGTTATTGAACAGTCAAAGCTCGATCGCAGAAGTGGCTCAACAAGTCGGCTTTGCCAATCAAGCGCATCTGAATGTTCAAATCAAACGCTTATTAGGTGTCACACCCAAAACGATTCTTAAACAGCGCAAGAATTGATAAAAAAGAGCGGGAATCTAAAAGATTAAGGCAGGCTACGCTTCCTATGCTGGTATATACCCGTCACTAGGAAGTGAAAATGACAGACTTAAACCGCTTCTTATATCCCCGTAGCCGCTACCAGGGCAAGGTCAAGCCTGAGAGCTTAGTTTTTAATGCGAATTTGCAGGCATTTTCGCAGCGGGTGAGCTACATTTGCTGCCTGGAAACGGGTGGTAAACTTAGCCCCACTGAATCGTTTCAACACCTTCGATCGCTATGGCATCAGCTTCAACAAAGTTATCAACAGCTCGGCATCGATCAATTGTCTCATCATCGTGATGCTGAGTCTTGACACCACTAACTTGAAGGAGAACCGCGATGTCCATCACAGAAATCGCTCCTGATCTCTATCGCCTCTCGATCTATCTTCCAGAGATCGATTTGCAGTTTAACCAATTTCTTGTCAATGACGAGGAACCGCTCCTGTTCCATAGCGGCATGAAAGCCATGTTTCCACAAGTACACGAGGCGGTGAAACGCCTGCTTGATCCGACAAAATTGCGCTGGGTGGGCTTTAGCCATTTTGAGGCAGACGAGTGTGGTGCGCTCAACGAATGGCTGCAAGTAGCGCCTGCGGCAACGCCTGTTTGCAGTCTGGTCGGCGCGATGGTCAGCGTGAACGATTTTGCCATTCGTACCGCTCATGGCATGGCGGATGGCCAAGTGCTAAACACCGGAAAATATCGCTTTCGTTTTCTCCAAACGCCACACGTACCGCACTGTTGGGAAGCCGGACTGCTCTTTGAAGAAACCCAGGGCACCCTACTCTGCTCTGATCTCTTTCACCAAAATGGCGATGTGGAACCGTTGACCCAAGCGGATGTAGTCGATCAGGCACGTCAAACCCTGATCGTCTATCAAGCCAGCCCAATGGCAAACTATCTGCCTTACACGCACCAAACAGATGCCATTCTGCAAAATTTAGCGGCGTTAAAACCACAGACGATCGCCACCATGCACGGCTCAACCTTTGCAGGCAATGGAGAGAAAGCAATCCAGGATCTAGCGATCGTCCTGCGGGAAGTCCTTGGTCCCTAACGCCTTTCAACACCCATCCATGCGATCAATCCATGCGATCGCTCACAACCAGGAGAACCACAATGTTGCAACAAAAAGAAGTAATCGAATCGAACACGCAAACGCCAGTGACACCAGAACGTCTGATGCAGTTTGCCTTTGGCTATGCTCCTTCCCTCGTTCTCGAAGCAGCCCTGCAGCACCGTGTCTTTGATGTGCTGAATGAGTCCGCGAAGACGGTCGAGCAGGTCAGTGAGGCAACGGGAGCCTCCGTCCGAGGGCTGCGGGCCATTATGAATACCTTAGTCTCACTGTCGCTCCTCGCCAAAGACGAAGGACAGCGCTATAGCCTGACTCCAGAGAGCAGCACGTTTCTGGTCAGCACGAAACCCAGCTTTCTGGGCGGACTCCTGCATCACACCATCCGGGAAATTTTGCAGCAGTGGATCAATCTCCCCGACATTGTGCAAACAGGCAAACCAGCGCTGGCAGTAAACCAGGAAACTACGGGTGCAGCTTATTTTGAAGCCTTCGTGCCCGCCCTCTTTCCAGTGGCGTATCCGTCGGCTCAAGTGCTGGCCAAAGTGCTGAACCTGGCGCACACGCAGCAGCCCATAGCGGTCTTGGATCTGGCAGCGGGTTCAGGGGTGTGGGGGATTGCGCTGGCGCAAGCCTCCCCTCAAGTGCGAGTGACGGCGATCGACTGGGCAGAAGTCATTCCAGTCACGCAGCGGATGGCAGCCCAGCATGGCGTCGCCGATCGCGTTCAATGCCTTGCTGGAGACTTGTCAGACGTGGACTTTGGCCGTGGCTATCAGGTCGCGACGCTAGGGCAAATCTTGCACAGTGAAGGCGAAGCCCGTAGTCGTCAATTGCTGGCAAAGGTATTTGCGGCCCTGGCTCCGGGGGGCACGATCGCGATCGCTGAATGGCTGGCGAATACCGACCATAGCGGTCCCATCAAGGCGATGATCTTCGCAGTAAATATGCTGGTTCATACCGATGAGGGCGATACCTTCTCGGCAGATGAAATCGGTGGTTGGCTGCATGAGGCAGGGTTTGTGGACGTCCGATCAATCGCGGTGCCGGCTCCTTTCCCCCTACTGCTCGCCACCAAGCCTGCTTAATGTGGTGGAAAGCATCAAGTAACGTTTATGCCTCAGCTCACTCGTAGGGTGGGCACTGCCCACTCTACATAAGTCAGCGCCATTGTTCTTGAGGTGATGGAAAGGAACCAAATATCGCCCGCAGGACAGGAGAATGATCATGATGAACCGCTTTATCGCAGGCAAGTTTCGCCACCCGATCGGCTTCTTTGGATGGTTGATTGGCAAGGCGATGGCTCGCAATAATGCTACCGCCATACAGTGGACAATCTCACTCCTCAACATCCAGCCAGACGATCATGTTTTGGAAATTGGCTTTGGACCCGGAGTGGGCATTGAGTACGCCGCTCAGAAAGCCAGCAACGGTCTGGTAGCTGGCATTGATGCCTCCGAGACCATGGTGCAGGTGGCCCAGAAGCGTACTGCGGCGGCGATCGCTGCTGGACACGTCGCTCTCAAACAGGGAGAGGTTGCCTCCCTGCCCTATGCAGATGCATCCTTTGATCAAGCCTTGACAATCCATTGCCTTTATTTTTGGGCGAACCCAATCGCCTGTTTGCAAGAAATCCGCCGCACCCTGAAGCCCAATGGGCGGTTAGCCATTACCATCTTGCCCAAAGATACGTGGATGAAGCAACAAAAGCCACCCGTCCCACCACCTGATTTATTTACGCTGTATAACAGCAGTGACGTAGCACAATTGCTTGCCGCTGCTGGGTTTCGTGAGGTGCAGGTAGAGAACTGCCCTCCACCTAACCCGTTTGCTGGGGCGTGTGTAATGGGTGTTAAGTAACTCAGAAGGCTTCATGAGCCGATTCCCAACGAGGATGGCAAACGGCATCGCCTATCCTCCTACCCTTGAGATGTCTTTTATGAAAGCGATCGAAGTTTTAAACCGCTATGCCAGGGGAGGACGCCATTTTCGTCGCGTCGATCTCCGAGAACAGTCCTTTTACGGTCAAGAGCTATCAGGAGCAGATTTTACCGGAGCTGACCTGCGGGGAGCCAATTTCACGAACGCGGTGTTGCGAGAAGCCAATTTTACTAACGTGCTGACAGGTGTATCCACACAAGGATTGATTGGTCAACTAAGTCTGACGTTTCTAGCGGCAGTTGTCGTGGAGTTGATCGCCATCTTCTGGAATGCTTTTTTCCTCACCTGGCTCTCTGCCTCGCAATACACAAGCGCTTATGCAGACGGTTTGCTGCCGATTAGCCACCCACTCTTGGTCTTAATCTGCCTGCACATCGCGATCGCGTTCATCTTGATTCTACAAGGCTCGACGAGGCAGGCGCTCGAGAGCTTGGCTGTCGTTGGCACTGCCGTCATCTTGGTCGCCGTGATAGCCCCTCTGGCTGGCGAAAGCGCGATCGCGGTTGCTGCGGTTGTCGGTTTGATTGGTGCGGTGGCGATCGCCGTTGCAGCCGCAGGCGCTGCTGTGGCTGCTGTCACCATTAATGTCCTCAGCAAAAGTCCTGATACGACTGCTCGTATGGCGGCCGCAGTGACCGCTCGTACGGCGGCGGCGGCTACGGCTGTAGCGGGTGCTGTGGCAATCACGGCTATTGTTGCGATTGCGATCGGGGTTGCTGCCGTGGATGGACTTTTTATCATGATCGCTGTGGCTTTCACGCGCACGATCCCTGTCCTTTTTCTGAGCATTCTCGCCCTCACTCTTTCGCTTTTGGCTGTGGCTGCGCTCTATCTTTACCTCGCTCGTACTAAGACCGCTGCCCCAAAGACTGACACTGGCGTAGAGGCTGGTACGGCGGCAGCTCCGATTGTGGCGGCTGTTGCAGTCGCAGCAGTTCACACGATCGGAGCTCCTAATACGGCTACGGTTGCGATTGCGGTTGCGATCGCGGCGGCAACGCTCAATCTTTATGTCGCGCAGCAGGTCAGTCAAGGCAACAAACGCTTTGCCCTGCTACATCAGGTGGGGCTGGCAGTAGTCGCGATCAGGGGCACAAGCTTTCGTGGTGCCAATTTGACCAATGCAAACTTCACCAGCGCCAGCCTTGAAGGTGCCAGCTTCCACAACAGTAAGCAAAAGCAGACAGACTTAACCGGTGTGTGCTGGCAAGACACAACGGGCATACCGCTTAGGGGAGTATAAGCCCAAAACCCAAACACCACCGACTGAACAAACTGAACAAAGGAGAACACCATGCGCGCACTGTTGACAGCCGTCGGCACACGAGGCGACGTGCAGCCCGCGCTCGCCTTGGCAGTTCAACTGCGGCAACGCGGGCACGCGGTGCGACTGTGCCTATCGCCGAATTTCGTTGACTGGGCGAAGAGCCTTGGACTTGAGGCGGTACCGATGGGCGTCGAGATGCGTAGGCCCAGTCAACAGTCCGGTACGACACTCAAGCTCACTCCCGAGGAACTGCGTCGACTGCGCGCAGCGATGCCCGATCTGATCACAGACCAGTTCGAGACCATCCGTGCGGCTGCCGATGGCTGCGATGTGATCCTCGGCACCAACGCGCACCAGTACGCAGCGCCGTCGATTGCCGAGCACGCAGGCATTGGCTACGTGACAGCTGTCTACGCCCCGGTCGCTCTGCCCTCGCCTGACCTCGCACCGCCGCCGACACCGGGCCAAGCCACGGACGCGAGTATCGGGGAGCAGTGGCGCAACACCGCGACGGTCTGGAACGAGCGCGCTCTGGAGCGCATCAACCACAACCGCGACCGGCTTGGACTGGCTCCGATCAATGACGTGCTCGATTATGTCCTTACAGACCATACTTGGCTTGCTGCTGATGCCAAACTCGCCCCGGTGCCCGCCACTCCTAGACGGGAAATCTTCCAAACAGGCACGTGGGTGCTTGCGGATAGCACGCCCCTTGCTGCGGATGTCGCCGCCTTTCTCGACGGTGGAGAGCCGCCCCTCCTTGTCGGCTTCGGCAGCATGCCCGCGGCAAGCAATATGAGTCGTCGCTTGATCGATGCTGCCCGTGCCGTGGGTCGCAGAATGATCGTTTCGAGGGGTTGGGCAGAGCTCGACCGCATCGACAACGCGCCCGACTGTATCGCGATCGGCAATGTGAGCTACGATCTTCTCTTGCCACGGGTTGCGGCAGTCGTCCACCATGGCGGTGCAGGCACTACCGCCGCTGCAGCCCGCGCGGGCATCCCCCAAGTCATCACACCGATGTTCAACGACCAGTTCTACTGGGCCCAACGTATCGTCGCACTTGGGCTTGGGGCTACAACTCCGTACAACACCTTGACGGAGGAATGCCTGACGGCGTCACTTCGAGCGGTACTTCAGCCGGCTGTGGCGCTCAGGGCACGCACACTAGCGGGGCAGATCCGCCAAGACGGGGCTGCAGTTGCAGCGCGGCGGCTTGAGCGCGCATACGGCGCTACAGGGAACTGAATAATCACCGTACCTGCCCAACCAACCGCCCCACAACCGCAAGGCCTCGGAACGATTCAGTATGGTCGGTTGGTTGCAAAGTTTGTCTACACCGATGATGGTGACCGTCCTGATTCTCTGCAAGGCGTAACAGCTCCAGTACTCCCATAAAAGGGTTATCTTTCTGGGATGAACTCTGAATCGGGAACAAAGAAGTTCTGGTGTGGATGGCGGCGTTTGCCGCCATCCCTTTAGTCTTTACTGAGGATACTGGATTAACTGCCCCGCGCCGCAGAAGTGCAAAGCGCTCTAACACACTCTCTCAACATCCAAGTGCAAAGCGGCCTCAACCTTAAAAGCATTGCTGTGGTTGGCTTTCATGTTTTTTGTGACGATTGCGAGTGGGTTCAGCGAAAATGGACTGAATCAAAGCAAGGCGTTGTCTTACTAAAATTTCCTCACGCTGCTTTGGGTCCAAACGCTACAGCCCCGCCGTGACCAGGACTCGCGCTGGTCAAGACGTTCAAGGAAGCTCCAGATGCGCAAACGAATCAAGCCGTGGCAAGTGTGCCTACCCCTAGCTGTCCTCACGACGGTGGTACTGGCGCTGAATCTCATTCCAGCCCTTTGTCTCCGTACGCCAATGCCAGCCGTGGGACACAAGACGTTTGATGTCATTATCACGCTCGGTTATCCAGCGCGAGCAGATGGACAACCCAGCGTCATGCTGAAACAGCGCGTCGTCGCCGCTGTCAAGCTGTTCCAAGCGCAGCGGGCACAACACATGCTCTTCACGGGTGGAGCGGCACATAACCGCTACGTAGAAGCAACAGTGATGGCGGCACTGGCCCACTCACTGGGCGTGCCCAGTGAAAAGATCATCCAGGAGACGCAAGCAAGGAATACCTGCCAAAACGCTGCACACTCAGTGGCCTTGATGCAGCAGCGCCACTGGCATTCGGCCATCATCGTGACCTCGCCGAATCACTTGAAGCGAGCCAGTTATCTCTTTGCTCACTACCCGATTGACTTTGCCGTCTCTAGCTCTGGCTATCCAGTCGAGATGCCTCGCTGGGAGCGCGTCTTGTTCGACCAGTGGGAGCAATATGCCTTGACACGCCTCACTTTTTCAGGGTATCCCAGTTGCCCTTAAGCTGACGAGGCGCAAGCGACTGTCAGCCACCACGGTTGCTGCTAAGACAAAAATTAAAAAAGGCAAGCATGCCAATTATTTCCTGAGGCTCTTCCCAACTTTTGCTCTCACTCGACGGGCTTGAGTTGTGGCTGGGTTAATTGCCCCGCGCAGCAGAAGTGCTATTTCTAAGCCCGATTTGGATAGATTTTCTGAAACGCAATCCAACTAAGGTTTTCCAGCCCAACTTGCACTCTTGAGGTCATCTGCTTTGTCACTCTCCCAGTCTCAACAGACAGGACTGAGCCAATCAGCCTGTCACACTCAAAGCTGACTACACCTCAAAGTGGCGTTGGTGTCCGTAGGACTCTTTCAATCGCATCAACAGCGACGGCGACGCCATCTTCGTGAGACATGGCTAAACCGAGCGCTTTTGCCCGGGCCGCAGTGGCCGGTGACTCCAGTACCGTTCCCAGTGCCTTCGCGAGCCCGCTGCCAGAAAGCCCCTTTCGACGCTGCGTTGCGCCAGCCACACCCAGCCGCTCCAGCTCGGACCCCCAAAAGAATTGGTCTGACATGTGCGCGACAATTACGGACGGACAACCCGCCATGAGGCTTGACTGAGTGGTACCAGCCCCGCCATGGTGCACGACCGCTGCGCAGCGGGGAAAGATCCGTTTGTAGGGAGCGCGGCTGACCTTGAAGACATGGCTGTCCGTCTTCAAGGCGTCCAGGTCATGCCAAGGCAGCTGAACGATCGCCCGGCGTCCGAGCCGCTGGGTCGCATCAGACCAAATTGCCGCGACTGCCTGAATGTAGTCCAGGTCTTCGATCATCATGCTGCCAAATGTGAAGTAAATGGGAGGGTCGCCCGCCAGCAGAAAATGCTCTAGAGCCGCAGTGGGTGCCTCTACAGCCAGCCCCACCGGTGGATTCAGAAAGCCGGTGACCACGTGGTTCGCACTCCAGTCCCTGGGCCTGCGGCAAATCGACGGACTGACCCCGATGAGGTTCAGCTGGTCCGACGCCCATGTCTGAGTCATCACATCGGTGTCCGGGCGGAGACCAACGCGGCGACGCAGGCGGTTCACCCGCGGCAGGAAGATGCGATTGACCATGGTCTGAACCAGTCGCCAACCCAGGGGATAAGCCCAGCTTCCCAGATTCGGCAACCCTGGTGGCGCAATCGCTGCCGACGGCAAACAGTTATGAACGATGTTCAGTGTTGCCATCGGTTTCCGAGCAATTGCCGCCGCGACCCGCAGTGGATAAACGAAAAAGTGACCAATGACCACATCGCTGGTTGCACAGAGTTCCTGAGCGGCCGCAAACATCACGTCTACGAGCGGATCGAACCCGTACTGCAGGATCAACTCCGACTGCTTGATGGGGTTGCCCACGGCGATCAGCTCGCGCCACACGCGACGGACCGCCTCGGGTGTTGGTTGGCTCTTTCCTTGGACTGGTATGAGGCGATAGCCGAAGCGTTCTGCGAGAGGCTGGTAGTCGCGGCCAACGTTGTCCGTGACCGCGAGCGTGACCGCATGGCCTCTCCCCGTTAACGCGGCGGCAAGCACCGTGAATGGCAAGATATCACCTTCACTCCCCCAGGCTTGCAGACCGATCTTCATCAAAACTCCTTTGCGCCAGGCGTCTCCATCGCATCGCGTTAGACGAGGCCGACCCGATGGAGAACCTTCATTCTGCCGCAGCCCTACTGCTCCGCGCCACAGAAGTGCTGATTCAGAGCTTCGCTTCGATCAATTCTCTGAAGCTCAATTCGCATAAGGCTTTCCAGCTCGTCTTGCACTAAATTGAGCGTATGTCGGCTCAATCCCGAGTAGGGCAGCGATGTCCCACTCGACTGCATCTCGCCCCCTGCCTCGTCCGTAAAATTGCTGCTGAAGTTGAGTGTCTTAGCTGAGTTCTTAGCTGAGTATCTGGTCTAACAATAGGGAATATTGAGCTTAGAATTCAGAATACTCTACAAAGAGAAAACTATTTTTTTGTAAAAGAGCGGCGAGCCTTCCGAAGAATCTGCTGTGCTAGTTAAGTGAATGTTAACTATGGCAATGCCGCTCCTTTAACATTTTCATCTCTCATCGCATCTCGTAGATGACTAGACATAGCAACTGATTTTTTATAGAGACATGAAAAATGAAATTTACTAAAGCACTTTCTCTTAACAGGTTAACTCTTCGAGAGAAAACTATCCTCATCTTTTGTTTTATTCTAACGGGCTTAACGAGTGTTGTTTATTTTGCTTCTTCAACAATTCTTCTGGGCAGCTTGAGGGCCGCAGAAGAGCAAAGTGCACGCCAATCACTTCAAGGTGTATTAAATGTCCTCGCTAAAGACCAGGAAGCCTTTGCATCACGCTATAGCGATTGGTCAGCTTGGGACGATACCTACACATTTATTCAAGACAAAAACCAGGCATATATCAAATCCAACTTAATTGCAGAACAGCTTAGCAGCTTAAAGGTTAACTTAGCTTTATTTATGAATGCTGGTGGTCAAATAGTCTATGGAACCGGCTTTGATCTCGATACTAAGCAAGTAAAGCCCTTACCCAAAGAAGTTGCTGATCGCTTCAAGTTCAACAAATTTCTCTTGGACTATCCCATCACTAAAGGGCCTTTAACCGGCATTCTCTTGCTAAAAGATGGTCCGATGTTAATCACGTCTCAACCAATTTTGACCTCTGCAAAACAAGGTCCGCCACGTGGAGTACTTATCTTTGGGCGTTATATTAATGCGAATACTCGTGACAACTTAGAAAAACTGACTCGTTTCACAATTGATATTCAACCACTCAATTCCCAAAATTCGTCCAGGGAGAATCAATGGGCTCGTCAAAAACTTTCTATCCAACATCCCGTTCTCGTTCAGCCAATCAACGAAAACCTTCTTGTTGGCTACCTACTACTTACAGATGTATACAATCAGCCAGCGTTAATTCTACGGGTCGAGCTTCCTAGAGAAATTTATCGGCAGGGACACCGTAGTCAACAGTACCTGATGACTACCATTATCTTGCTTGGACTCCTCTTTGGTGGAGTGAGTGTTCTTCTGCTTGAGCGTTTCGTTCTAGCCCGCCTAACTTATCTCAGTCAAGGGGTCAGCCAGATCCAAGCAAATCGTGACCTATCTCTGCGGTTATCTGTGTCAGGTCAGGATGAGATATCCGATTTGACGCAGAACATCAATGAAATGCTCAAGACTCTGGAAAAAGCTCAATGGGAGGTAAGTGAGGCCTTAGAGCAAGTTACTCAAACAAACCAAGAACTACGACTTACTGTGGGAAAGCTGCAGAGCGAGATTCTCGAGCGGCAACGAGTGGAGTCAGCTTTAAGACAATCTGAAGAACAGCTAAAAAAGCAGACACACCATTTAGGGAAGACTTTAATCAAGCTTCAGCAAGCACAGTTAAAGCTAGTGCAAAGCGAGAAAATGTCAAGCTTAGGACAGCTAGTAGCGGGTGTAGCACACGAGATCAATAATCCGGTTAACTTCATTTATGGCAATCTCACTTATGCAACAGAGTATGTCCAAAAGTTGCTTCAGTTACTGGCAGCCTATCAACAACAATACCCTGAGCCTGCCCCTTCGATAAACTCAATCTTAGAGCAAATTGATCTTGAGTTTATAGTTTTAGACTTACCCAAAGCACTAGCCTCAATGAGGGTTGGCGCGGAGCGAATTCGAGACATTATCAAGTCATTGCGTATTTTCTCGCGCCTGGATGAGGCAGAGATTAAAGCAGTTGACATTCATCAAGGTATTGATAGTACTCTATTAATTCTGCAAAGCCGCTTAAAAGCCAATGGCAACCATTCAGATATTGTGGTTGTTAAAGACTATGGGCAGCTTCCTCATGTGGAATGTTATGCAGGACAGCTTAATCAGGTATTTATGAATATTTTGACCAATGCTATTGATGCGATCGAGGAAGCGAGAAGCCGACGAATAGTGGCTGCAGAACCATCAGACGAGACACTAGCCTCCCAGATTGCTGATTATCTATCGGCAACGATTACGATTCATACTCAATCCTCTGAGAACGGCTGGATTACAATTCGTATCAGTGACAGTGGGTTTGGGATGCCAGAGGAGGTGAGAAAACATCTCTTTGAGCCATTTTTTACAACTAAACCTGTTGGGAAAGGAACAGGTTTAGGAATGTCTATCAGTCACCAAATAATCGTCGAGAAACACCAGGGAGTGCTGGAATGCCACTCATCCTTGGGTAAAGGAACAGAATTTATCATAACGATTCCAGCACGTCTAAGTAGGGTTAATTAAAGCGAAGCTGCTATACACCCGACATTCCGCAGGTTGACAGGGATTAATTGAGCAGGTAATGACGGCAACAAGGTAGACCGAACAAACGAACAATCTTGCTGCGCTCATCGGTCAGATTACTGACTTGTTGAGTACCGTTAAGGGTAACCAGATGAATCGCCTGAAACTTCTGCAAAACCCAGCGCAGGGTCGGGTTACCGGTCGGTTTCTGCTTCTGGTCGAGGACCGTCTGGTTGGTCAACGCTAATTGCTGCCGAAGCTGGCGCTGACCGAGGGTATAGACCAATAGAGTCAGCGCCATAACCAGGGCTAAGGCTTCGACGCGTTGGGGCTTCTTGACGAAGACACTGCTGGTAAAGAACAAGGGGTCTTTGAGGAAGCGGAAGCCTCGTTCGACGTGCTGTTGCTGCTTGTACTCCTGAAGCAGTCGTTGGGCTGGGTAGGTTTGGGCATCGAGGACATTGGTGGCGAGAATGAAGCGGCTGCGGCGTTGGCGGTGGGTCTGCTCAAACTGGGGTTGACGCTCCAGGGTGGTTTGGAGTTGATCGCCCTGAACGAGTTCATCGGTAGAGCCCCCCCGTTTCTTGGGACGACCGGGAGTGCGTTTAGCCGTGACTGGAACCAGAGTGACCTGGGTGAGGGTGTGGTTTTCGAGCGCGTCCTGAAAGCGGAGCAGGGCTTCCATCGCATCAGGCTTACAGGCAAAAATCTGGCGGCACAACTCCTTGAGTTGACGTTGGAGTACCTTTTCCTGTTTGTCCACACTCGCCTTCCACCCCTCGTCACGCTGCCGTCGCTGTTGGCTTTCGACTAAAATCCAGCGTTGCTCAATGCCGCCATAGGACTGGCGTTGCTCCCATAAGCGGTAGTCGGCAAGCTCACAGTCCTGTTCATCAAGTTGAGTAATATCAGCCTCTATCAGGGCTTGCGTTGCACTCAGGGTTTGCGGCACTCGGGTCAGCCACTTCAAACTCCCCACCTGTTGGAGATTCGATTCACTGTAGAAAGCGGCATCCACGACCATCAACGCCTCGAGGTGCCATTGCCCGGCAAAGTCCTTGAGCAATTTGGCAAACTGCTGACTATCGGTGTCATTGCCGTTGCCCACTTTGAACCACAACGGCACGCCCCCGTCCTGACTGCAAATCAGATTCACCAGGAACTGCTTCAACTCCGGTCGATGGTCTCGCGAATACCCACGCCGGATCGCAATCGCTCGCGGTTCCTCATCCCCAGGACGCTCTTGGTCCACAGATGACGATTCGTACTCCCCGTCTAAGGCAAACGACGTGGAATCAAGATGCACCTGGTTTGTCTTGACCTCAAACCGTTCCACCGCCAGCATCGCCGCTTTGAGAAAAAACAGCGTCGTGCCGTAGGTAAACAACCCATCCAGGACCCGCCCCAGGCGGTCGTCATTCAGGTGTTCAGCCCGAATCCCAGGACCCAGCAAATGCTCAACCGGCTGGCCTTGGAAAAACTCGCTAAACAGGTACAACGGGGCGCTGACAAACCCCAACCCGTTCAGAATCATCGCTTTGAGCACTTGACCAGGGCTGACTTGCTGAAGGCTATGGGTGCCCAATTCACTATCGCCAAGCTCCACCAAGCCCAACTCGTCAATGATGGCGGCAATCAACCCCAGGTGGTCTAGATTCTCGATCGGCAAACTGCATCCCAAACCCTGCCACACAAGCTTATCGCTGATACCATCCCAAACCTTTTGTCAACCTGCGGAATGTCAGATACACGGCAATTAGGCTGGAATCACTACGCAGTATGGATTTTAGATTAGTCTTTTATACTGATAAATTTCGATTTGCCTAAAATTTGCCTCTATTAATTAACGAGTTTGCGCCGTTTCAGGCGTTGCCTTAATCCTAATTGCCCCTCATTGCACGTTCGCTTTAATTACCCCACGTAGGACTGCCTGGGTTTTGGCGCGGAACTGCTGGACGATCGCCAGCTTCATTGCCCCGCGCAGCAGTAGGGCAAAGCAGTCTATGCATCTGACCGTAATTCAAGATACCTGTTATGCCTAGTTTTGGGCTTTTTGAGCTAGTTGGGAAGTAGTCCAAACAAAGTAGGGTGATCACGTGTATGGTTGTGCTGATCAAGAGGGGCTGTGGTGTTTCGTTGTCTGTTAAGTCTCCGTGTGGTTGCCCTTGCCTTCCAGTTGCTCAATCAAAGCAGCGGCTTGCTCCCAAGTGAGGTCATCTGCCATCAGTTCATCGTCAGCTTCACGTCGGAGGGCAAAGACACGGGTGCCGTATTTGGAGAGTCGCAAGCCTAATGCTTCCGCTCGGTCGCTCCAGTCACAGAAGGCAAACAGTTTAGGGATGATCGGCGCTTGAGGACTGAGACTCATACTTTTCCTTTCAAAAATGCCTTAGAAGGTTTAACAGGTTTGAACCCTATACCCGATCACCCACTCCTACCCTTCCGTTGAGGCTGTTGCTGCGTCACTAGGGCTTTAGGTCGCTCCGCTGAGTTTAACTCACCCCCCTTTGGGTCAGCCCATGTCTACTGCCAGTACGGTGGCGTATGGATCCAGCACGGCTTCAGGTACCTGAATGGTCAGCTCTCCCAGCGGATCTGAATTTAGCAGAGAGTCCACAATGGCACAGCGCGTGCTGTATACCAAAGCCTTGCCAGTCGCTAACACCTGCACTGACTGTACCTGGTTGATCGGTAGTCCCCGCACGGTAATCGTATCGTAGGGCTGCATCAACAGATGGAGATAAAGCCGCTGCCCCCGGCGGGTGGAGGGACCATAGAACTGCCAGGCGGCTAAGCCTGGACTGGTGCCCACAATACTCTCCTGATTCCCTTGCATCCAGTCGGCGATGGTCATCAACCGCTCCAGTAAGGCTGGCGGCAGGGTTCCGTCTCCCATCGGGCTGACATTGAGCAGTAAGTTCCCCCCTTTGCCCGCGACTTCACAAAGGGTATGGATCAGTTGCCGGGGGGATTTGAACTGCGTATCTTGAGTGTTGTAGCCCCAACTTTCATTGATCGTCATGCAGGTTTCCCAGTCTCCTGCTAATGGTTGCGGTGGGATAAACTGCTCCGGCGTGGCAAAATCGCCAAACCCGGGTAGTCGATCATTGATTAGGATCTCCGGTTGGAGCGAGCGAATCAAGGCATGGAGTTCTTGTACCCGCCATTGCTCAGGCGTGCGTTCCCAACCACCATCAAACCAAAGCACATCGATTGGGCCATAGTTGGTCAGCAACTCCCGTACTTGCGCAAACATAAACTGGGTATAACGGTCCCACTGCTCTGGGGTGGGTTGGCGATACTCGCCAAAGCGATACGGTTTATCCGCTTCCGTAAAGGCTGGGTAGTCGGGATGGTGCCAATCAATGAGCGAAAAGTACAATCCCACGCGCAGCCCAGCCGCTCGCATCGCCTCCACAAACTGCCGGACCACGTCTTGTTTGTAAGGGGTGTGTTGCATCGAGAACGTAGACGCTTGGGTGTGGAACAGGGCAAAGCCGTCGTGATGCTTCGCGGTCAGCACCACGTATTGCATCCCTAATTGTTGGGCTAAGGCTGCCCAGGCAGCCGGATCATAGTGTTGTGGATTGAACTGTGGCGCTGTGGCGTGATATTGCTCCACGGGGATGTTGCTACAGAAGGGTAGACTAAACACACCGCCGACCAGCGGCCACGATAACTCAAGGCCCTGTTGCGAGCTGTGTCCCCAATGCACAAACATACCAAACCGAGCCGTCGAAAACCATGGGCTCATCGTGTCACTTCACTCCTGTATTGTGCAAACGGTCGATCAAGCAGAGTGTTTGGCCGTGCCAACTAACTCTCCACGCTTGGCTCCCATCGTAGTACGGCGACGGTCTGTCATGGCGTAAAAGGCGTCGCCGTACAGGCACTCACGCTCAAACTCAAAGATTGACTCAGCAGGGGTTTCAAAAAGGGGGACGACACCGTTCCTGGCAATTAAGTACCACATCGCCTGAACGCTCCTCA
This sequence comes from Oscillatoriales cyanobacterium Centralia_MAG_596, assembly GCA_021323955.1. Lineage (GTDB taxonomy): Bacteria > Cyanobacteriota > Cyanobacteriia > Leptolyngbyales > Leptolyngbyaceae > Stenomitos. The sequence continues at coordinate 73 of JAJPKC010000403.1, read as the reverse complement.
CAGCCTAGCTTTCAGACTGTGATCTTGCCGCTTGTGCTCAACGTTGATGCATAGCAGCAGCGACGCAAGCGTT
>JAJPKC010000468.1 GCA_021323955.1 Oscillatoriales cyanobacterium Centralia_MAG_596 | reverse complement strand
TGCAACGGGGCGACAACCTGGTGATTCTGGTGTTTGAACGGACGAAGACCGGAGACATCATTCAGGGTCTACCCCGGATTGAAGAACTGTTGGAAGCCCGCAAGCCGAAAGAAGCCTGTGTCCTGGCTGCGCGACCGGGAACCGCTCAGGTGGTTTACGGCGATGATGACTCCGTTGAAGTCAAGGTCATCGAGAAAGATGGTGTGATTGCGGAATACCCAATCGGTCCCGGTCAGAACGTGATCGTTTCCGATGGACAGGAAGTGCTGGCCGCCGAACCACTGACGGACGGCCCCGCGAATCCACACGAAATCCTGGAGGTCTTCTTCAAATACAGACGGGAGACGGATGGTGTCCATGACGCGGCGCTGGTCAGCCTCCAAATGGTGCAAACGTTCCTCGTCAACGAGGTGCAGTCGGTGTATCAGTCTCAAGGGATTGATATTTCAGACAAGCACATTGAAGTGGTTGTGCGTCAGATGACGTCGAAGGCACGGGTGGATGATGGTGGTGACACCACAATGCTACCTGGTGAACTGGTTGAGCTGTATCAGGTGGAGCAGGTCAACGAAGCGATGTCGATTACGGGCGGTGCGCCAGCGGAGTATACGCCTGTGCTGCTGGGCATCACGAAAGCGTCGTTGAACACCGACAGCTTTATCTCGGCAGCCAGCTTCCAGGAAACCACACGGGTGCTGACAGAAGCCGCGATCGAAGGCAAGTCTGATTGGCTACGTGGTCTCAAGGAGAACGTGATCATTGGACGCCTGATTCCGGCAGGGACTGGGTTCAACGCCTACGAAGAGCTGGGTAGCCCAGACATCGATCTCTCCTACGATGGCATTGGCGTCTTTGACGATGATGCCGATCTTAAGGATGTCGTGCTGGACGATCGCACCGCTCGTTCCTATGGGCTGGATAGCTTTGATGAGCGTCCCAGCTACAGCTTCGATAACTTTGGTGTCGGCGTTACAGAGACGCCTGAGCCATTCTCACCCATCCTGGATGATGACGATCTCATTAGCGATGACGTTGATGACATTGAAATTGACGTTGACGACGATGAGTAACGTGTAAATGCTGTAGATTTACTGCCAGAGGGGCGCGATATCGCGCCCCTCTGGCGTTTGGATGGGGTGAGAGGATGGACTGACCATCAGGGTGGCAAGCAAAATGAAGCGAATGATAACTCCCGACGATCGCGTGGTGATTCTGCTGCATGAAGGAGTCCAGGGAACCCAGGGCAAAACTGGCCTTGCCATGCTGCGTTATAGTGACGCCAACATTGTGGCCGTCATCGATCGCGAGTCTGCTGGTGCATCCCTGGTCGAACTGACCGGAATTTCACGAGCGGTTCCCATCGTGGCGTCGATCGCCGATGCCCTGAACTACAAACCAGACGTGCTGGTGATTGGGATTGCGCTGCTTGGTGGCGTATTACCAGTCGATTGGCAGCAGGATGTGCAGCAGGCAATCGCCTCCGGGCTATCGATCGTGAATGGGCTACACACGCCCTTAAATCGTGACCCGACGCTCCAATCATTGCTCCAACCGGGACGGTGGATTTGGGATGTGCGCCAGGAACCCCCTGATTTGAAGCCCGGAAGCGGACAGGCTCGGTCACTTCCCTGCCTTCGGGTGCTCACCGTTGGCACAGATATGAGCGTGGGAAAGATGTCTACCAGCCTGGAACTCAACCGCGTGTCATTAAAACGCGGGTTGCGATCGGCCTTCTTGGCGTCTGGTCAGGCTGGTATGATGATTTCTGGGGAAGGCATTCCCCTGGATGCGATTCGAGTTGATTTTGCGGCTGGTGCCGTAGAGCAACTCGTGATGCAGGCCGCTCATCATAACGATATTCTGCACATTGAAGGGCAGGGTTCGTTACTACATCCCGCTTCGACCGCAACCTTACCGTTGATTCGAGGCAGCCAACCCACTCATTTAGTCCTGGTGCATCGAGCCGGCCAAACGCATATCCGCAATGCTCCCCATGTGGCGATTCCGCCGCTTTCTCAGGTTGTCCATCTCTACGAAACGGTCGCAACCGCAGCCGGAGCTTTTGCCCCTGCGCGTGTCGCCGCGATCGCCCTGAACACCGCTCACCTGTCGCCTTCCGCTGCCCAGCAGGCCATTGACCAGATCCACCAGGAAACCAATCTGCCCTGTACTGATCCAGTGCGGTTTGGAGCCAATCCCTTGCTAGACGCTATCCTACAGATTTCGTGATTCGTTCTCACCATTTTGCCGCCATCCTCAAACCCACTGCCGCGATCGCCAACAGCACGACTGCTGATCTGGTGCAGCTTCTCAAAAATGCGGTTCAAGCCGTTGGACTGGTATCGGTGAGTGAAGCTACTGCCACCTTCACGCCCCACGGCGTATCTGCTGTTTTAATTCTGGCTGAGTCGCACGTCGCCCTGCACATTTGGCCGGAACGTCGCCGAGCTACGGTCGATATCCATATCTGCGACTACCAGCAAGACAACGGCCCCAAAGCAGAAAAACTGGCAGCACTCCTGGCCGAAGCAATCACGGGCAGCCACGATCGCACCCGATGGAGCCAGGTCACGATCGTCGGGTGAGCCAGACACAACGTAAAGATTTGAGTGTTGAGTTCTGAGTTTTGAGTCGGGTAATCTAATTTGGAATTCGGTTCCCATTTACCAGCCTGTTCTGCTGATCGCCCACCATGCCAGCACAAACGACGGATACCCAACTCCAGCGACTGCGGGCAGGCGATCGCCTGCGGTATCACGGGGTGCAATGGGAAGTCCGAACCTACAGCACCTACACCGACGTAAAGGGCTATGAGACTGAAGAATGGCTGTTGGTGTCAAGCAGTGGCAAAGAATACTACCTGTTGCGCGAAATTGATCCTCAAAACCCGCCATTACACTGGTATTTAGCCGAAGAACTGAAATATCCAACCATCCTCGACCCCCAGACCTCGCGAGACCGATTGTTGACGCTGGGCGACGACATGCGATCGCACCAGTCACCATACCCAGAACTGCAATTGTTTAACCGCCTGTATGCCTTCGAGTCCCAGACAGAGGGGACTTACGAATCAGACGGCAACACGCGATCGCGCATTACCTGGGACTATTGGGACAAAAGCCACCTCTGGAACCTGGCGCTAGAAGCCTGGAGCGACGGCACACTTGTAGTGTACTCCACCCGCGAAGTGCAGCCCACCGACTTTAGCGAGATTCAATCAGGCACCGGCGCGGCGCGACTGCTGGGAGAAGAGGCCGCAGCCAGTAACGCATTTGCCGCCCATCGTCGCCAGAAGTCCCGCAGCCGTGAACTCCTGATCGCCTGGATCGTCACGATCGTCGGCTTTATCCTTATGGTTTCTGGCGTTTAGAGGAGGTAACCCTAACTCCTAACTCTCTGCTTCCCCATCCCCCTGTCTCTCCTGCTTCCCCAGCCCTACCTCCCCCCGCCCCTTTCCCAATGCCCACCTCCCTCTTCATCGAACAGCGTCCAAACGGACTCGCCTTTTACATCAACGGCGATCTCCAGTTTGATACGGCCGATGAAGCCATTTATCACGAATATCTGGTGGTGCCCGCGATCGCCCTGGCAGCCCAACGCTTTCCAAAAACCGCTCTACGTGTGCTGATTTGCGGTGGCGGCGATGGTTTAGCTGCACGAGATGTCCGTCGCTTTCCTCAGGTGGGTGAAATCACCCTGGTAGACTACGACCCGGACGTGTTGGAACTGGGCCGAACGGTATTTCAGCCCTACAATCAGGGCAGCCTGGTCAGCGCACCAGATACTGCATTCGGTGAAAATTGCCTGACCACCTGTACGCAGGACGCATTTGAGTTTGTTGCCAAACTCCCCGACGCTTGCTACCACGCGGTCATTTGTGACTTTACCTTCCCCACCAGCTCAGAAGACACGCGCGTTTACAGCCGCGAGTGGTTCCAGCAGGTGCAGCGAGTCCTCCATCCAGGTGGCGTAGTGAGTACCAACGGGGTTTCGCCCAACCAGCGCACACTGGGCTTCTGGTGCCTTTACCAAACGTTACTCGCCGCCGGACTGCACGCCAAGCCCCTGCAGGCGACAATTCCATCGTTTTGTGAGCATGGCTACGGGGATTGGGGATTTTTCCTGGCGTCAGACGTACCGATCCAGCGATCGGCGATCGAAGCCCTTGTTCTACCGACTGGGCTAAAGGCCCTACAGAGAAACTCCTGGCTACAGGCATTTCAGATTCCAGACGCGATCGCGCAGCACCGTCACACGGCCACTGTTCACTCCCTCGATTGTCCACAGTTGTTCTACTACTTACTCAATCCGCGCCTGTCTTTAGCAGCACCGCTCCATGCAGAGTCAGAACCAATCGATTTTCTCGACCTTCAAGAACCAGGAACAGCCATTGTCGGTACGCGTGATTTGCTGCAGTTAGACGCGATCGCAACCGTCTGGTTAGAGCAACTTCATCACTCAAGGCAGTCTGTGCCAAACGATCACACGCTTGCAGAACTGATTCCAGTCCAACATCGATACCATAGTGCCGCCATGACCACTGAATGGTTGAGCTACTTGAAATCGTTACTAGAAGAAATCAACATTCAACAATTGCTGACCAATTTATTAGAACGTGCTCAGGAGTTGCCCCCTCAGCTAGTACGTGAACTGAAGCAACTTTTAGAAAAGGTTCGTACAGGCCAGCCATTAACGTACGTCTCAGACCATACTGCAGAACTTATCACGCTGCTTTCAGTAACGCTGCTCATGGCCAATCTAACGACACCAGATATCGTCTTTGCAAAAGGCTATTATGGTTCATCCGGTGGCTATTCAAGCTATGACGATGATTCCTATAGTTCGGGGAACGATCGATTTGGATGGCTGGGATTTTGGACAATGTTGATTGGCGGAATGTGGCTGTGGAGCATCTATAAACGTGACGATTAAACGCCTTTTAGCGACGGCCAATTAGCAATAATACGATGACTGCCACGACATCCATTCATACTATCCATTCACCCAATCAACTGAGCATTCGTTTGTTGACCATAGACGATCGCGCTGATTGGGATGAGTTTATTCAGGCATTGCCAATCGGATGTTTCATGCAGTCGTGGGCATGGGCAGATTTCAAAGAACAGGAGGGTTATCAAACGTTTCGCTACGGGCTTTTTGCCCAGGCAAGACTGGTTGGAGGATGCATTTTCTATTATTATCCACAGCACTCCAGCGCCAATTTGTTATTTGCACCGGGTGCTCCCTGTTTCTTGCCAGGATTTGAGCGATCGGGAATGACATTACTGATCGCTCAAGCCAGAGAATTAACAGCAAAATTAGGCGCGATCGCCCTTCGAATCGAGCCATTGCTATGCCAAAAACCTGTCTATTTAGAGGGGTTTGTGCGTGCCCCAGTGGAACTGTTGCCCTCCGAAACATTACTCATCGATCTGCGTCCCTCAACAGCGGCAATACTGTCAGCCATGAAACCGAAAGGCCGCTACAACATTCGTCTCAGCCAGCGTCATGGCGTTGAAACTCACTTCACAACCGATGCACAGGCAATTCCCGCGTTTTACGATCTGTTCTGGGCAACGGTACAACGACAGCAGTTCTTTGGTGAACCGTACCGCTTCTTTATCAACCTCTGCCAGACGCTCTTTGCCGCAAATATGGCGGAGATCGGGTTGGCAACCTGGAGTGGTGAGACATTAGCAGCCGTGCTGGTGGTGTACTGGGGCGATCGTGCCACCTATCTCTATGGCGGACGCAGCAACAACCATGCTCACGTGATGGCGAGCTATGGACTCCACTGGGCGGCGATGCAGCGCGCCAAACGCAGAGGATGCGGCATCTATGATTTCTACGGCTATACCAGCATCCCAACCCACAATTACGCCAAATTCTCGCAGTTCAAGCGCCAATTCGGCGGCACTCCAGTCACCACGATCGGCGCGTATGACTATTTCTTTTATGACCAACTGGCCGATACGCTCATTGGATTGCTACAGCGAGTGAACCCTGAAAATACACGATGAAGGCGTTAGAGCGCCCAGAACGGCAGACACCATTCAGGTGGCCTGAAGATGAGGACAATCAACCGTTCGGGAATACTCAGGTATAAAGATACCCTGGGGATTTCAATGAAGGTTTTATTGGGTTGGGAGCTAGGAGCAGGGCAGGGGCACATTCAGCGGTTAGCCACGCTAGCCAAAGCCCTTCAAGTAAACGGATGCGAACCGATCTTTGCGCTCAAGGCCTACCACTTCCGCAACCTCCAGTTTCCCTGGCAAATTATCGAGCCACCAGCTCTATTCTTCTCAGGGCGGGAAGACTCCTATGCCTACCCAGACATCTTAGAAACTTTCGGCTTTGCCGACCCGATCTTACTCAGCACCCATATCCAGTCCTGGCAGACTATCTTGCAGGCAGTACAGCCCCATCTGGTCATTGCTGACCATGCTCCGGGGCTGGTGTTGGCAGCTCAAGGGCATGTGCCAACTGTTGTTGTTGGCAGTCATTTTGCCGTTCCACCGCCAGTTGAAATTTTTCCACCACTGCGATTGCCAACTCCACCAGAATCCCTTGAACGTCAAGCACGAGTGGGCGAAACGATTCGCAAAGTCCTAAAAATAGAGCGATCGCTGGGACAACTATTCAATGGCGACTATAGCTTTATTTTCAGCATTCCCGAACTGGACTGCTATCGATTCTGGCGCGTGAACCCACACTATGTTGGCATCCACATCACGCCCGTACCCAGTCATAGATCTCAGGCGCAAGGCGCTGCCTGGGCCTATCTGAACGAAAGCCATCCTGATTACAATTTAGTCATCCGTACCTTAAATGCCGCTCATGACTTTAAGCCCTTGCCAGCGGTATTTCGAGATCAATCCCTCGTCATTCATCATGGCGGTCTGACGACGACCATCGGTTGCTTGCTGTCAGGAATGCCTCAGTTAGTCCTGCCTTGCTACTTAGAACAGGAACTGACTGCCCTTGCATTGATTCGCCTCGGTGTTGCTCAAATGATGATTAGACCCACCTGGGACGATCTGCTGATGCTGCAAGCGCAGACTCCAATCATCGCTCAAAAGGCCAAAAAGCAAGCCCAAAACCTGACGCATTGGAATCAAAACTTTACCAATCAAGTAGTAGAGAAATGTCTCCAGTTAGCCGCTTAAAGGTCGTCATCCAGAATTGTGTTCGATCAAACAAGCTGCCCGCTTTAATCCACTCCATAGGGTTCTAACAGGATTGTTAACAAGGATGCCAAAGGCACCTCTTTGTCTATGCTACGAATAATCAGATTACTGATGACTTAATTTCAACTTGATCACATCAATTTACTTTCGATCGCTCTTCTACAATAGCCCCATCCGCCATAACAAAAAACCCCTTGCGCTCTTAACAAAACTGAGCAGACAAGGGGATCTTTGCACTAGCTAATTTTAGGCAATTCAACCGTGTTCAGATGTTACCAGAGTTTTGGAACCCAACGCTGCCCGGGCGTGCGTCCTGTCTCATCATTGCTGCCACCATGCGGGTGAGAATTGCCAGGATCGCCGCCTTCTGAACCATTTCCAATGCCCTGGTTATAGTGACAAGTCTTACCAACCGAGCCACCATAGCCAGCCGTACTCGTCGAACCACCATAGCCAGCCGCACTGGTTGTTTGCGGTGGAAAGAGAGCATTTAGCTGCCGCACCAAGCCCTTGGGTAAAGCACCATCTCCAGCTTTTTTACTGATAGCATCGAACGAACAAGTGCTGCGACGCCCTTCGCCGTAAAGCGGAACGTGAAGATCTGCCTTTCCGCACGGTACATGCAGATTGGGATGTGATTGCATCAAAGCATTATCTTTAGAGTTTTGGAATGGTGAAGAGCATGGTCCAAACATATCTCTAAGCTCCTTAAGCAGTAAGTAAATTCATTAAAGCTAAAGCTTAGAGACAACGACCTGAGTAGAATTTCAGACAGGTTCTGTTGCGGTTGGATTGAACGTTTAAATCACTTACTTCAGCCAGCTGATCACTAACAGGAATCGCTAAAATAAGGTCCGTGAAAATAATGACTTTCAAGCCAATATTTGAGGATTATCAATTGGCGTAGCCAGAGATTTAGAGAAACTGCTGATACCGTTGGCTGCGGATCAGAGAGCGTGACCGACCAGGCTTCCTCATATTTCCCAATGCACAGACGAAGGGCCTTTATACACTCTTTAATTTTCTGCTCGATCGCGCCCCCAAAGTCGCTCAGATGAACCGAGCTACCCGTACACTAGTAGTCTGCCACGAAGGTTTTGACAGGTAGGCTGGGAACAGAGAAACTGGGAAAAACCCAGAACTCTTATGCCAGAAAAGTACCTTGTGACGCTGACTGCTG
>JAJPKC010000097.1 GCA_021323955.1 Oscillatoriales cyanobacterium Centralia_MAG_596 | reverse complement strand
ATAGGTAAGGATTGGGATTTGTTGATCGCGCTTCGGGTGCTGAACACTGGTAATCTCAACATCCTGCCTTTTCAGAATAAACATGACGCTGCCAATTAACTCCTGTCGGGGCTGGGCGTTTGGGCGCAATCATGCTGTGCAATCGCGCCAAAGGGGAAAGGAGATCGTGCAATCAGAACTAAGGGTAGGGGGTTCAACTGCGCTACGGTAACACCTTACCTTAATCAATTCCCATTTTTGGGCTGTCAATGTACATTGCTTCAGGCACATTGACTTAACTCAATGTACTTTGCCTTAAACGGGGGCCGCTCGATAACGTGCAAGTGGCTAGAGTCAGGGTAACGCAGAAAACACCTGTTGATCATGCTTTCTGATTGAAGTCTCGCAATAAGAAAGTAAAATCTAACAATTAGACTATTATCCTTTCTGTGCTGACTACTCTGGTTGAGGCTGCAAACCCAGTTTCATTCATTATCTATGGAACGCCATCGAAAGTGAGAGATTCTTGGTTTATGCTGGTTTTGGAGCGATCGCCCCACTCCGGTCAGGACCCTTAGCTCAGTGGATAGAGCAACCGCCTTCTAAGCGGTCGGTCACAGGTTCAAATCCTGTAGGGTCCGCTTTATTTCAAGCCTTCTGCCCCATTGAGAATACTACCCGTTCAGAGCACTACCCGTTGAGAACACCAGGGAAAGCGGCCAAATCTGTCTTTCCTGAGGGTTCAGGGTCGCGATCGTCTTTACCAATACTGCCGGACCCAGGCCCGTTAAAGCACGCCGTCGGTGTGGCTGCTACCGGACGATGACTGGGGTGCCGATGTAAGCCCAGTTAAATAGCCAGCGGGCATGGTCAACAGCAAGGTTAATGCAACCGTGGCTGACGGGGGTGCCGAACCGGCGATGCCAGTAGGCACCATGAATGGCATAGCCACCGTCGTAGTACATTGTGTAGGGCACATCGGAGACATCGTAGCCAGGGCCTTTCATGTGGGCGTAGCGATAGCGCGATTGAATGGCAAAGACGCCCGGTTGTGTTGGAGTGGAGGACTTGCCAGTGGAGATCAAAACGGCGTATACGGGTGTTTTGCCTTCCCAGGCGATCAATCGTTGGCTGGACAGATTGATTTCGATCCAGCGTTGTCGCGAGTGCTCTAAGCGTTTGATGGTGCCTGCGACCGTGCTGCTGCGAGCAATCAGCGTTGTCGTAGGAAGGGCGATCGATGAGCTGGAGGGGCCACAAACGGCGCTCATCAGTACCAATGAGACTAGAATTGGCTGAAGATAGCGGGATCGCTGCATTTTACTGGACTCGCTGCATGGGTTTCATACTCCGATCTACAGGACTGGATGGTTGAATTCTGGTTGGTCGCCAAACGTTCAAATCTGCTTTACGGTTGGCGATCGCGCCGATGGTCTATGGTTCATACACTTCAGGTTGGGGATGGACGGTAGCTAGGCTGTGAAGACGGTGCATCAAGGTGTTGGCCTGCTGCGCGATCGCGTTCCAGTTCGCCTCCTGGACAGCCCGTGGGGGAAACAAACGACCCGACAGCCCAACCGCTACAGCCCCGGCGACCAGGAATGCGGGAGCATTATCCAGCGTGACACCCCCCGTGGGAATCAGCGGAATATTGCCCAATGGTCCCTGGAGACTTTGGATATAGGCACTGCCGCCCACGGCCTGCACGGGAAAGATTTTGACGCTACTCGCGCCAGCTTGCCATGCCGTGACAATTTCAGTGGGTGATAGGGCACCAGGAATAATCGGCACATTCTGTGCGACAGCCGTTTGGATGAGGGTTTGGTCAACGTGTGGCGTAAACAAAAATTGGGCACCGACCGCGATCGCCTCCTGAAGCTGCGTTTGACTGAGCAGCGTGCCAGTGCCGATCGTGCAGTCAGGCAATGTTTGACGCAGTTGGTGAATGAGTTCGGGAGCACGATCGCTATCCCAGGTAATTTCGATCAGTTTCATCCCACCGGCTGCAACAGCCGTTGCCATATGGTAGCCCACCTCAAGCTGTGGGGCACGAATAACAGCGATCGCACGATGCTGCTGGAGCAATTTGAGCCAGGATGCAGTGTTCATAAGCAGGGTAGAGAAGATAACGCCGACACAACCGGCATCGGCTGTGGAGCGCCCGATCTTGAGAGTAAACCATGCCACTGATCCCTCGCATAAATCTCCCGGAAAGGCACAGAACATAGACAATCAGCCAACGCAGATATTCTGGCAGGGGCACAATAATGCCATACTTCGCAACTGGAAGACGACTCGCCTTGTCGCCAGTCCCTAACGCTTCACCATTCTCTACCGGTTCGATTGCGGCGGCCTCTAGAAACTCGCTCGCTCAGCACCGATCTGGACAGCAATTGGTTTATCCTTGAGAAAGTACTGTTACGTAACTTAACAGACACCCCTCTCTGTCTCCCTACCCATGAAATGCATCATCAATCGTCGGGCGCAGTTCTCTGCCAGTCACCGCTACTGGCTGCCAGAGCTGAGTGAGGTCAAAAACTTTGAGCAGTTTGGTGCCTGTGCCCGATCGCCGGGTCATGGACACAACTATGTTCTCTATGTCTCGATGGCGGGCGACCTGGACGAGTATGGCATGGTCTTGAACCTGTCGGACGTCAAGCAGGTCATCAAGCGCGAGGTGACGAGTCAGCTAGATTTCTCCTATCTCAATGAAGCTTGGCATGAGTTTCAGGAGATTTTACCGACTACGGAAGCGATCGCCCGCACGATCTGGCATCGTCTGGCTCCCCATCTGCCACTGGTTCGCATTCAGCTATTTGAACATCCTGAGCTTTGGGCCGACTACTACGGAAACACTATGGAAGCGTACCTTACGATCAGCACTCACTTTAGTGCCGCACACCGCCTTGCCCGTCCTGATCTCAGCTATGAGCAAAACTGCGAGATTTACGGCAAGTGCGCTCGTCCGAATGGTCATGGCCATAACTACCATCTTGAGGTCACCATTAAGGGGGACATCGATCCCCGAACGGGCATGATTGCTGACTTGGTTGCCTTCCAGCACGCCGTGGAGCAGTACGTAGTCGAACCCTTCGACCATACCTTCTTGAATAAGGATATTCCTTACTTTATGGATGTTGTGCCCACCGCCGAAAACATTGCGGTGCGTATTCGTGATTTGCTGCAAGCCCCAATCAGCGCGATCGGCGCACAGCTTTACAAAGTCAAGCTCATTGAAAGCCCAAACAACTCCTGTGAAGTCTATGGCATTGCTGCCGAAACCACGATTGCTCCAACGCAGGCGAGGGAACCTGTCATGACGAACGGTTGAGTACAGTACCCCTTCCCCAAAAAATCTTGCCTGAATCAGCAAGCTGACATAGACTGGTTAGCCTAGAGTACGGGTTTAGTTCTGTGTAGAGAATATACTTTACCTCTACGCTTTGTCCCTCCGCCCCGCTCCGACGACCGCTGTGAACTTGCGTCTGCTGATTCCATTTTTTGATACATCGGCCCAAGATTGGTCTTCGGAGGCGCGTTGGCTCCGGTGGCTTACGTTTTTGTGGCTATTGATTGGCCTGACGGTGTTGTTCTCGGCGTCTTACGCGATCGCGGACGCTGATATAGGCGATGGGTTGTACTACTTCAAGGTACAGATCCTCTGGATTCTGATTGGTCTGGTTGGCTTCAACCTGATCGTGCACTCGCCGCTGCGCTACATCGTTGGGATTGCTGATTGGGTGCTGGTAATCATTCTGGGCATGATTCTGGTCACGGCAATTCCTGGCGTGGGTACTTCAGTCAACGGTGCTACACGCTGGCTTTTTCTCGGTTCATTTCAGATTCAGCCCTCAGAACTCATTAAGCCATTTTTAGTGCTGCAAAGCGCTCGCGTTTTTGGGCAGTGGGATCGGCTCAAGCGGCGCACTCGCGTGCTTTGGCTCGGCATCTTTGGGCTGGTACTGGTTGGTATTTTGCTCCAGCCAAACTTGAGCACAACGGCGCTGTGTGGCATGTTGCTCTGGCTAGTGGCGTTAGCGGCAGGGTTGCCCTATTCCTATATGGGAGGAACAGCCCTGGTGGGATTTTTGGTAGCTGTACTGAGTGTCAGCATTCGAAGCTATCAACGCCGCCGGATTTTGTCGTTTCTCAACCCGTGGGCTGATCCGATTGGAGATGGCTATCAGTTGGTACAAAGTTTGCTGGCAGTAGGCTCCGGGGGCAGCTGGGGGACTGGGTTTGGGCTGTCGCAGCAAAAGCTGTTCTATCTTCCAATTCAATACACCGATTTTATTTTTGCGGTGTTTGCCGAAGAGTTCGGCTTCGTTGGCTGCATGATACTGATGGTGCTGTTGCTGGCCTATGCGACGCTGGCACTGCGTGTGGCGACGAATGCCCAAAATCCTGTGTATCGGCTGGTTGCGGTTGGTGTGATGGTGCTAATGGTCGGGCAATCTCTACTCAACATTGGTGTTGCCACCGGTGCATTGCCGACCACCGGGCTACCGTTTCCGCTATTCAGCTATGGCGGTAGTTCAATGATCTCCAGTCTTTTAGCGGCTGGTCTGCTCATTCGAGTGGCGCGCGAAAGTAGCGAAGCCAAGGTCATCCGCCTTGACGATCGCCGCCCACCCAAAGGAATGCCGTCACGACCGTATCCTCGACGGGCGACTTGAGCAGAGATGGTGGGGGCGTAGGGACTCCCACCGAAAGTCCTGCCTCCAGTAAGATAGAAGACAGCGGGCTAATTCGCGGCCTCTCTTACAAACGGATGCTGGACACAGAATGATTGAAACGCTGCAAACTCAACTGTACTGGCTGGAACACTTTGCCGATGGCCTGGTCTCTGAGCAACTGGCGCATCTTACGCCTGTGAGCGTCGGCATCATCCTAATGGCTGGACTACTGACTAGTTTGACGCCCTGTATGCTGTCAATGCTACCGATTACGATCGGGTACATTGGCGGCTATGAGACGCAAACGCGAGCGCAAGCCGCCATTCAGTCTACCTGGTTTTCCTTGGGGTTGGCCACAACGCTAGCCGGGTTAGGTGTCCTCGCGGCGGTGCTGGGCAAAATCTACGGTCAGGTCGGATTGGGGTTGCCGATCGTGGTTAGCGTGATCGCGATTCTCATGGGGCTGAATTTGTTAGAAGCCTTGCCGCTGCGATTGCCATCAACTGGTGGGCTGGATTGGATTTCCAAAGACTTACCATCCGGTGTCCGGGCTTATTTGATTGGGCTGACGTTTGGGTTAGTGGCTTCGCCGTGCAGTACGCCTGTGCTGGCGACGATTTTGGCGTGGATTGCCGCGACGAAAGATCCAGTCCTGGGAAGTGTGTTGCTGCTCGCTTACACAGTTGGCTATGCGGCTCCCTTGATTTTGGCCGGTACCTTCACGGCGTCGATCAAAAAATTGCTGGAATTGCGCCGCTGGTCCGGTTGGATTACGCCAGTGAGCGGCGTTTTACTGGTTGGATTTGGCGTGTTTTCGCTGCTTTCTAGAGTGGTTAGTTTTTAGTGGTTTCAAGACTACTTGGCTTCTAACCATGAGCAACCCCCAGGGAGTGGCCCAGAAATAGACGACTCGCCAACGCGGCAATCCTGATCGAGCCAGGTCAGTGTCATACTCCGATGCTGGGATGCTTATCCACAAGTCCCGACCCACTAGCGCCGACCCACTAATCACTGCTCTGATGACTGCACCTTCATTTTCAGACCGTCTCGCCGGGTGGAGAAATGCTCCCCTGATCTTTTTGAAGCGTGAACTGCTGCCAGTTCTATCTGATTTGCGGTTAGCGATCGCGCTCCTGCTGTCGATCGCGCTGTTTAGTGTTGCTGGTACGGTAATTGAGCAGGGGCAATCGGTCGAATTTTATCAGTCAAACTATCCAGAGCATCCAGCGCTGTTTGGATTTTTGTCATGGAACGTGTTGTTGACCCTGGGTTTAGACCATGTCTATCGTACCTGGTGGTTCCTGGCGCTGCTGATCCTGTTTGGGTCGAGTTTGACGGCCTGCACGTTTACACGTCAGCTTCCGGCGTTGCGCTGGTTTTCACGCACGTCGCGCAAGTTTTACACCCAGCCGCGTCAGTTTCAAAAATTTGCATTGAGCGCGGAATTTGACCATGTCTCTCTGGAAGATGCTCTGCCGCTGCTGGAACAACAGCGGTACAAGCTGTTTCGTCAGGATGACACCGTTTATGCCCGCAAGGGGATCGTTGGGCGGATTGGGCCAATTGTGGTTCACGCCAGTATGCTGCTGATTTTGGTGGGCGCGATCGTGGGTGCGATGACAGGATTTGTGGGGCAGGAGATGGTTCCCAGTGGTCAGACGTTTCAGATCAAAAACATTACGGATGCGGGGCCATTGGCGGCGGCACAGATCCCTCAAGACTGGTCGGTAAAAGTGAATCGTTTCTGGATTGACTATACGCCAGAGGGGGCGATCGACCAGTTTTACTCCGATTTGTCTGTGCTGGATCGTGATGGGAAGGAAGTAAAGCGCAAGACGATTCACGTAAATGAACCGTTGCACTATCGCGGTGTAACCCTGTACCAGGCTGATTGGGGTCTGGCGGCGGTGCAGGTGCAGATTAATCGCAGCCCCATTTTTCAACTGCCGATGGCGCAACTGGATACGGGCAATAAGGGGCGGATCTGGGGCACCTGGATTCCCACGAAACCCGACCTGAGCGCGGGGGTATCGCTGCTGGCCAAGGATCTGCAAGGCATGCTTTTGATCTACGATACGACTGGCAAATTAATTGCCACAGTTCGTGCTGGCATGTCTACTCCAGTTAATGGTGTAACCCTGGCCGTAAAAGCGATTGTTGGCAGTACGGGACTGCAAATCAAAGCCGACCCAGGTATTCCAATTGTGTATGCTGGTTTCGGGCTGCTGATGCTGGGCGTTATGATGAGCTACGTCTCCCACTCCCAGGTCTGGGTGCTACATAAGGACGGACGACTCTACATTGGCGGCACCACTAACCGTGCTCAGGTAACGTTTGAGCGAGAGATGTTGACCCTGCTGGATCAAATCAGCGATCGTCAGTCGCAGTCGGCTACGGTGGCTCTTACCAATTAGTAGTGATCGTCATTAATTGGGGTCGGCGATCAAACGGCATTGGTCATAAAGACTTAAGGGCATATCAGAAAGGTCACTGGCCATTGATCATTCTCCAACCCTCTTTTGCGGTGACGTGTACTTGAGCCTCACAATGGGGTCGATCGCCAAACGACTCAACGGTACCTATCCTTCCGTTCAGATTGTTGCTGCAGCCGTACGCTACTACGAGAATCTGGAACCCGAATTTAGAGAATAGATCTACTGTTTGGGCGATCGCACGGTAATGGTGCCTGTCATCCCTGCCTCGCTGTGACCGGGGACAATGCAGCGTAGTGTATAGGTTCCGGGTTTAATGGGGACAAAAACCCAGTCTGCCTGAGCACCGGGTTTAAGTTCCAGTTCGTGAATCGCGCCTTTGATTTCAACCTTGCCGGCTTCTACTTTCTGTGACCAGATGCTATCGGCAAAATCTTTAGCGGTGAAGTAGTGCTTCACGTTGCTGGGATTGGAGAGGACTAATTTGTAGCGTTTTCCAGCCACAAAATCTAATTGATTGGGGACGAATTTCAACTCGTTTGTGGCGGTACCCAGACTGACCTTCAGCTCGATCGCGGACTGCTGAGATAAATCCCCTGCTGCGGGTGCGATCGGCGCGGCAAATGCGGGCACTGCCGGTAAAACACAGACCCAGGAAATGAAGAGTCCCAAAAGACAACGTATCAGGCCGCTCATAGTCTTGTGGTGAAGGTACTTTCACACTAGCAAACAATGCGCTGTCGATTCTAGAGCGGATATAATCCTTTGGGATCAATGACTGGCAAGGATGGTTGAGCCGGTGCGTTTGAGATAGTGAGTGCTGAGTGCACAACCGGCTCAGCACTCAATTTGGCTGGTTAGGCGAGCCTGCCAGGCTCGCCTGTCTTCTAACGGCCATCCAACGGATACAATCCTCTATTTTTGTGAGGTTGCGGTGCCTGGCCCAGCAGTCACGACAACGATCCGATCGGGGTTCAGCAGATCTTGAATGGTCTGATTCACCTCGGCCAGCGTGACCGCATTGATTTTGTCCGTGTAATCGCGAATTTCGCTGCGGTTCAGGCCATAGACGGCGTTCATGAGAATGGTCTCAGAGAGGCTGTCCGGGTCTGCCAGTTCCACTGGATAACTGCTAGTGAGCGATCGTTTCGCCGCTGCAACCTCGTTGGTCGTGACCCCCTTCTCGCGCAGTTGCTTGAGGAGGACGAGGGTATTGGCGATCGCTTTGTTTGCATCCTCTGGAGCCGTTTGCATCGTAATGATGAAAGGCCCTGACGTGATGCCAGCCTGGAAAACGCTGTAGATGCCATAGGTCAACCCCTGGCGATCGCGAATCTCGGTGCCCAGACGACTGGCCAGTGTGTCGCCGCCGACGATCTGGTTCATGACCAGCGAGGCATAGTAGCGGGGATCTTTACGAGCAATGCCGTTATAGCCCATGTATGTGATGGATTGAGTCTTTCCGGGCAACACCGGGTTGACCCGAATCACTGAGTTGGGCAGTGGCACTTGGGGAAACTCCAGCCTGGCATCGGATGTGGAGTCTTGCCAGGAGCCAAAGTCTTGATTGAGCAAATTTCGGACTTGAGCCGGGTCAAAGTCGCCGACCAGGGAGAGTACGGTGCTGTCGGGGTGATAATGCTCCTGATAGAACTGCACCACCTTATCGCGCGTAATTTGCTTCAGGCTGGCGTCCGTGGGAAAGGTATGGAAGGGATGGTTTTCGGGGTAGATGGTTTGCTGGAAGATGCGTCGTGCCAGACGCGCTGGATTATCCAGTTCTAATTTGAGGCTGGTCAACGCCCGCTGGCGGCTCAATTCCAGCTCATGATCCGGAAAACTTGCGTTTTGCAGAACGTCCGCCAATACCTGCGTCAGCGTCGGCAAATCCGCTGCTAACGCATTTCCGCTGATCGCAACACCTTCTCGATTGGCGCTAAAGCCCAGACTGGCTCCCCGGTTCTCAAGCGTTTTGGCGATTGTCAGAGCATCACGAGTTTTGGTGCCGTTCATCAGGTTGGCGGCGGTAAGACTTGCCAGACCAGCGGTATCCGACTGATCAAACTCGGTTCCGGCTTTGATATAGCCGTTGAGTGTGACTGTTGGTGTGCTGCGATCGGGCAGCAGCAGCACGCTCAACCCATTGGCCAGATTGAGCTTTTCAGGCAATGCTTGTGCTGTCTTCTGTTCACCAATTGTCGTTTTGGGCAAATATTTAGCGACTTCTGCCGGATCGACGGGCGCACCAGGGCTAAAATTCTCTGCTGTTTGGGAAAAGTTGCCAGAACTGGTGCCTGGTTTTCCGTTGAGTTGGGTTGGTTCAAAGAACCCAACGGTGCGCTTTGCCGGTGCAAGGTAAGCCTGAGCAACTCGCTGCACGTCGGCTACAGTAATGGTGTTAATGGCCGCGAGGAGGCGATCGCTAAAGCGATAATCCCCCGTTACCGTCTGGTCATCACCGAGTTGCTGTGCCTGACTGGTAATGTCGCGATTGCGGAGAGCGATCGAGGCTTTGAGTTGGGTTTTTGCCCGCTCTAGTTCCTCTTGAGTCACGCGGTTGTCCCGTAAATCGGCGAGCGTCTTTTGCAGCACCGTATCAATTTGCGATAGTTCCTTGCCCGGAGCCGCTGTGACTGAGAGTTCGTACCAGCCGCCACCGATCAAATTAGCAGCATAGCCACCGGCATCGCTGGCCAGTCCCGTTTCGACGAGCGCTTGATATAGCCGCGAACTGCGCCCCCCCGTTAGGATTGAGTCCATGACCTGCAAGGCTGGGACATCGGGATGCTCCACATTGGGGAGTGGATAAACTTCATTCAGTAATGCAGCGCTGCCCGGCTCACGCAACACGATCGGAGATTTGGCCGCACCAGATGCTTGAGTGGCGGGCATTGGTTTGGTGGTTTTATCGGGTACAGGCCCCGTACCTTTGGGAACTTGGCCAAAAATTTCTTTTACCATCGCCAGCGTGGGTTCTGTCTTGAAATTGCCCACTACTACTAATGTTGCGTTATCAGGTCGGTAAAACTGGTTGTAGTAAGCGCGCACTTGATCCACCGCAAACTTTTGCACATCCGCTTTCGTGCCGCCGACTGGAAGCCCATAGGGATTGTTTGGGAAGGCGGCTTTCATGACGGCTCGGCCTAACCGATAGCTGGGGTTGTTTTCATATCCTTGCAGCTCTGAAATCACGACGCGCTTTTCGCTGGTCAACTGCTGATTGTCAATCAACGCGTTGTGCATGCGATCGGCTTCTAGCACGAGCAGCGCTTTCAGCTTGTCTTTTTCAACGGTGCCAAAGTAAGCGGTTTCGTCGTAGCTAGTGAAGGCATTCGACTCGCTTCCCAGCACGCTGAAAAAGCGTCCAAATTGGATAGGGCGCGACTTTGTGCCTTTAAACATCAAGTGCTCAAGCTGGTGAGCAATGCCATTAATGCCGGGAGTTTCGTTGCGTGACCCGACGCGATACCATACCTGCACGGTCACGACTGGAGCCGTGTCCACTTCCTTAGTTAAAACGGTTAGCCCATTGTCTAAAACGGTTCTGTGAACGCTTGCCGTAAGTCCATCTGACGGCAGTTTGGGTGATGGCTGTGAGGGAGAGGCACTAGTCTGTACCGCGATCGCCGACGACTGCTGGACGTTGGATGCGATCGGCTGGCTGATTGCCGGCATTTCTGAAAACAGAACCAGGCCGAGGCAAAGACTGAACAGTAAACCAGGAAGAGCGTAGCGGCGGAAAAGAATTGCAAGAGACATATAGCGTGCGGGCAAATCTCTGAAAAGATTAATCGTCGTCAGCAGCGCAAAGTGGCTAATTCACTGTGCTGCTAATGCATTCACTTTAATGCATTCACAGTGGCGATCAGGTGTCAGTCCTGTGAGGATGAGTGAATGCAGTGGTTGACGGCTGGGCGTGATGCCCTTCCGCAGTACGATAGCTGTCATTCTCCAACGTGGGACAGAGGCAAGTCAGAACGCCGACCCAGACTTGAGGATTGACAATGGGCCTTGACCTCAGCGTTCTGACCCCAACTATCGTTCACGCAGCGGGGGCATGGTCTAGCTGGCAGTAAGGACGACTATAGCTGAGAGGCATTTCTAGGGCATGTTGTTCCAGGAGTTTGGAGTTGCCGAGAATGCTTTCCGTGGGGCCGTCGTAAACAATCTGTCCCTGGCTGAGGACGACTGTACGATCGCACAGCTCAAGGGCCAGATCTAGATGGTGGGTTGCGATCAGTTGCGTCAGCGGCAAACTGTCGAGGAGATAGATCAACTCGCGCCGACAGCGGGGATCAAGCTGGGCGGAGGGTTCATCCAGTACCAACACCTGTGGTTGCATCGCCAGTACGCCCGCGATCGCGACCCGTTTTTTTTCGCCACCCGACAGGTTGTTCGCGTTGCGGGGGCCATACTCCTGTGGATCCAGGCTGACAGCGCGCATGGCGGCTGCGGCTCGATGTTCAAGCGGATGCCCCTGCATTCCCTGGTTCCGCGGGCCAAAGGTAACGTCTTCCCAAACCGTTGGCATGAATAGTTGGTCATCGGGATTCTGAAAAACCAATCCCACAAAGTTGCGAATGGCTTTCAAATTTTGGGGAGTCATGGGCATTTCGCCAACAACGATTTCGCCTTCCTGTGGAATGATCAACCCGTTGAAATGTAGCAAGAGAGTGGATTTGCCCGATCCATTTGCGCCCACAAGGGCGACGCGCTCAGTGGCTTGAATCGATAAATTGATTCCTTTTAGCGCCTGAGTGCCATCCGGATAGGTGTAGCTGAGATTGGCGATCGCGATGGGATTATGATGCATGAAAATGGCCGTGAGTTAGCGGAGAAGATAAACACCCTGTCCAAGCAAGGTAAGACCCGTAATGACAGTCAACGCTACAATATCCCGCCGAGAGGCAGTGGTTGCCTCTGCCATCGGGGGTAAACCGTCGTAGCCGCGTGACACCATTGCCTGGTGGACACGCTCACCACGCTCTAGCGTTCGAATAAACAGCGAACCGAACATATTGCCGACAACAAGGCGCTGCCAGCGGTTGCTTCCCATCAAATTGCGCGATCGCGCGGCACGCTGCATGGATTGAAACTCGTCCGCCAGGACAGCAATGTAGCGATACATGGACGCGAGAATCGCGACGAGCAACGGTGGCATTCGGAGTGCGACCAGCGCCTGGAGGAGCGATGGCACCGAAGTCGTCAAAATCAGGACATTGGCCATCACAAGCGATAGCACCGATTTGAGGGTGACGCTGCCCAATACCTGCAACCCGACAGTGGTAACCTGCAACCAGCCCCAATGCCAGAGAACGGTGCCACCACCGCGAAACAATGTCCCTACCAGCACAATACTGATAAACACGGATTCGATCGCAACCCGCTTGCACAGAACGGCAAGAGTGACGCGACTGCACAGCGCAATTACACCCACAACCCCGGCATAATGTGCCCAAGTCCACCACCGCCCATTGGGGGTCAGGGCGATCGCAAATATCAGCAGCAATGTGCACAATACGCGAGTCTTAGGAGCCAAACTATGCCAGAGTGAAGCATGCTTGCTGTCAATGTCTAGACGAAACGCACCAATGTGCAACAGCATTCATTACAGTCCTTATGCGGTGGAAACGTGTAAACAGTTCGATGGGTCTTGCTTTAGGAGCGGGAGTCGTCTCCAGAGCGCTTACTGGGGTTCCGAACCAGCAGCTTTCCAGCGCTCCAGGCCAGACCAAACGTGACTAACGTCCCCGCCAGTCCCGCTAAAGGTTTGGCAATCGGTGCCGGAACCCCTCTCAACGCGTACTCATTAAAAATGGCGTAAAAAGGCAGCTTTTGCGCTGGCTTCGCTTGCATCTCCTTTTGATCGAACTTGAGGTCTTGAGACACGCGATCGAGTCCATCGGGCGCTTTACTGGCAAACGGCGATAGAAACACCGCCATCAAAAGGGCCGTTCCCAGTCCCGCCATCAAAAGCGCACGATGCCGTTGCCGATCAGAACCACTACTCATAGGGCAAACCTTGGCGAATGACAGGGATAACTTGCAGAAGTTGACAGGTTGGATTACGGTCACGACCGAAGGGAGAACGGGTTGGGCGTTAATGCATTCTCTTAGCGCGGTATCAACGGTTCTGCCGCCAACGATCGCGACTTGCGGGGTGGGTCGTAAAACAGATCCGGCCGCGATCGCCAGATAAAGCTGGCCGTGGTCACAGAAATCACGGCTTCGCCGATCCCAATCAGCACATGCCACGATGCCATAGTCGTTAGAGCGACGACCAATGGCACCGTCCCGGATAAGGCTAACTCGATCGCACAGACGATCGCGGCTACAACCACACTGACCCAGGCTGCTACAGCAATCCCGGCCAGGGTGCCACGCAGAGAATTTCGCCCCACAGCAAAGCGGATTGCGCGATACAGGTAATAGCCGCCAAAGGTGCCAATTAAACCCATATTGAACACATTTGCGCCCAAAACGGTCAGCCCACCATCCTGGAATAAACTTCCCTGGACAATGAACACGACTGCCATGACGAGCGATCCCGCCCACGGCCCCAGTAGGGCACCGGCCAATGTCCCACCGAGCAAATGGCCTGATGTTCCGCCAGGAATGGGAAAATTGATCATCTGCGCCGCAAAAATGAAGGCCGCTGTTACCCCCATGAGCGGCACGGTTCGCTCCTTGTATTCTGACTGCACCCGGTTGAGCGCGATCGCAATGAGCGCGATCGCAACGACCCACGTCACCAAACTCACGGGCAAACTGAGAAACCCATCAGGAATGTGCATCGCAAGATGGCATGGTGCCACCCACCGCAGCAGTTGAATGGATGGCAAGGATGGGAAAACCGCTTCAACTGTAATCAAAACAAGATCCTCTGTGAGAATTGGAGAAGAAACGAACTAAGAGTCTACTAGATAAATTTGGATTGGGCTGCCAACGGATCAAACCGAGGCAGACTGGCTTTTTCAGGATCAGGCAACCTGTCACAATCCCCGCCGTAAAGTACTAGCGTGGTTAAAGCACTACTAGCGCACTTAAAGCATTAACGATCCGACATAGAAGCGCTGGATGACTAACTCTCTGACAAACACCATAAGGAATTCAATCCTACGTGGGGGCATCTGAAAGCAGATTTAAGCAGGACTTAAGAAGTTCACGACTCTTTCCGTTCCCGATTTTCGACCGTCATCCAGTAATGGGACATCAGCCCACTGATAATGTCTTGCGCTCGATTCATCATCTGTCTGGACTTAATGGCATCTCTTGGTCTATGATTGAAGACTGTGAGTTTTTGCCAAATCTATGCACGCCCAGGAAATTATCCGCTCGATTGAAGCGGAGCAAATGAAGACGGATCTACCCGCCATTTATATCGGTGACACCGTTAAAGTTGGTGTCATCATCCAGGAAGGCGGTAAAGAGCGAACGCAGCCCTATGAGGGTGTTGTGATTGCCAAGCATGGTGCTGGTATCAATCAAAACATCACGGTTCGTCGCACCTTTCAAGGTGTTGGTGTCGAACGTGTCTTTCTGATTCACTCGCCGCGCATCGAAAGCATCAAAGTGCTACGTCGATCGAAGGTACGTCGGGCTAAGCTCTACTACCTGCGCGACCGTGTTGGTAAGGCGACCCGCCTCAAGCAGCGGTTTGACCGTCCCCTCCAGTAAGCTGTTGGCGCTTGGTTCTTAGTGTTTAGCAACGTAAGCCTGATCGCTGACAGCTAATAATCAGCAACCAAACTGGTAAACTGGTAGTGCTAACGTCAAAAACTTAGCGTGGGCGCTCTTAGTTCAGTTGGTAGAACGCAGGTCTCCAAAACCTGATGTCGGGGGTTCAAGTCCTCCAGGGCGCGCT
>JAJPKC010000575.1 GCA_021323955.1 Oscillatoriales cyanobacterium Centralia_MAG_596 | reverse complement strand
GCAACAGCTTTCTCAACGATGTGATCGATCGCCGCACAGGAATTCCGATCACGCTTTCGTTGGTGTATCTTGCGATCGCTCGTCGCATTGGTTTGCCGATGGTAGGCATCAATATGCCGGGACATTTCCTGATTCGTCCTGATATTGAACCCATGGAAATCTTTGTGGATCCCTTCCATCAAGGTGAGATCCTGTTTCTGCAAGATTGTCAGGAGCGACTGATTCAGGTCTACGGTCATCCGGTGGAGCTACAGCCAGAATTTCTCGCGGCGATCGGCGTACGGCACTATCTCGCGCGGATGCTTACCAACCTCAAAGTGATTTATATTACCCGCGGTGATTTGCTAAAAGCGTTGGCTGCCATCACACGCATTCTCCTGATTTTCCCCAACGCTCCGGTCGAACGCCGCGATCGCGGCGTGATCTTTTATCACCTTGACCGACTGGCCGATGCCCAGCAAGATTTAGAGGCATACCTGGCCCTACAGCCCGACGCCGCGGACGCGATCGCGATCCAAAACTTACTGCAAAAAATTCGGGAACGTTGAACCGTTTCATTGATGTTACAACGGGGATCAGCATGTCATCGCTTTTCGAGTGTTTGGGAACGCTAGAGAAAAGCGGAGAATCGATCCATTGAACCGACTAGCAGGATCATAAAAGAAGAGCACCACATCCACCGCGATCGCCAGGCACGGTTACCGGAATGTCGCCTTGCTCCACGCCCTTCGAGCAGCAAGTGACCAACCGCTTCAATCAACACCATAGCTGGCCGTCTCTGCGTCTCTCTACTCGTGCGACTCGTCGCTTGTGATCGCTGCTATCCCCACCTTACTGAGAGGAACTGTATTTATCATGTCTGAATCACTACTAGCCGATGCCGGCCAACGCCTTGAGCACGCTTTGAAATACACGTCAATTTCGGATGATGCCGTTGAAACGCTGAAATTTCCTCACACAAGCCTCACTGTTTCCATTCCCGTTCGGATGGATAATGGCTCACTGAAGGTATTTCAGGGCTACCGAGTGCGCTACGACGACACTCGCGGCCCTGGCAAGGGTGGCGTTCGTTACCATCCTAATGTGTCACTTGATGAAGTGCAGTCACTGGCATTCTGGATGACCTTTAAGTGCGCCGCGTTGAATCTCCCGTTTGGTGGCGCGAAGGGTGGCATTACCGTCAATCCGAAAGAACTTTCCAGAATGGAACTGGAACGGTTAAGTCGGGGTTATGTGGACGCGATCGCTGATTTTATTGGTCCCGACGTCGATATTCTCGCCCCCGACGTTTACACCAACGCCATGATCATGGGCTGGATGATGGATCAATACAGCATCATCAAACGCCAAATTTGCCCAGCCGTTGTCACCGGCAAACCGGTGAGTATGGGTGGCAGTCTGGGGCGAGATACCGCTACGGCGATGGGCGCATTTTTCGTGATTGAATCCACGCTGCCTAAGTTCGATCGCACTGCTCAAACAACAACCGTTGCGATTCAGGGATTTGGCAACGCCGGAGCCATCCTGGCAGATCTTCTCTTTCAGGCAGGCTACAAAGTGGTTGCCGTCAGTGATTCGCAAGGAGGCATCTACGCCAAGAATGGCCTGGATATTCCCAGCATCCGTCAGTTTAAAGATTCCTGCCGGGGCATCAAAGCGATCTACTGCGACAATACCGTTTGCCATACGGCTGCTGATGAAGTGCTAACCAACGCCGAACTGCTGGCGCTCGATGTCGATATTCTGGTGCCTGCCGCACTCGAAAACCAAATTACGGCTGCGAATGCCGGCGACATCAAAGCCAGACTGATTTACGAAGTCGCCAATGGCCCCATCACCTCTGCCGCCGATCGCATTCTCAACGAGAAAGGCATCTACGTCTTTCCCGATATTCTGGTGAACGCCGGCGGTGTCACCGTCAGCTACTTTGAATGGGTGCAAAACCGCAGCGGCCTGTATTGGACACTCGAGGAAATCAATCAGCGGTTGAAACTGCGGATTGTGGAAGAAGCGGAACTCATCTGGTCGATCGCCCGCGATCTGTCGATCGATCTTAGAACCGCCGCTTATGTCCATTCCCTCAACCGCCTCGGTGAAGCAATCAGCGCCAAAGGCACCCGCGACTATTACCTGAACCATCATTGAGGGTGAGGGTTGGGACGGCAGGAGGATCGCCCCTTACCGCCCCATTCCTCTCACTCCTTCCCCGCCAAATCTGCCCATCTTCGCTGCAAGCGTAGTATTTTGGAGGAACAAGTTTTTAGCACATCATTATGAATTGCCTCCTCAACCAACTTTGCACCTGGAAGACGTTCCAGCGCCTATTGCTATCCGTCGCCCTTTGCATCTTGGCGACCCAACTGATTGCCCTACCGGCTACCGCCACGGGTGTCAGTGAGGTGCCCAAACCCAAAACAGGGTTCTGGGTGATTGACCAGGCAGAAATCCTGAGTCGATCCAATGAAGGCAAGATTGCGACCGATTTAGGTGCTCTGGCAAAGCAGACTGGCAATGAGGTACATCTGGTCACGATCCATCGATTGGACTACGGCGAGACGATCGAAACGTTTACCAGCAAACTATTCGACCAATGGTTTCCAACTCCAGAAGCGAGTGCTAACCAGGTATTGCTTGTGCTCGATAACCTGACGAACAATGTGGCGATCCGCACCGGAGAGGCTGTTAAAACGAAACTGTCAGATGACGTGGCTCAAAGCGTTGCTCAAGAGACTGTGCTAATTCCACTGAAAGAAGGCAACAAGTATAACCAGGCCCTATTGGGTGCCAGCGATCGCCTCGTTGCTGTGCTTTCAGGCCGCCCCGACCCTGGGCCACCATCGCTGCAAGACAATGTTCAGGTCGAAGGCACCTTCGCCACGCCAGAGCAGACAAAAGAAAGCAATGCCACTGTTTGGGTGATTGGGTTCCTGGTGGTTGCGACGGTCGTGCCCATGGCAACCTACTATTTCTATCTGTACCTCCAATCACGCGAAGGGTAGACATCGGGTTGAGCCGTAGGCGATTGGTGATCAGTTGTTCCAGCAACCGTGGCTCCGAATGACTGAATCACCAATCGCCTCTTTAATCCTGCACATACTCCTGTTCACTCAGCAAAGCGGCTTCGGCGCGCTGAAACTCCCGCCCCAGATAGGACGCGTGATCGAGACGGGTGATGGGGCACTGGTCATCTTGCTCAAATATCTGCACGCACAGTTCTTTTGCCGTTCGACCGCTGTAGATGCGGGCAGGGAGCCGTTCGACCTTGCCACGCGTCGGAATTGGCTTGCCTGTATCGGGGTCACAGGCAAGGCCACGATCGTCAATAAAATTTGTAAAATGCTTGGCGTAGATTAAGCCCTGCGCGCGATCGAGATAGATGATGACGTAGCCACCAGGGTCAAGGTCAATGTGGCGCTTAGAGAGCTTTTGATCAATTGCAGTCGTCTCTGCAACAGCTTGATTCATAAGACACGTTCAGTCGAAAGGGAATTTTGGATCATCTTTAACATTTTAGAGGGTCTTGAGCAGCAACAATTTCCAGGGAGACGATCGCGTTTCTGCGAGATTTCATGCCTGCTTTACCGTGTTTTCATCGTTACTGTACGAAAAACTACTGAGTAAAAGCCATCCTGGGATTGATCGAAACTCTGTTCACACGCCTTCAAAAGTCCTGATCACGCTCTGTTCGCAAGGGGCGAAAGCCCCTTGTGCGTGTTCACGACCTGTGGCACTTTGCTTGTAGTTGCATCGAGCCGTTCAAGCCATTTCCAAGGACGCTTACGCTCATGATTGACTCGTTTATTCCCGTTGACCTCGCGGTTGCCCCGAACCCGCTGGGCCTGCCGTCAAACCTGAAGCTGATTACCATTCCGGTCGATGCCTACACCTGCTTCGAGCTGTGGATACCAGCAGCGCAAAGGCTCCTGCTGCCCGAAGAGGCCCTGTTGTTACGAGGCGATCGCCCTCGCCTGGAGTCGATTTGCACCAAACTGACTGACCTTTTGGGAGCCACGCTGCTGAGCGCTGATACACCGCTCCTGCAATCACCGACTTACCAATGGCAAGATATTCGGAGGGAGCTTGATCAGGCGGGTGCAGACTTCGACGCGATCGCCGTGGCATACCTGCCACAAGTCATTTATCCCTGCCTTGGGAGTAGTGGGAGACTGGCTGCCTGGACCATGCAGCAGTCTGGGTGGAGTATTTCCTTTTTGGCGCTCAAGCCAACCCTCACGGGCTTCCGTTCCGAAGTGCTGCCGATCAAGGTATCGATTGCCTTTGGGCAGTCAATGACCCGATTTGTTAAACCCGCCACTGTTGCTGCCAGTCACGCTTAGGCGCAGGATAGAGAGGATGAGCGGACGGAGGGATAAAGCGAAGTGGGATGTTTTAGAGCCGTTATGGTTTCGGTCGCCATAGACCTGGAAAGACGGGCATGGGGTGTGGTATATGCAAATGAGACTGGCTATAAGTGCTCCGTGAGTTGGAAATGAGCAGTCACCAGTCCGGGCAAAACGCCTGTTCACGGATCCTGCTCCCGACTCCTGACGCGCTGGGAAGCCTGACTCCCGACGCCTGACTTCTCACGCCCCACCGTTTGCCCGTTACCTTCGAACGACTGCTTTTTATCTAACGTTTCTCGCTGGACATGGCTGCCACACCAATCATCATTGACTGCGATCCGGGGGCGGATGACGCGATCGCCCTGTTTTTTGCACTTGCCAACCCAGACCAGCTAAATGTGCTGGGCATCACCACCGTTGCAGGCAACGTCCCCCTGCCGCTGACACAGAAGAATGCCCGCTGTCTCTGCGAGCTGGCTGGCCACGCAGATCTGCCGATATACGCAGGCTGCCCCCGTCCACTGCTGCGCCCTCTGATCACAGCCGAGGAGGTTCACGGTCGGACAGGGCTGGATGGGATTCATCTGCCAGAGCCGCAGATGCCACTTCAGTCCCAGCACGCCGTTGATTTTCTGATCGACACCCTCATGCAGTCGCCGCAAAAAATTACGTTGGCGACGCTCGGCCCGTTGACCAATATTGCCGTTGCCCTGATCAAACACCCCGAAATTTGTTCGCAAATCGAGGCGATCGTCGTTATGGGTGGAGCCGTCACTCAGGGCAACATCACGCCCTCCGCCGAATTTAACGTGTATGTCGATCCCCATGCGGCCCATGTCGTGCTGTCAGCCGGCTTGCCAGTCACCCTGGTCACGCTCGATGTGACCCATCAGGCGATCGCCACGCCAGAACGGTTGGATGCGATCAAAGCGATTAACTCCCCGATTAGCGCTGCGGTCATCGGCTTGCTCAATCACTACGGCACCCATGATATGCAGCGCTATGGCATTCCTGGGCCACCACTGCATGACCCCTGCGTGATTGCCTATTTGCTCCAGCCCGATCTGTTTACCACTCGGCAAGCGGCCGTTACGGTTGAAACAACGAGCGAATTGACCATTGGTCGAACGGTGGTTGATCGCTGGAACGTGACCCATCAACCACCAAACGCCACTATCGTCGAAACCATTGATGCGGACGGCTTTTTTCGCCTGCTGACGCAGGCCATCGCCGCGCTGACGTGACCGGGGCACCCTTTAGAAGGGCGTAGTCGTCTACCAAGCTCTAGCAGCATTCAGCGTATCGGACTCAATCCGTCGATCGCCGCCATACCGTTCAGACATTTTTGATTTGAATAGAGCGCGATCGACGGGCACGCCAATTGATTGCTTTGGTCAGCCAGCTCAGGCCAGAGCCAGTCGTCGGATAGTCGATTCTGGGACGGCTGGCTGACTCGCCGCTGCCATCCTGAATATGGCGACGGCAAATTGCTAGCTGGCGTAATAAAACCGCTCGTAGACGACTTTGCCATCTTTCCACTTTTGCACCGACACCTGGTCATAGGTGCGCTTACCCCAATCGGCGTGCGTGTAGTCCAGGAACCACTCCGAAATAATGACATCCTCACCATAGGCAACACTCTTCACATCCGCACCGCGAAACTCAACCACCTTGGCAAAAAAGTCCTGTTCGCGCTGCCGATTGGCATCTTTGCCCACGGTTGGTGGGTTGTCGTTTTCTTGCATCACCACATCATCGGCGTAGTACTGCTCAAAAACATCAAGCGCCTTGCCTTGCAGAACCCGATTTTTGATGTCTTCAAAGGCTGTCTTCAGATCTGTACCCATTTGTGGATCTCCTTGTTCAAGTATGTTTAAGCGAGTTGGATGGGCAAGAAACGCGCAGTCAGTCGATACTGCTGCGTTTCAACACAAATTGTTTGACTCAAGAATGTACCTGGTAGTACTTTCTGTATCTAGATATAGCATGCATACTGTTTGAATGCAAACTATATCTGAAAGAATTTGTTTGGCGCGATCGCGTCGCTACAGAAAGCGCATCTGAGTCTATGGCTGGCTAACTCGCAGCCACTCGGCAATTCCATCTGCGATCGCGCTCGCCAACCGCTGTTGCTCTCTCGGGTTGGTGATCCAATCAAACTCATCCGGGTTGATCATGAAGCCAAGCTCTAACAATACGGCCGGGGTTGACGTGGGGCGGGTAAGCGCCAGATTGTCCCAGAACACGCCATAGGACGATCGCTTCAGCGTTTTGACAAGATAGTGATGCAGAAACGCGGCCAGACTGTGCGCCTGCGTGTTGTACCAGAAGGCAGCCAGCCCTTTTGTCTTCAGGGCATCGCCATCATCGGGTAGTGCGTTGTAGTGCAGGCTTAGCGCCAGCGTCGGTTGTACTTTGTCGATCATCGCGACGCGATCTTGTAGCGGTAGATCGGTATCAGTTTCGCGCGTGAGTACAACCGTGGCCCCTTTCTGCTGCAGTCGATCGCGCACCAGTTTTGCCATCAGCAACGCCACAGATTTCTCAGGGTAACCCGTTGGGCCTCGCGAACCCAGATCGTCAGGGCCACCATGTCCAGGATCAAGCAGAACTTTGATACCCGTTAGGGATATTGGATGTGACGTGTTGGGGGTGAAGTTCTTACCTTCTGACACCTGACTTCTGGCGCTTGACTCCTCCCGCTTCATCGCCGGCGGGTGCTTCAGCGATAGCACCAGCGTCGTCCCTTCGTATCGCAGTTTATAGCCCCACTGCTGCTGTGGCTTGAGGTTGAAAGTATATTGAATTTGACCGGGAGCCACCTGCTGCCAGTCCAACCGTTCGATGAGCGGATCGTCATCCAGGCGAATGATGTCGGTTTGAGCCGTGGTGTTGTAAAGGGTGAGGGTAAAGGTGCGATCGCCCTGCTGCACACTCACGGGCACCGGCACTTGCAGCGGAAACAGCACCTCTGTCCAGTCGCCTGCCTGCCGCGATCGAACGCTGCGGATCACTGACGTTGGAGGTGCCCCACTGGATAAAATTTGCACTTCACTGCGCTTGATCCAGGCTCCGTAATCCAGCCGCACCCACTCACCTTCGGAGCCTGTGACTAAGGCCTGTGTTCCTTTGGGTAACGGTGTCAGGCGGGAATAGTCCGTACCTGGCCCAGTGCGTGCCGTACCCAACTCTGCCGTCACGGCTGCCGTCTCCAAACGCGTTGGCGACAGGATTTTGATGCTGCCATTCCCCGTTTGCGTGATGGTTTGGCCGTCTTGAGCAAGCTGAAATTCGGGCTTGCCCAGATCGCCCAGCAGTACCGTGCGAGTGCAGCCTTCAAAGTAGCCAGGAGCCGCGATCGACAGAGGCCGATTCTGCTGCGTCAACACCGCCGCATTCCCCGGTAGCTCAATCTGCTGTGGCCGGGGGATGAGTGGAATGGTCTGCCCAGCCAGCTTCACCGAAACCGTAGCCTTGGGGGGCGCGATCGCCGCAAAACAAAGCAGTTCATCGGGCAACCGCGCCATGTCAACAGCGGGGCTGAGGGAATCCTTGCCAAAGGCCAGACCGGACGGGGCCGTGGATTCTGTCGCGATACGAGTCACGGTGACTGTGACGGTCTGCTGGCCATAACGCAGGGTAAATCGGTTCGTCCCTACCTGGAGCGGAAAACTCGGTGCAAAGTGCCCAGATGCGTTACGGACGATCGATTGACCGTTCACAGACACGGTTCCTGCGGGTGGTGCAGTCCCGATGAGAAAAATGCGATCGGATAGCGTCTGATAGTTAGCTGGTGGGTAGGAGACCGAAAGCGATTGCGCTGCCTGTACCATCGATGCCGTTAAGGTCAGGCAGCCAACGGTTCCCAGAAGTGGAGTAAGAGAATGAAGCAGTTTCATGGACGTAGAATAGCGAGCGATCGAGCCGCCCCGTTTTGGCACCAGGCCACAGAACTCTAGCACTCAGAACACTCAACGAATGTTCCAATCACTGAAATTCTCGATCCAGTGCAGTATAGCTACAGCTTTACTACTCTACTACTTCATTCCTGTACTTCATGCGTGCTATTGCCACCGCCAACCAACATGTAGCAGAAACAAGTCAAAAGGCTGCCTGACCGCAGTTTACCCGCGCTTGCTCTGTCCTTAGCGTCTGGCGCGGGCAATTTAATTTGGCACTGCTTAGTTGGTTGCACCAACGGGGAACTTCACATCGGCTGGAGGCTGTTGGTTGTCTGACTGCACCGCTTTACCTTCAATAAAGGAGCGCAGCATCCAAGCCATTTCTTCATGCCCTTCCATCAAGCCGGTTAGAAAGTCAGCCGTACCTTGGTCGTGAAAGCTGTCCGAGCACTGGTCAACGTGTTCGCGCAAGTTCCGAATGATTTGTTCGTGGTCATCGACCAGATTGGAAACCATCTCAGAGGAAGAAGGGACATCGCCTGTATGCTCCTTGATCGAGCCATACTCCAGAAACCCTTGTGCTGTACCAAGGGGGTAGTTACCCAGAGCACGAACGCGCTCTGCGATGGAATCGATCGTTTCATTCAAAATCTCGTACTGTTCTTCCCAAATTTGGTGCAGGGAACGGAATTCAGGCCCAGTCACATCCCAATGGTACTTCTTGGTTTTGATCAGCAGCAAGTTAGCGTCCGCCAAGTCTCTGTTGAGTAGTTCAGAAACACCACGACGCTGCTCATCCGTTAATCCAATGTTCAACTTCCGCATCGTTAATCGCTCCCACTTTAGTTTCTGATCCAGTTGACCAAATTTGCCGTTGCTGAGCATCAACCAGATGGGAGATTGTATGGACTATCGCGTTAGCACTTTGGAGGCAGAACCACGAACATCACGTTGGTCAGAGCGCTGAGAACTGCATGCATCGGGCGCACGGTTGCCAGCAACGGCGATCGCTGTTTGCTGCTAGTCCAGGTCAAAAAATTCCTCGGCTGAGCTGGGATGGATCCCGATCACATGATCCAAATCGCGCTTGGTTACGCCGTGCTGCATGGCAACCGTCAGGCTTTGCACCACTTCAGCCGCGTGATC
The DNA here is from genome assembly GCA_021323955.1 of Oscillatoriales cyanobacterium Centralia_MAG_596. Classification (GTDB taxonomy): domain Bacteria; phylum Cyanobacteriota; class Cyanobacteriia; order Leptolyngbyales; family Leptolyngbyaceae; genus Stenomitos. The sequence goes on along the minus strand of JAJPKC010000575.1, from coordinate 5,933 downwards.
TCCCACCATGTGGATCCCCAAAACGCGATCGGTTCCAGCTTCCACCACAAGCTTGATCAGACTGGTTTGAGTGCTGTGAGCGAGGCTGTAAAACAATGGCTGAAACTCACGCTGATAAATTTGTACCGCATGGCCATACCGCTCGCGCGCCGCCGCTTCGGTCATCCCAACCGCCGCGGCTTCCGGGTAGCTACAGACAGCCGATGGCACAAGGTCATAATTCACTCGCTGGGGAGGCTGGCCAAAGGCCGTGGCGGCGAATGCCGTACCTTCTGCTCTGGCGACGGGCGTTAGCTGAATCCGATTGGTACAGTCACCCACTGCGAAAATGTGTGGCTGGCTGGTGCGGCTGTAGTCATCCACCGCGATCGCCGACTGATCTGCCTCTACCCCCGCATTCTCAAGCCTCAGCCCAGCGAGGTTGGGTGCCCGTCCTGTGGCACAAAGCACAGCATCAACCGTTAATGTCTTGGAACAGTCACCCTCGAGCGTGATACAGAAGCCGTCCGATATGGGCGCGATCGCCTTCATACTGGTGCTGCACAGAATTTGAATCCCGCGATCAACCAGACCGTTCCGTACGGTTGCGGCCAAATCGGCATCAAACCCTGACAGAATGCATGTCTCGTGGTTCATCAGCGTCACGTCACAGCCAAATCCACGTAAAATACTGGCGAACTCAACGCCGATATAGCCACCACCCAAAATCGCTATCTGCTTTGGTAAGGCGTTCAGTGTAAACATGTCGTCAGAGGTGAGCGCATGCTCAATGCCTCGAATGCTGGGTTTGATTGGTTTGCCGCCCACAGCAATCAAGATCTTGTCACTGGTAATGGTGCGATCGCCGACAGCAAGTGTGTGGGCATCCACAAAGCTAGCGCGATGGTTAATCAATTCAACGCCTGCCTCCTGCAACCCATTGATTTGCGCCTGCTGTAACCGCTCAATTTCCCGATCTCTCATTGCGACAAATCGGTGCCAGTCAAACCGACGCTCGCACAGCCCCCAACCATAAGCAGCAGCATCCTGGCCCAGTCGTGCAAAGTCAGCGGCATAGACCATCAGTTTTTTGGGAATGCAGCCCCGATTGACGCAGCCACCCCCCACCTGCGCCTGCTCGGCAATCGCCACCTTTGCGCCATATTTGGCCGATCGCTTTGCCGCTGACAGGCCACCCGGCCCCGCACCAATGATCACCAGGTCATACTCATAACTCATGGCTTACCGCTCAAAAACGTCTACGCGTCAGCCTAATGAGTTCCATCGTCGTTTGGTGACCGTCAAAAGTGAGAGTTCCGAATGGTGGCGTCCCAGCGACTTACATCCCGTGGTGACTACCGCCCACCGTCACGCTGTACTCCAGCTCAAACGGTCTAAACTGAGCCGGAGCCTTTGCCGTACCGCTGAGCTGCACCATATACTCCCCGGCTTTGGGAAATACAACATCCGCACCGGGAATGCCCCTAAACTGTGCCACGTTCACGGCTTTTAGTGATGGTCTGAGAATTGGTGCCGCATTGCTTGCGTGAGGCACGGCATACACCGCTAACTGACAATTGCATTGAGCAAGAGGAATGGTTTGACCACCTTTACGCGTCAGGGCAAACCAGGCTCGCGAGGGAACACCCGCCGTCGGGTTGTGGTTTGGCTCAATGTGGAAAGTCGCCGCTACATCTCCTGACACCTTCAGCGTATGCGCCAGAACCGGCATTGCAACCACGATCGGTAGTAAGGCCCAGGTGCTCACCCAACTAAAGTTACCCGCACGCTTCATAATACTGCTCTCGGCCAACAGCCCGATACTACGAGCCTATTCTTGGCCAGTACTGCAATCGATGTCAAAAGACAGGCTGTCGAACCCTGCTACCGAAACAGCCTCCTACTCCTAATAATTTCCGCCCACAAAATTTCAGTCAACCAAAATAATACGGAGCGCATTGAGCATCTTCATGCTGGCTTCATCATTTAACAACATATTCTTATGTAACTTTCCATAAATTCTTTATACAGTGCTAGAGGCCGTGGAAAATCTCTACGGCCCAAGTCTGAAATAGTCCTTAGTTGAGCAATATTTCTCTCCGCACGCGTTGCGAAATAGGTGGAAATTGCATACTGAGACCCAAATTTTCATCCTGCATCATTCCTGAAGCATCGTCACCCACTCGATTAAATGTTACTCCCAACTTTGAAGTTGAGGCAGTACAGATTTCACAAGCACCACCTGTTCTAACGAATGGAATATCACTTGTTGAACGGAAAGCAAGTTCTGTTTGACTATTTCCCGTTGGAGTTAGTCGCTCGTTCAGTCCCCCAGAATATTAAGTATGCCCAAACTACAATTTGGTCGGTTTCGTTTCGGTTGGCTCACGCTTGTTGGTTTAGGAATGGCACTATCTGCCGCCGCGATCGTTTCAATCGGGCATGTTAAACCAGCTTTCAATATTTCCCTTAACGAACCAATAGTTAATAGCAGTCAACCGGCTACTGTTTTAGACCCTGCTCAATATGGCACGGGGATGCAGCGTACGCTGAGACTACTCCAAACAAGCACTCCCGAGCACCGCAATACCGTACGCATTCTTTTCTATGGACAATCAATAATTAAACAGAACTGGTGGCTAGACATCGCTGACGATTTCAGACAGCGATTTCCAAATGCCGATATTGTGATTGATAATCGGTCGATCGGGGGGTTTGATAGCCCCAAACTCGTGCATACGGCAGAGCACGATCTTTATCCGTTCTATCCCGATTTAATGATTTTTCATGTGTTTGGTGGCCATCGTGACTATGAAACCATCATTGCCAATACACGTCGCCGTACAACGGCTGAAGTTGCGCTAATTTCAGACCATGTTGTGTGGCGGCCAACGGGCACCAGTGCCGATAAAGCCGATGACTTGAAAAATTACCAATGGCACAACGACCATTCAATAAACTGGTTACCGGCTATTGCGAAAAAGTATGGCTGTGAATTAATTGAAATCCGCCGACCGTGGGAGCGTTATCTGCAAGATCAACATTTAACGGCCCAGGAATTGCTGATGGACGAAATTCATCTGAACGCTCGTGGCAACGCACTGATGGCTGAGTTGGTCAAGACCCACCTGCGTCATCTACCCACTCTGACAGGGGCATCGGATGTCGCTGTAAAGCAGTATGCGATCGATCGCGATGTGAAAGTAAAAGACGGCAAGCTGACCCTGGAATTTGAAGGGAATCGCGTTGATTTAGTCCGAGCTCCTAACACGACTAGCACTAATGGCATCGCACAAGTGCTGATTGATGGCAAAACCCCATCATCGTTGCCCAATCTGTTTGCAATCAGCCTGCCAAGCAATGCACTGGGTGTAGAGTGGCCTTCTATCCTCAACGTCACAGCCCAAAAGCCATTGATTGCAGAAGATTGGAAGTTAGTGATCACAGAGGTTGATCCAGAAGTCAAAAAAATCAAGTTCGATGCTTTTGGCTCCATCACCGGGTTTGACGGTAGTGGCGAGAGCGACCAAAAATTTGTGTCTAATTCCGGGCGAGTTGTGATCGAACCGCACAACTGGTGGCTGCAAAATGCCTATCAAAATTTTGGCAAGCCAGTCCCGGTCGGGTTTCAGATCAAGTGGAGTGTGAAGCCGCTATTCAATGATGTCTACGCTACTCCAGTAACAGTCAAGTCATCGCATGAGTACGCCACTCTGATCGCCCAAAACCTTAGCAACACCAAACACACGCTTGAGATCATACCCGAAGTGCCCGATCAAAGGTTATTTGACGAAATCCGGGTCTATCGGCCACCCGTTCAGTAGTCCAGTCCTTGTCTACCCACCAGAAATAATTGTGCGCCAACTCCAGGGCTGATGAGCTAAACTGGACGGGAGATCGGTGAGGTTTCTTACCGCTCCTCCTGGCTTCATTGGAAGTTTTAACTTCATGGGAAGTGGGTTCTGCCCACTTTTTTTATTGGTACTTATGGCTCATCCACTCATCCCACAAATCATTGATCTGGCTAGTCCTCTGGCTGAGTCTCTCGGTTTGCAGGTTGTTGGAGCAGTTCTGCACACAAACCAGCATCCCCCAATTTTACGGGTCGATATTTACAATCCAGAACGCGATACGAGTCTAGAAGACTGTGAGCAAATGAGCCGGATGCTAGAGACAGCGCTCGATGCGGTGAATATCCTCGCCGATGCGTATGTCCTTGAAGTGTCCAGTCCTGGGATCTCGCGCCAACTCAGCACTGATCGCGAATTTGTCTCGTTTAAGGGCTTTCCCATCATCGTGACGACATCCGAACCCTATGCGGGGCACCAAGAATGGATCGGACAGCTAATCCGTCGGGATGAGACAGCCGTCCATATCAACCAGAAAGGACGCGCGATCGCCCTGCCCCGCGAGTTAGTAACAAAAGTTCAACTAGACGAACGCCGATCGTAAAAAAACCGATAAACAGCAAAACTTTTAACGCTCCCCTCCTCACACACTTCACACTACGGAGATTTCCCCTATGTCAATGGTCACCCTGCCCGGACTCAGAGACATGATTGACAACATTAGCCGCGAGCGCAATTTGCCTAAGGTTGCTGTGCAGGCGGCCCTACGCGAAGCATTGCTCAAGGGGTACGAGCGCTACCGTCGCACCCAACGGATGGACAGTCCAACCTTTGATGAAGAGTACTTCGCCAACTTTGAAGTGGAACTTGATGTCGAAGAAGAAGGGTTTCGGGTATTAGCCGCAAAGACGATCGTGGAAGAAGTGGATAATCCCGATCATCAAATTGCCCTGGAAGAAGTCCAGGAGGTCGCAGCGGAGGCGCAAGCAGGCGACACCGTTGTGTTGGACGTGACCCCTGATCAGGGAGAATTTGGTCGGATGGCTGCGATCCAAACCAAACAGGTACTCGCGCAAAAACTGCGGGATCAGCAACGTAAATTAGTGCAAGAAGAATTTCAGGATTTGGAGGGCACTGTACTGCAAGCCCGCGTGCTGCGGTTTGAGCGCCAATCTGTGATTATGGCTGTCAACAGCGGTTTTGGGCAGCCAGAAGTTGAGGCTGAACTGCTCAAGCGCGACCAGTTGCCCAACGATAACTATCGGGCCAATGCCACGTTTAAGGTCTACTTAAAGAAGGTGTCCGAGGGCGCCCATCGGGGGCCGCAACTGCTGGTATCCAGAGCCGATGCGGGACTGGTCGTCTATTTATTTGCCAATGAAGTGCCCGAAATCGAAGACGAGATTGTCCGAATTGTGGCTGTGGCACGAGAAGCCAATCCACCCTCCCGCTTTGTCGGTCCGCGCACCAAAATTGCGGTTGACACTCTGGAGCGTGACGTTGATCCGGTAGGTGCCTGCATCGGTGCCCGTGGGTCGCGCATTCAGGTGGTGGTCAATGAACTGCGTGGCGAAAAAATTGATGTCATTCGCTGGTCACCCGATCCTGCGACGTATATTTCAAATGCGCTGAGTCCCGCACGGGTAGATGAAGTGCGCCTGGTTGACCCAGAAGGCCGGCAGGCCCATGTGCTGGTGCCAGAAGATCAGCTCAGCCTCGCGATCGGGAAAGAGGGACAAAACGTTCGCCTTGCGGCTCGCCTTACAGGCTGGAAAATCGATATCAAGGATTCGGCGAAATACGACTACGATGCCGAAAATCAGAAAATTGCGGCAGCTCTAGAGGCGCGGCGTCAGGCGTACCCACCCGAGTCTGAGGAAGACATCTATGGCGACGATGATGAACAAAATGCTGATTACGAGGACGACATGACATCTGGGGGAGAGACAGACTTCTCAGATGAACCGTCGTCTGGTGCGACGGCTGATGGTGCTGGTGTGGAGTCCGACGACGCACTGCAACGGCCCTCGTAAAGCTGCCAATGCCCAAAAACGATCGCCGCTGTATCAGTTGCCGCAGAGTAGCCCCAAAACACGAATTTTGGCG
>JAJPKC010000170.1 GCA_021323955.1 Oscillatoriales cyanobacterium Centralia_MAG_596 | reverse complement strand
TTCTGTGACGTATGCAACACATGTTTATTATTGACATTACTCTGAAGAATACGCCCCTCTCGCTCTCGGTGCAGCGCAAGTCAGAAGAAGACGCCGAAGCAACGTACCAGAAAATTCTGGAGGTGCTCCGTTCCGGCAGCAACGAACTGCTGGAACTCACCTGCGAAAAACAGCCTGGTAAGAAGATTGGCATTCTGGGCAACGAGATCTCGGCCGTGCAAATCTCTGACAAGTCGGGTACAGCGGCGGCCTCTGGTAGACCCCCTGGCTTCTTTGCCTTGGCCGAATGAGTGACTCAGCATTCACGGCGCGACCGGCCAGCGACGGTTTTAATCAGCAGCCGTCGCAGGCGATCGGCAGTAGCGAATTGATTGGCGAAGACCCTGCCATTCAAGTCCAGCATCTTGGCTTTCGTTGGTACAAAGGCGAAACGGTGCTGGACGACTGCTGCTTGGAGGTGCCCAGGGGTGAATTTTGGATGCTGTTAGGCAGCAATGGGAGTGGCAAGTCCACCCTGCTGAAGCTGATGGCCAACCTCCTACAGCCCCAGTCGGGCTCGATCCACATCAGTCCCCATACGGGGTTTGTCTTCCAGAACCCCGATCACCAATTGGTGATGCCAACGGCGGGCGCAGATGTGGCCTTTGGGCTGGTGGCAGAAAAGCTGACTCCCTCCCAGGTGCGCTGTCGGGTGGAAGAGGCGCTTGATGCGGTGAATCTACTGCCGCTCCTCCGCCGACCAATCTATGCCCTCAGCGGCGGCCAAAAACAGCGAGTAGCCATCGCAGGCGCGATCGCACGTCATTGCGACGTGTTGCTGTTAGACGAGCCGACTGCCCTCCTGGATCCTGACAGCCAGCTTGATCTGGTAGCTCAGGTGCAACGATTGATCAAAAGTCGTGGTCTCACGGCACTTTGGGTCACGCATCGACTCGACGAACTGGACTACTGTGATGGTGCCTTTTTGCTGGAGAAAGGAACGGTCGTCGATCGCGGTGATCCCCAACGGTTGAAGCAGCGATTGATGCAGATGTCTATTTAGGGAGTCGTTAGCTTCGTACAATTCGTCATTACTAGGGAGCCAGAAATCAAGCGTCATTGGTCATAAGGCTCTATGGGCATATCAGAAAGGTTGTAAGGCTCTACAGGTATACCAGACAGGTCATTAGTCATTAGTCCATTAGTCATTGATGGGGAAAGGCATCTATGCCCCAGGCTCAGGGCTGATGCTCAATTCCAAATCCTGTTTATGGTGACGTGTACTTGGTTGGTTACAAGCTGAAGGGGCAATAGCCGCAACTGATCGCGCAGTCTGCTGATCCATTGGGCAACTTTAAGGTAGATCACATTGTCCCTGTGTTCTTCAACCCCTAAAACACTATGCCGATTGTCGAGCGGACTGCCAACCAGCTTGTCATTCACCATTCTCAATTTTCGTTCAAACGCTTGCTCTGGCAAGTCGTGGTCATTGCACTTGGAGTCGGGCTACTGCTCTGGAGTGGCCCAGCAAAGCTAGATTGCCAGCGATCGCAGCCCAATCAAGTCACGTGTCAACTCAGTAAGCCTGGTTGGCTGGGGCTGGCGCGTTGGCGACAACGGGCGATCCGCAACTTGCAGGGCGTGACGTTAAACCGCTACGTGGATGACGGGGTTTTCTACCAGGTCATCCTGCGCACCAGCGATGGTGACCTGCCGCTCAGACCCTACCAAACATCGGGACTGGACAACACGCGCAAAACCGTTGTGCAAATCGAGCGGTTTCTGAACGACCCGACGGCAAATCGTTTGAGTGTCGCCCAGGTGGATTGGGTGCAGTGGTTTGTGCTGCTGCCTGGTGTCTGCATGCTGCTTGGAGGAGGGAAATCGCTGCATAACACTCTGTTCAACATCAGAACGAAAGCGATTGAATCTTATCGGTTTGACCAGGAGCAGAATCAGGTCATTTACCAGTATGGGGGGCTGTTCAGACAGCGTCAGCAGCATTATCCATTCTCCACCATCCAACGACTGATTTTAGACTTGGATCAATCGGCAGCGGCATGGCTCTTGCTTGAACTGCGATCGGGCGATCTGCTTTGCCTGAACCGTCGGGCTAATCAACTTGAGCGGCAAACGTTTCGCGGTTCTAATTGGCAGGAGCTACAGCCGTTGGCAGATGAGATGAGTCGGTTACTCCGCCGCCCCTGGCAGCTAACGGTAGGGTTTAGCTCCAAATGGTTGCAGGCGCAAGTTCTACGCCACAAACGCGCGTCTGGGATCGCACGGTTCTTTGGCATCTCATTGGAACCGCCAACGATATGGATCTTCGATCGCTCGTCCCGCACAATTTTGCAACAGAAAGGGCAGGCGATCACAACGTATCCGTTAAAGCAGATTACCGATGTCCAGGTCACACCAGTAGGGGAGCCACTGCAGAAGCAGGATAGTGATGGCAGTACCTACTATGAAGCTAACTACCAGCTAAGTTTGGTGCTCTCTACGGAGAAACGACTGGTAGTCCAGGCATTCTCTAGCCACGAATATAACTGGCATCCGCACCACATTCGAGGGACAGCAGCACAGGAGCAGGCAGAGGAAATGGCTCAGCGTATTCGCGCCTATGTTGCCGATGGCTAACCTCTGGTTGGGGACAAATCAGGTCGTGCTAGACGGGTAAGGATAGGGTAGGAGGGATTGAGCCATCTTAATGGCTCTGCAGAAGCCAGCTATATTGCTCCAATCATTCTTGTTCTTTGCTCAAAGAGAAGTACCGAAATTAAACGATGCGAAACCCTTCTTGTAACAGAACTCAACAAAATATGTGATGATTGAATTAGCTCAAGGTTAAGCGCATGTCAATTACCCTATTTTGTCATTGAGTTATGCCGCGATCGTCCCCGCAGGCTGTGTTGCTGGTAGACGGCTACAACGTCGTCGGGCTTTGGGCTGATTTGAGACAGGTGCGCGATCGCGATGGGTTAGAGTTCGCTCGACGCCAGTTAATTGAAGCCTTAGCGGGCTATAGCGCTTTCCACGGGTTTGACGCGCAAATTATTTTTGACTCTCAGTACCGCGATGGTGGCAGTAGTCGGGAAGTGATCACCCCCAATCTAGCGGTCTGCTACACCGACTTTGGGCAAACAGCAGACACCTATATCGAAAAAACCTGCGCTGATTTTCGGTACGACATGCGGAAGTTTCAGCAGCGGTTGATTGTGGCCACGTCCGATCGCGCCCAGCAGCTAACGGTGGTTGGCTACGGAGCTGAATGGATGTCGGCTGAACGATTGCAGGCAGAGGTTGAGTTTACAATTCGTCAAGTGCAGCAGCGGCGACAGAAAGCGGCGAAAAAACCAACGGCTCGTTTTCTCGCTCATGCCTTAGATCCCGCAGCGCAGCAACGTCTGGCAAATCTGCGACTGGGAAAAGAACCCTGATGAACCGCCCAAATGCACGGGATCACCAGCGAATGAAAAAAAAGTTGGTCTGGGTGCTTGTCAAAACATCCAAGTTCTCGATATTATGGGATTCGCGATAACGAGCGTTCCTCAGTAGCTCAGCGGTAGAGCGATCGACTGTTAATCGATTGGTCGCAAGTTCGAATCTTGCCTGGGGAGTTAAAAAGGGTGAAGGCAAAAGGATGAAGGATGAGTTAGTAACCCTGAATCCTTCGCCATCGTCATGGCTAGAGCGGTGGTCGCTTGATCCAGCAGTGGCGTTTCTAAACCACGGGTCTTTTGGGGCTTGTCCCCTGGCCGTAATGGATGCGCAGCAGCAGTGGCGAAGCCGGATAGAGCGACAGCCGCTGCAATTTTTTGGGCGCGACCTAGAGCCACTGCTGGACACTGCCCGCCATGAACTCGCCGCATTTGTGGGTGCTGATCCAGAGAATTTGGCGTTTGTGCCAAATGCCACGACCGGCATTAACACTGTGCTGCGATCGCTCACTTTGTCCCCGGATGACGAGCTGCTGACGACGAACCAGGAGTACAATGCCTGCCGCAATGCGCTGCACTACGTTGCCGAACGGGCGGGCGCGAAAATCGTCGTGGCCTCGATCCCGTTTCCAATTGAATCGCCGCAGCAGGTGATTGAGGCCGTATTGGGGTGCGTCTCGGCCAGGACACGGCTGGTGCTCATCGATCACATCGTCAGCCAGACCGGGCTGATTTTTCCCCTGGAGCCGCTTGTAACCGAACTCAACCGGCAGGGCATCGAAACGCTGGTTGATGGGGCGCATGCACCGGGAATGGTGCCGCTCAAACTGTCCGCGATCGGCGCGACGTATTACACAGGAAACTGCCACAAATGGCTCTGCGCTCCCAAGGGGGCGGCGTTTCTGGTTGTGCAGCGCGATCGCCAGTCGGCCATTCGTCCCCTCACGATCAGCCACGGAGCCAACTCACCGCGTACCGATCGCACCCGGTTCCGGCTGGAGTTTGACTGGACGGGCACGGATGATCCCAGCCCGTACCTCTGTATTCCCGAGGCCATTCGCGTCATGGGGTCGCTGCTACCGGGCGGGTGGGACGAACTGATGGCGACCAATCATGCGCTGGCAATAGCGGGGCGTCAAGTGCTCTGCCAGACGCTTAACATTCCACCACCCTGCCCGGATGACATGCTTGGGGCAATGGCTGTGGTCACCCTGCCAGATGGCAATCCGCAGTGGCTACAGGATACGCTCCTTGAGCGTTACCAGATTGAAGTGCCGATCGTCCCTTACCCCACACCATCGAGCCGTCAGGTACGCATTTCAGCCCAGCTTTACAACAGTCTTGAGCAGTACAGCGATCTGGCGGCGGCGATCGCAGAATTGCTGTCTGACGCAGCGGCTCAATGTAAATAAAGGCAAACAAGTAATACAAATCAAAACGTTTTCTAAAACAAAATAAAAATTTAAGAGAACGCTAGAGTGAATGCACGGTTAACACCGATGTTGCTCAATTCAGCATTACGGACTACCACTGAAAACAGGCTGGTAAATTTTAATACCAATAAATCAGGTGAAACTCAGCATATTTTCAGTTGCCGATGAAAACACTCGCCCTGACCCCGTACTTATTTAATTTATTCTAATGATTATGCTCTCTGTACATTCTGTATCGGCATCTGTCAATTTGCACGGTTCTTGACCAATTTAGGCAGAGGAATTGTTATGAATACATGTCCTTGCTGTGGTGAAATGCTGCTACGTCATGCTCGTCATGGTGGTGTCTATTGGTTCTGTACCCATTGCTGGCAAGAAATGCCCGATCTGGCGCTAGAAACCGCTAGTACCTATCGCGATCATTCGCAGTCCCCCCGATTGATGAATTTAGCCCATTCCCAGTAGATGTGCTGACCGACGAACCGATAACAAGCGGCAACGCCGGTCTAACCGCTCTACCTCCCGATCGGTTGCCTCCCGATCAACAGTCCTTTACTGTCCATCGCAGAGCATTACTTTTGTCCTGTCTCTAGACAACAGAAGCCATCAGTGGATGTCCAGCGATCGCGCGCAAAAACGACGCACGATCGCTTTTTTTTGGCGCGATTTCTGTTTCCTTAAGATTAGTTAAAATGCTCGAATCGCTTGCAGTGTGTGCTTTATAGTACCGGATGCTGCGGTAATAGTCTGATGAATGAAATTAAGCAAGTAAGCAAGTAAGCAAGTAAGCAATGAACCTACCATTTGTGCTCGACATTGGCATTGGGCTGATCTTTATTTACTTAACCCTCAGCCTTTTAGCATCCGAACTGCAAGAGCTGTTGACAACATTGCTACAGTGGCGAGCACAGCATTTAAAACAGGCGATCGAAACGCTGCTTGCTGGCGAGAGCAAACTCCAAACTGGTCAAACATCGGCTGAGACACAGGCAATCGACGATCAGATTTTGCGATCAAAAGAGCTTGCTGTCAGCCTTTACAACCATCCACTCATTCGTTCTCTCAATCAAGAATCGAAAGGCATTCTTGGGAGCATCGCTCAGGGAATCAGTCAGTTGACCAGGGCCACCAAAACGTTTTCTGGTAAAGCAAGCGGCCCATCCTACTTACCGTCAGAAACCTTCTCAACCACGCTACTCGAAACCTTACGAGCCGGTGATTTGTTTCAAACGCTCAGTGAGCTTAAACTCTCTAAATTTGTCAGTGAAAAGCTCCTGAACCCGGTTTTTGATATCGTCAGCGATTTGAGAAACAGTAAAGCAAATGAATCACTACTTGAGCGTGAGACCCAAAAATTTGAGGCAGAAATAACTGCCATCATGCAAAGTTTTAGCCGTCGTGAAACAACGCTGTCTAATGGCTTTAGCCAAATCACCACTGCCGTCAATCGGTTGCGATCGTCCGCTGAAGCCGTACTGCCTGAAAATGATGCCCTGAGCGCTGTGTTTCTCAAGCGTCTGGCGGCGATCGAGCAAGACGTCCCCAGCCAACTGCGCGAATCAGGCCCCAGCATCATTGAAGTCGTGTCTGAACTCAACAACATGGCCTGGGTGGCACAATCACTGCAAAAAGCGAATGGTGATTACCGCACGGTGGTTGCGCGACTGCCCGATGCGACGCTGCGGCAACGATTTCAAGCGGGATATGATCTGCTTCAGACCATGAACCAGGCCGTCAAAGAGTCCAGTCAGGGGCGCGAAAACTTTCAGGCCATTTTGACCAAAGTATCTCCCAATCTGCGCGACAGTCTGGACATGCTGGCAAAGCGTGCTCAGAGCAAAGTGGAGACGGTTGAGCAGGGAGCCGCCCAGCTCCAAAAGGAAGTTGCACTCTGGTTTGACCGCTCAATGGAACGCAGCACTGGCGTTTACAAACGCAATGCCAAGGGTGTCGCGATCGTCATTGGCTTTCTGCTGGCGGTCACTACCAACACCGATACCCTCCACGTCGTTAACCGGCTGGCGAAAGACCCCACCCTCCGCGCTGCCTACACTCAGGTCGCCAATAAGGTCGTGGAAAACAACCCAGACGCACTGGTTTGCCTGCAATCTCAACAGGGCAAAGCTGCACAGGCAAAGTGCTTACCGGACAATACGGCCATTCTGCAAGATGCCATTAACAGCAGCACCGATCTGCCGATCGGCTGGAATGAGACAAACTGGCATGACCAGTGGCAAACGGCTACGCCGGGGCCAGTGGTGAGTGGTTTGAAAGTTTTGGGTGGCTGGTTTGTCAGCGCGATCGCCATTTCGATGGGTGCACCCTTCTGGTTCAATATGTTGAATAAAGTGATTAACGTTCGCAACAGTGGCCGACCACCCGCACCCGCGAATGAGGAAGAGACGTGAGGAGTGAGATAGGATGAAGAAGGATGAACAATCTTTAAACCGTTTGGCTCATGACTTCTCTTGGCAATTTGCGCGATCTCTACCAGCAGGTAATTCTGGAACGCTACAAAAAGCCCCGACACCGTGGCAAAACCAGCCCCGTCGATCGCTACCAGAAAGGGCATAACCCGTCCTGTGGTGACACGATCGAGTTGACGGTGCAGCTCAATGACGCTGGCGATCGTATTGAAGATGTCCGGTTTGAAGGCGAAGGGTGCGCGATCGCGATGGCATCGGCTGACTTGATGGCAGAGGCCATGCGGGGACGAACGATGGATGAAGCGCTGCAAATGGTACAGCGGTTTCAGACCATGATGCAGGGCAAAGATGAGTTTCCGGCAGACCTGCGGAAGCTGAATGTGATGCAAGGCGTCTCCCAGTTTCCAGTACGGATTAAATGCGCCACGTTGACCTGGCACACCCTGAAGGCAGCGTTGGAAGCATCCAGCAACAGTCAGCCAGATGAATTTGTCAGCAACGAGTAGCTAACGTACGCGGCTATTTGAGCGGACGATCCAGCCCATTGTGGCAGCCTTAATCGAAGGTTGCGGATGCCGATTCCTCTATCTACTGCCGCTGGCAGGCTTCATCGTCCTTGCGTAAACGACGACACCCATGCAATCACCCGAAGGGGCGATCGCTTGAGCTTGACGCCTGCTCAACCTTTGAGCGCCGCCAGACCAGCTTTGAGTAGCCTGCCCCAAGAGGGTGCAGCCTGAAAGCGGGTAAACTGCTGGGCCAGCGCCAGCAAATTGCCATGACGAGCGAACCAGATGGGTACGGGCAAAATCCGGAAGGGTGCCCACAGCACTGATTTTTGCGGTTGCTCAAAGAGGTAGGTATTGTGTACGACGCCCCGCCCCGACGTGATGTTAGATAGGGAATTACTGGGAAAGGCTCCCCAGGTAAACATGGGAAGTGAAAAGAGGACTGCCGACCAGACATTGACTCCGATCGCGCCGTACTTCAGGTTTGCGATCGCGGCGGTCACTTCCGATCGCCACCGCTTCTGTGTGTGTGTATCCACCAGCACCGTACACGATAAATTTCCCCAGACCTGATCATTCACAAAGTTTACGGCCTGTGTCAGGAACGCTCCGGTGTCTGCCGCATCCAAACTGACTTCAGCCAACACACTGCAGAACGCTTCTTGGGTGAGGGCATATTCGCCTTGGCTGGGTGGCACATCTGGAATGAGCGTCCAGGGAAGCGTCGGGGGGAGGGCGGCTGGCAAGTGGTGGGGTGACGTATCGCTGGGGTGAACGGCGGCTGGTGTTGGTGCTTTGTGCCCCAGGGCGATCGCCTGCGGATAACGGTCTACAAATGCCTGGTAGCGGTCTTGCGCTCCCGGATAGTAAGCCTGCCGCAACGGTATTTGGGCAAATTCTTGCTGCAGCTGAGCTAAAAATGCCTCGCGCTGTGGCCACTGCTTGGCGGTGACTACGACCTTACCAGCGGCACAGTTAAAGCTGGCATTGTGCGCTACCATGCCCGCCACGTGCCGCGCCTGAAAGGCAATATCAGCGGTTGACCATCTGCCTGGAACGATGATGATGGGCGTTACGCAGCCCAGTTCGGACGTAATGGCTTTGTTGGTCACAGGCTGGTTGGCGGCCTTCCGTTCGGCCTGCTCTGTGGGCGTACTGCCCCAGACGATCGCGTCGTGCGTATGATGTGACCCCGTAATGTGGATGGTGTCAACTAATGGATGTTGGCACAAATGTTGTCCCAGGTCGGCCCCACCATACACCACTGCAAGAAATCCATCCTGGCGTAGCGATCGAAACGCGGTTTCTAAAATTGGCCCCATGTATTCATTCACGGGATTCATTTTGAGCAACACTACAGCATCCTCAGCAAATAGCTTGTAGAGTGCATCCATCGGGGCGATCGACGATACATTTCCTGCCCCTAAGACCAGCGTGAGCGTTCCGGCCGTTGGCTTCTGTCGATAGACCATTCCTTGCGTTGGCGATTGCCCCGGTTGCAGCCAAACCTCGCCGGTATACCCCAGCCACAGCAGGCGATCCATCAAATGATCGGGAAAGACTTGTGCAACTGCCTGCCCATCATGAGAAGTGATCTTGACTGGCCGCGGCTGTCCATTGGCTTTCAAGGTGTCGATCAGCAGTCGCAGGTTGGAAATTGTGACGGCTGGCCCAACAAACCACTCTTCGCCAGCTAAGATGGCCGCTGGATCGATGCCCTTGGCTCGACACGCCGCTTCTGCCCAATCGGGCGCGATCGCCATAACATCCTCAATGCACTGTTGCAGGTAGGCAATGCGATCAGGAATACTGACCTGCACCCAGGCATCTTTACGGCTGGCAAGATGGGCCGCGATCGCATCTGCTTCGGCGATCGCAGTCGCTACGGGCGGTGAAAACGTCGTCGGGTCTGTTGCTGTTTTCATGGCCGGCGGTTTCGTTGAGGTAGACATCCGTACCATGCACTATAGCCTTTCGCTCGCAGGTGTGGTGTGGCCGATGGGGACTGGGTATGGGGCGTAGGGCATTGACGTGAGTTTCGACGTGAGCGCTCAGCCGCACAGCGTTCAGCCGCATGGTGTGGCGGGGAGTGCCTGCGAGTGAGAACCGCTGTAGCGGAATTCTCGTGCTGGTTACACAGTCTTCCGGGCAATTGATGACTTCTACCGCGATACAGATTCATTTAGTAGAGGCAGCAACTAGATTACCAGTATCGACGCTCACCAGGGATGTTAAAAGTCATGTCAGAAGAACGGCGTTTAGAAGAGAAAATCATTTCGCAAGCCGTCCAAAGGGGAGTGTCAAGTCAATTAGACGATGCCACAACGGTTGAAATCGACATTCGCACTGATCTGCTAAAAGCGGTTCAGGGGACGATCGATTCAATTGCAGTGAGCGGTCAGGACGTAACGGCACAGGACATTCACGTGCAGTCCGTGGACGTTTCCACAACGCCGATCGATGTCAATTTGTGGAGTGTACTGTTTGGCAAACCCGAACTGAACCATCCCATTGACGCAACCGCGCGCGTTTCCCTGACTGAAGCCGATATTAATCAAGCTGTCAATGCACCCGCGATCGCCAACCGCATTCCACCGCTCCAACTCAACGTCGATGGGGAAACGGTAACGGTGACACTGCAACATCCACTCGACATCCAGTTGCCAGCAAGGGGTAAGATTGCGCTGACGGGTAGCGCTTTGCTTGCTGCTGCAACGACCACCCGCGCTATTCAATTTTCAGTGGTGATTGTGCCTCAAACTGAAGCACACCCCGTGTTGCTGGAGATGTTTCAGTGTCAGCCGGGGAATGGGCTGTCGATCGACTTAATCATCGCCTTGATGCAGAAATTCAAAGAATTGCTGGCGCTGCCCTACATCACGTTTGAAGGGATTGCACTGCAGGTCAAAACTCTGGATGTACAGCCTGGCAGTCTTACAGTTGAAATAGAAAGCCACATTCCGAAGGACGTTTTGCTGTAGATTGAAGCCGCTCAGCCCCCAAAAAGTCGTGCTGGACAGGGCTGCAATGAACAACGGAGAGGGGGGGATTCGAACCCCCGGTCCTTTTGGGACGCTCGATTTCAAGTCGAGTGCATTCGACCACTCTGCCACCTCTCCAGGCGGTGCTTGGGCATGAGGTCTATCTTAACCTGTTGGATGGCGCAGGAGAAGTCAGAAAGTAAAGGTAAAAAGGGGATAGGAGTCAGGGTCCAGGAGTCAGGAGGTCGTACTTGAAATTAACGCAAAACTTGAATGCAAACCTCTACGCTCAAAATGGGTTCTGCTTCCCTGGTGTCCCCTTCCCCGTGTCCCTTTGCCTCTGACTCGTTGCTCACTCTCGCCAAAGGGCAATACCGCCGAGCAATCCGGAGACGTTGGGTACGATTTTGACGTTCCGTGGCAGGGTGAAATTGATGCACTTGGCGTTACCGCCACCGAGGTAAAGCATGTCGTAGTTGAACAAATGCTCGAAGGCCGCGATCGCTTTTTCCAGGCGATCGTTCCACTTTTTCTTCCCCACGGTTTCCAGTGCAGCATTGCCTAACTGCTCTTCGTAGGTATCGCCTTTACGAAACTCATGATGCCCTGGCTCCAGGTTGGGAACCAGTTTCCCATCCAGAAAGAGTGCCCCGCCAACACCTGTTCCCAGCGTCAGCACCAGTTCAACACCGTTACCTGCGATCGCGCCCAGCCCCTGCATATCGGCATCATTGATGACGCGCACGGGCTTGCCTAATCGCTGCGAAAGGACGCTGCCCAGATCGAACCCGATCCAGGCTGGGTCGAGGTTGACTGCCGTTTGGGTGATTCCGGCTTTGACGACGCCGGGAAATCCCACAGAGACGCGATCGAACTCCTTACCTGTTGCCAGTCCAACAATGGCCGCGATGACAGCATCAGGCTTTGCGGGGCGAGGGGTTTCCACGCGATCGCGTTCCGTAATTGGATTGCCCTCTGTGTCTAACACCATGACCTTAATCCCACTGCCACCAATGTCCACTGCAAGGGTCAATGGTAGCTTTGCTTTTGTAACCATTTTGATTGCCAATCCTGGTGTAGTCACCGTCTTTAGAGGAATGCTGTGGTCGAGGGTACAGCGATTCGAGTCTAAATTAGAATGCAGCCGCTGCGAGGCGGAATGTCTATGCTGAGGCTGCCGTCTTCACGGTGATGGAGTGATGAATCTGCACCAAACAATCGTGTTTGAGGCTGTACCTTTGATCCTAGCGTGTCTGGTAGCAAGGTGACTGTGCCTGCGGCGGTGCCAATGTTAATGGCTACAATGAGGGTTTCATCGTTAAGGGTACGAGCAAAGGCGTAGAGGGCACCTTCGGCGAAGAGGACACGATAATCACCAGTTCGTAAGGCCGGATGGGCATGGCGCAGTGCAATTAGCTGACGGTGATTGTTCCAGATCTCGTAGTCCCAATCTGCTTCCAGGGGAAAGCCTCGTCGCGAATCAGGGTCGATCGCGCCGGGTAAGCCAACTTCATCACCGTAGTAGATGCTGGGCGCTCCGGGAAAGGTGAGTAGCAGCAGGGTTGCCAGTTCAACGCTGGCGCGGTCGCCCCCTGCAATGGTCAGCAGTCGCGCCGTGTCATGGCTGGCAAGCAGATTTAATTGCGTGAGCTGAATGTCCCAGGGGTAAAACGCCAGGAGCTGCTGCATTTTCTCGCCGTATTCTCTGGCAAACAGTGGTGGATAGGGCTGATAGTCTCGATCCTGTACCTGCTCCATAACGACGCGATCGCCTGCTGTAAAGGCGATCGTGGGGCCAGCAAAGAGGTAGTTCATGACGCCATCAAACTGGGTGCCGTCCAGCCACGCGCGCGAGTCGCCCCATACTTCGCCCACAATGTAGGCATCGGGGTTGATGGCTTTGACGCGATCGCGAAACTCCTGCCAGAAACCGGGCGTTCTGATCTCAAACGGCACATCCAGCCGCCAGCCATCGATCCCAAACTGAATCCAGTACTCGGCAATCTCCATCAGATACTCCCGCACTTCCGGGTTGTCGTGGTTAAACACGGGTAATGCTCGATTGCCAGCCCATCCCTCGTAATTGGCTGGGAACTCACCGTTGTAGGGCGACAGCGGCCAACCCTGAATTTTGAACCAGTTGACCCACGGTGAGTGAGGCCCGTTTTCTAACACATCATGGAAGAAAAACAGTCCCCGGCTGGCATGGTTGAACACTCCGTCCAGAACCACTTTGAGGCCGCGTCGATGGGCTTCATCCAGCAGCTCTTTAAACGCAGGATTGCCTCCCAGCATGGGATCGACCTGATAATAGTCGTGGGTGTGGTAGCGGTGGTTGCTGGCAGATTGAAAGATGGGCGTAAAGTAAATGGCGGTAATGCCTAAATCCTGAAGGTAGTCCAGCTTTTCCATGACGCCCCACAGGT
>JAJPKC010000055.1 GCA_021323955.1 Oscillatoriales cyanobacterium Centralia_MAG_596 | reverse complement strand
CCGGGGCTCGCGCGCGACGAGATTGAGCGACTTAAAAATATCCAATACCAAGGTATTATTTGTGCGTCGCTGCTGCTAAAGCAACCGCTTTCGCACTACTATGTTACGAACATTACTGATACCTGGGTTCCATTTACCGGCGTGATTGAAATGACGGCGCTGGTCAACCCTAAAGAGTTTGATGGCCGGACGCTCGTATATTTGCCGAAATATGTTGCACCGGACGATCCAGCCTTTTCGTTGTCGGATCAGGATCTTGAGACATCATTCATTTCAGCGCTGGAACGAATGTACCCTCATTTTCACCGCAGCGATGTTTTAAGTTTTCGTGTCTCGCGCGTGAAGTATGTACTGGCGATCGCTACGCTGAACTACTCTGAGCACCTACCGCCAATGCATACCTCTGTCCCTGGCGTACACATTATCAATTCTGCCCACATTCTCAATGGAACGCTGAATGTGAATGAAACAATTCAACTGGCTGAAACGGCTGCGGAGCAGTTATGCTCTCCAACAAGTCAGGTACTGCAATCACCCTTGCGTTGAGTAACGAGGGGCGTTTGATGACAGTATTCGAATGATTGCCCAAAAGCATCTCTCCTCAATTGCTCCGTTAACAACACTTTGTCCTCTTTTGAGTCAACACCATGAGCCTTAAAAAACCGATTGCCAGTCTCTCTCTCGACTTGGACAACCAGTGGTCTTATATGAAAATTCACGGGGATGCAGGATGGGAGATGTTTCCGTCATACCTCGATATTGTTGTACCACGTGCACTCGACTTTCTTGCCGAGCGTGGATTAACCATCACATTCTTTATCGTTGGTCAGGATGCGGCATTAGAGAAGAATCATGCAGCACTGCGATCAATTGCTGTCGCTGGACATGAGATTGGAAATCATTCATTTCACCATGAGTCCTGGCTACATCTTTACTCAGAAGAGAAGGTAGAACGGGAAATTGCCATGGCTGAAGAACACATTCAGCGCGTAACTGGGCAACACCCGATTGGTTTTCGGGGACCTGGCTTCAGTTTTTCCCCTACTGTCTTGAAAGTGCTGGCGCGTCGCGGATACCAATACGATGCGTCTACCTTCCCGACGTTTTTGGGGCCTCTGGCACGAGCATACTATTTCATGACTAGCAAGTTGAGCAAAGAGGAACGGGAGAAGCGTAAGGCTCTTTTTGGTGGCTTTAAAGATGGTCTGCAGCCACTGAAACCCTATCAATGGCGCATGGATAGCGATCGCCTGACGGAAATCCCTGTGACAACAATGCCGATTGTAAAGGTGCCGATTCATTTTAGCTATGTGCTTTACCTTAGCGTATTTTCACCGGCTCTTGCCTTGCTTTATTTTCGGATTGCACTCTGGTTGTGTAAACTCACGCGTACCCAGCCTTCTCTGCTACTCCATCCTCTCGATTTTCTAGGCTGCGAAGATGTACCAGAACTAGCATTCTTCCCAGGAATGAGTCTTCCCAGCTATAAGAAGTTGGCTGTGCTGAGCAAAACCGTGAAACTATTGTCTAATTGGTTTAGTATTGTGCCCGTTGGACAACATGCTCAACTGGTAACGACCGCTTCTCGTCTACCTGTTTTAGAACCTCAACTGCGTGCATCTCAAACGGAGGTTGCATGACATCCATAAAGGCAGCTCTTTCAGCAAAACAACGATGGATATACCTGTTTTTCGGGACGACCGTAACGGTGATCCTCTTGTCCTGGGCATTACGCGATGTCTCGCTAATTGCTGTCTGGAACACGCTGAAAGTGGCACGTCCAGAATGGTTGTTTTTAGGATGGATTGCTTATTTAGCCTCCTATTGGGTACGCGCTTGGCGTTGGGGAACACTCTTAACTGCAACCTGTGATCCTGGTCGCTTCAAAACTCGTCTCTCAGCTATTTTTATTGGCTTTGGTGTGAGTAGCGTCCTGCCAGCTTATTTGGGTGAGTTTGCACGTGCTACAGTTCTATCTCGATTAGACCAGGTGCCGCTTAATGCTGCCATTGGCAGTCTCTTTGCAGAACGCTTGCTGGATGTGGGAATTGTATTTTTATTTTTGCTACTGCCCATCTGGTTTGGCCAGCTACCCCACCACAGCAATTTTAGTCAGTTGCCTATTGGCTGGATTGGATCTGTCATTGTGATGATTTGGATTGCATTCTTGATTGGTGCGAGTTATCCAAATCAAATCACGAATCTTGCTGAACATATCAGCAAGATTATAGGGCTTGGACGTTTCAGAACTCAGATTACATCAGCGATTAGTGGTTTTCTGAGTGGGTTAACAGCGTTAAAGCAGCCACGACGAAGCTTCACGGCCCTTTTGGAAACCGTTTTGGTTTGGGGGCTCAACGGTATCACGTACTGGTCGGGATTGATTGCTTTTGGCATTCTCGCCCCTGGCTTTCCCGGTGCCCTTTTAACGCAGAGCACAACTGCCCTTGCGATCGCCATACCCTCTACCCCTGGTTATGTTGGCCCATTCGAAGCAGGAATTCGGTTTTCTCTGAGTGTCTATGATATTCCGGTGCCTGTTGTCATTGCGTACGCAGTCGCACTACGGTTCATTATGTACGTGACGATTCCAATTATTGCTGGCATTGTTGTAGGCATATTAAGTCTTTCAACTCCAAACCTTGGTGCATTAATTATCAAAAGCTCTGGAAACAAGCATTAAAATAAGAGCAGATTCCCGCTTCTAGATTATCTTTTTCTCGGTTTTCATCCTTTAATTTGGTTGCTTGGCTTAAGGATTACTATCAATGCCAGGATTGATAGAAGCCTCAAAACGTTAATAAAACCAGTTTTTTGAATAGACCTCAAGTGGTAATGATGAGCGATTCTTAGTCGTCACCATTCCAACTTCAAAAGTCGTAGCAATTTGTGCACTACTGCTTGCTTTTTATACCTTTTCTAAGAAATCTGTAGTGTAATTGATTTGGGAGATGTCGTATGGTCAGTTTTCCGATGAGAGCAAGAGCGACTAAAACTCAAGACCTTCTCTCTAAATGGCTGCGCTACTTAGTCATAGCTGTCCTGGCAATTGGGATTCTGCTTCGGTTTACCAATCTGGATCGCAAACCATTTTGGTTTGATGAAACTTATACGCCTTTACAGTCTTCTGGCTATACCGAAAGGGAGGTCGTCAACCACTTTTCTGATTCCAGAATCATCAGTGTCAGCGACTTAAAGCAGTATCTTCATCCGGATCCCAATGGGAGTTTTACCGATACCATCAAAACGTTTGCTGTTGAAGATCCACAGCATCCTCCATTGTATTACTTGATGACAAGATTCTGGATGCAGTGTTTTGGTAGTTCGGCGACTGCATTGAGAAGTTTGTCTACGGTCCTTAGCCTGTTCACCTTTCCCTGTATCTTCTGGCTATGCCTTGAGCTATTTGGATCACCTGTTGTTGGATGGATTGCTGTTTGTCTGGTAGCAGTTTCGCCGCTAAATCTGCTATATGCCCAGGAAGCGCGAGAATATACGCTGTGGATTGTGATGACGCTGTTTTCAAGCGCTGCACTCTTGAGGGCAATGCGCTTACAAACAAAGGCGGCTTGGGGACTTTATTCGTTTACGATGGCAATTAGCCTCTATTCATTTATATTCTCTGCGCTAGTCCTATTTGGACATGCGGTTTATATTTTAGTTGTAGAGAGATTTCGATTCACTAAAACAGTTCTATCTTACTTCGCTTCATCTTGTTTGGGAATACTACCATTCCTACCGTGGGTGGTTGTTATTGTCACCAATCTGTCTCAAATTCAAGCTACCTCTGTTTCAGGTGTGCTTGACCTCAAGGTGACTCCATTGCAGCTAGTCGCTCAATGGTTACGAGAGATTCGCTTAGTCTTTTTTGATCTAAATATTGACGCTCAATCTCCACTCATTTACAAAGCGATCGCGGCTGGTTTTCTTATCATATTTCCTTTGTTGGTAGCATTTGCGTTCTATCTTCTTTGTCGACATAATCCGAAGCGGGTATGGTTATTAGTTTTGATTCTGACCGGATCAACCTTTCTGCCTCTAGCCGTTTTAGATATCGCTTCTGGAGGAATTCGATCAACTATTCCGCGATACGTATTGCCGCTATGTACCGGTATTCAACTTGCATTTGCCTATTTCATTGCAAATCGATTGGAAACAGCTAAAACGGTTTGGGGGCAAAGGCTTTGGTGTATGTTCGTTGCTACAGTGTTGACTTGTGGAATTGTATCTTGCGCGCTGAGTACGCAGGCGGAAAATTGGTGGATTAAAGGCCAAACTGACTTTGTCGGGTTTACTCATGCGATTAATCAAACTGAACGGCCACTCTTAATTGGTAATGCTACCCTGTCTGAATTTCTGGCTTTGAGCTATAAGCTTGACCCAAAGGTTAAAATCTTAATGCAGCCTAATTGTTTCAACTGCAATCAAACTTACTCTCAGATGTTCAATCCTGGAGAACTGAAGATTCCGGATGGCTATAGTGACATCTTTGCAATAAGATTAAAACCGGATGAGTGGTTGAAAACATTTCAAAATGGCACAGCTTATCGCGCTGTTCCAGTTACTTATAAAGGTAAGGTTTTGATCAACTACACAGGAATGCGCTGCTGGAAATTGGAAAAGCGTTAGGTAGGTTTTGCAACGCCTATATAACTCCTTCTAGTTGCTCATCGGTTTGCTCGTAGAGTTGCCGCAGCATTTCCAACCGATCGCTGTCTGGTTGCCAAAAGCCGCGACCGTGTGCTTCCAGCATCCGACCTACAATATTGCGAAATGCTTCTGGGTTTGCATCTCGTAGCGTCTGCGCCATTTGAGGGTCAAAGGCATAGGTGTTCGCAGCCTGGTCATAGACCCAAGTTTCCTGGAAGTCAGCGGTGCCACCCCAGCCAATCAGAGCGGTCAGGCGCTGTGAGATTTCATAGGCACCTCCAGACCCTTGTGCTGCCATTGCCTCAGCCCACTTGGGATTTAGCAGTTTGGTGCGGTACTCCAGACGGAGTAAATCCTCCAGGCTGCGAGGGGTAATATCTTTGGCGAAGCTTTCCACGATGCTGGTAGCAACGCGCGATCGAGTCTCTCTCCCTTGCTGTTGTTCCGCTGCCCGCTTTAGACCACCTGTATTGGCGTAGTATTCCTGAATATCCGTTAGTCCATACTCTACGGAGTCGATTTCTTGAACGATGCGATCGGTCGTCTGGAGCAGCGTTTGCAATACTTCTGGTCGCGCCTGTCCTTTATCGTGTCTACCGTAGCTAAAGGCATTGCGGCTCTGCCAGGTCTGACCGAGTTCAGCGCCAGATTCCCAATTAGCGGCAACAACCTGGTCATTCACAAGAGAGCCAAAGTCTCCCGCTGGATTAGAGAACAGACGGGCTGTCGCATTCTCTATCCCTTGGGACTGGAGGGCAGTCGCGTGTTTGCGGATGAAATTTTGCTCGATTGGCTCATCTGCGGCAGCAGCACGCTGAAACAGGTCATCCAGTAGTTCAATGACATGCACAAAACTATCGCGAAAAATGCCGGAAAGGTTTGCCAATACATCGATTCGGGGATGGGTTAAGTCCGCTAACGGCTTTAATTCGTAGCGAACAATTCGCCCTGTCCCTTCTTTGACAGGTTCTGCGCCAACTAACTCCAGGAGGATGCCTAACGATTCGCCCTTGGTCTTGATCGCGTCTAACCCCCACAACATTACAGCGACCGTCTCGGGGTAGCTCCCGTGCTCCTCGCAATGCTGCATGAGAATTTTTTGGGCGATCGCGCGTCCTCGCGCATCTGCTGCTGGTGACGGCATGCGATAAGGATCAAGCGCGTGAATATTCCGTCCCGTCGGCAATACACCAGGGCCATCGCGCAATAGATCTCCTCCAGGGGCGGGGAGAATGTACTCACCATTAAGACCTCGCAGTAAGTTCGTGAGTTCATCGCAATTTTGCGCCAGCAAACGAGCGATTTGTAGGGCTTCCTCAATTTGGGGTTGAAGATGTGGGTTGGAGGCAACGAGTGGTTGCAGAGAAGATGGCTGATAGGCGATCGCGGCTAGAATCTCTTCCGGCAAAGTATCACCAAAGTAAGCTTGCAGGTAGGTGACCAGTGCTTCCTCCGTCGGTGGCGTGCCCAGTACATGCAGTCCACTAGAAAACAAACGGTTTTCCAACACCTGAAGGTATTCGTACAGCTTTGCCAGATAGCGATCGAACGCATCGCTGCTGAACAAGTGAACCGTTTCTGAAGTCAGCTCAATTCCTAACTGTTTTGCATCCTCAAAGGGACAATCGGTATCCAGTCCCGTGTCGCCAATTGTCTTGCAAATGGCGTCCTTGAGCACGTAATTCTTCTCCGGGTCTTCTCGATACTCCGCGATCAACTCTCTCAACGTCACCAGCTCTTTGTATAAACCTGCCCGACCGTAGGGAGGCACGTTGTGGGAAATGAGAACACCATAGCCACGCCGTTTTGCCAGGATGGATTCAGACGGGTTGTTTGCTGCGTAAACATACAGGTTAGGCAGATCGCCGAGCAAACTATCCGACCAGGAGTAGCCGGTATTCCCAAGGGGCGACCCAGGGAGCCATTCAACAGTACCGTGCATCCCAAAGTGGACGATCGCGTGTGCCTGAAAGCCTTTTTGTAACCACTGATAAAACGCCGCGTACTGGGGATGGGGTGTCAGGTCGCGTTCAAACATCAGCCGCATGGGGTCGCCTGCGATACCGAGCGGTGGCTGCACACCAATCCAAACGTTGCCAAGCTGTACGCCACCGAGGAGTAATTCATCACCCAATGTTTTGATGCCGCTATCTTTGAGCGACTTCCAATTTTTCTCAATCCAGGCCGTGCGGAGGTAGCCGAGCCATTGTTCGAGGGTGCGGACGTTAACGGTTGTGAGTCCGTTATCCGTTGTCCGTTGTCCGTTGCTGTTCGCTGACCACGGACAGATCACTGCTTCATCAGCACTTTTCACCCACTGCAACAATGTTTCACCATCATCTGGCAAATCACCCACCGTGTAGCCCTGGGCTTTGAGCGTTTGCAGGAGGTTCAGGAGCGATCGCGGGACGTTAAGCAGCGCAGCCGTTCCCGTGGCACCATAACCGGGGGGAAAGTTGTAGAGAATGATAGCGATCCGGCGATCGGCAGGTGGGGTATGTCGGAGCTCAATCCACTGATGTAAGCGACCTGTAAGGCGTTTCACGCGATCGGGTACAAGGTAAATGTCTTCGCCCACCAGCCCACCGAGGGGAATGGTATCGATCGCGCCATCCAGTTCGGGTAGCGCATACAGCACCACACTCTGCAATCCGCCGATGCCCTGCCGTGTCCAGGAGTGAACGTCCTGAATCAACAGTGGTGCCGCTACGATATAGGGTACGTTCTTAGCGCTGAGAATGCGTTTGGCGACTTCTACCTGTCGCCCCGCTTCCATTGAGCCTGCTGGGCCACCGACCAGGGGAAACCCAATGGTCGATACGATCGCATCGACTGGCACTGCTTCGCTAGAAAGGGACCGGATCTCATTCACTCCCTGCTGGCGCTGCCGTTGCTCATGCGGGGTAGTCATCCAATCTCGGACAGCAACATGACCTTCTACCCCATTGATGAAGATTGGAAGCGGTACGAGGCCCGCGGCCTCAAACGCGCGAATCAACTGGGGAATGTAAGGTTGTTTGGTAATAACGTGCTTGCGATAAAGGAGCAGACCAACGGTAGGGGCGCGTTGAACATCGCTTGGTGCGTGACGTGTTGCACTGTCTGACCCAAACTTCTTCGCTCTCAGCTTAAAGCCTTCCTGATACCAATCTAAATACTGGCGCGGTGATTCAAAATAGCCACTGTAGTCAGGGTGCAGCAGTCCCATATTGGGGGTCTCGATCGGGGCTGCAATATCTCCAACCGCCAGCCCAAGGTATTTTTCTGCGAGTGTCCAAAAGAGGGCAGCAACGTTCTCGCTGCCGCCAGCGTTCCAGTAGCCGTAGAGAATCAGCCAGTTACGGAGATCCTGAACTTTCTGCACCGGCACAAATTTCAGTAGCTTTGGCCCGGTTTTGAGGAAGCTGAGATAGCCCGCCAGTTTATCTTCTTCGCGCCCACTGCCAAATTTGCTCAGAATGAACTGGACGGGTTTGGGCATTCCTTTGGGCTGGTCGCCGATCGCGAACTTGCCTAACTGAGTGAGGCTCATTAACTCCAGCGCTGACTCGAACACTAGTCGAATCGGGATCTGCTGGACGCGATCGCGCAGCCATAGAACCTGATCGTAATCAAACAACAGGCTACCGAAAAATGCGTGTGCTTCCTGAAGTGCGGTTTCAACAACAGCGGGATTGGCGATCAGGTCGCGATCGCTAAATACCTGGACATCGAGGTCGGGGCAACGTACTTGGGCAAACTTGGCAGCCTGTCGATACAGACCAGTGTTGAATGACTCAAACCCGGCAATGAGAACAATCCGCTTCATACCCGCTCACTCTGCATTCAATGCGACCCGAACGACTAATACTATCTTCGCGTCTGCTGGCAATGGAACTCAAGCGGTTGGGTAAGCGGCAATGTGGAGCGCAATCGTCACCGTTTGCAGCCCATCGGGATGCTGCTGACACGTTATTTCGCCTCGCTGCACTTCGATCCGGCGGCAGCAAAGGCTGATTTCGGTTGCAAAGTCTCGATTCCCAGCCGGTGCAAAGCGCTGAGCTGTAACGCGAATGTACACGCGATCGCCCTCGTGTTCGGCCCCCAGAACGACTGGCGAACTCGCGTCAGAATATTTCAACCCTCGCGACAGGAGATCCATGAGCACCGCTTCAGTCAGATCCTGATCCGCGAATGCAAGGGGTAACGGTGTGGCAAGTTCACGCACCAGACGAACCGCGTTGCCGTCCTTTGGCTCTAATAAATGGCGGCTAGCCGTCGTCAGCACTTGCTCAAGATCCAGGTGCTCTAACTTGACCTCAACCTTACCGGCTTCTAGCTTCTGGAGCAGCATAGTGTCCGAGATGAGGTCACAAAGACTGTTAACTTCGTCCTGGACAGAGCTTAGCTGCTGGTGCCAGACGGACGAGTTGTGACTGGTGCTGGTTAATGACTGAAGATGAACGCCCAGCGTATCTAACGATCGCCCAACCCGTCGTTCTAGAGACGCAATGACTGCTTTCTGAGCCGCCAGATACTTTTTCAGCTCATCATTCTCTGCCTGGAGCTGAAGCAAAGAACTCGACTGAGCTTGAGTAGACGTGCATGGCTGGGACATAGCGTCCAGAAATTTACATGTATTTTATAAAAACAGTTATAGCCTGTTCCATTAAGGAAAGTTACGAAATTTCAGGTTTTTTGCGATAGATTTAGCTTTTCTTAAGTATTGGAAACTGCTATGTAAATCCTTGTAATGGGTTTCGGCGATCGCGGACGTGGTGCCGCTATCAGGCAAGGTTGTGGGGCATGGTTTGTTGAGCTGCCTGAGCGTTTCGACGGAGCATCCAGGGTTTGATGCGCCGTAAGGCAGAACCTGTGAACCGGCGTTCGTATTCGTCATCGGTGATCGTGGCCAGTTCTGTTAAGGTGGGAGCCACATTCCAGGGAAAGGGCTGAAACTCAGCAATGGTCGTGGGCTGGGCAAAACGCTGGTTCCAGGGACAGACATCCTGGCAGATATCGCAGCCTGCAACCCAACCCTCTAAATGGGGTGCGATCGCGGTTGGTAATGTTTCGGCCCGATTTTCGATCGTGTGATAAGCAATGCAGCGATTGGCATCCACGACATGCGGGTGAGGAATCGCGTTGGTCGGACAGGCATCCATGCAGCGAGTGCAGGTGCCGCAATGAGCTGTATGCGGGCGATCGGGCGACAGCGCCAGATTCGTCAGCACTTCCCCTAAAAACACCCATGACCCATACTCACGGGTAATGACGTTACCGTTCTTTGCAATCCAGCCAATCCCGGCACGCTCTGCCCATACTTTATCCGCCACTGGGCCAGTATCAGCATAGTAACGGGCTTGAATCTCTTCTCCTTGCTCGCAGAGCCAGTTGGACAGCGCTTTGAGTTTTTTGTGCAGCACTTTGTGGTAGTCGCGTCCCCACCCGTAGCGCGCAATCTTGGCGATCGCTTTGTCGTTGGGACGAGTGTTAGCGGTGTAATAGTTGAGCGCAACACAGACCACGGACTGGGCATCCGGCATCACTAGCTCGATATCCTGTCGTTTTGGGTTCTCCATCCAGGTCATATCGGCGTGATACCCCTTACCCAACCAGTCGCGTAAATGGGCCGCCTCAGCAGGGGTTGGCGCAACAGACGCGATTCCAACTTTATGGAACCCCAACTCCAGCGCTTTTTGCTTGACTCGATCGCTCAAATTCATGATTTCAACCACATCTACGAGAGCACACGCTGTTCTCCATCGGTTACATGAACCAGACCGAGGGATTCATGAATCCAGGTTGAGGGAACGCCATCTGAGGCTTGAGCCGTTAACGGTCAACGAAATGGCGATCGCGGCCGGTCGATACGGGGATGCTTT
Organism: Oscillatoriales cyanobacterium Centralia_MAG_596; assembly: GCA_021323955.1. Taxonomy (GTDB): domain Bacteria; phylum Cyanobacteriota; class Cyanobacteriia; order Leptolyngbyales; family Leptolyngbyaceae; genus Stenomitos. The sequence goes on along the minus strand of JAJPKC010000055.1, from coordinate 1,006 downwards.
TCACCATTCAGACGGCATTGCTACCGCAACGACGAGAGGCAAGATCCCTCCTGAGAAGCAGGCATTGGTTGATGTTCTCTGTCTATTCTAAGTGCGATGCAGCGGTCAATCTGGCTTGCGTGTCGTGGGCATTAATATCACCCGGCTGGATTGCCGCACCCCATTGCTTATTTTGGAACGAAGGTTACTACATTCTGTTATGGAACTTTTAAGTAGATCGACGGCTACTCAATCGCCTGCCTCTGTAGCGAATACGGCTGAAGCCAGTACGATCGCAGGCATTAGTGAACCCACGATCGCCCGCTATTTTGAAACACTGAATGCAGGGGATTTTGAGGCAACAGGACGGTTGTTTGCTGACGATGGTGCGTTGCACCCGCCCTTTGAGAATGCGATCATAGGGCCAGCGGCGATCATGGCGTACCTCCAAACAGAAGCCAAGGGATTTAAACTTCAACCAATGCAGGGTGTGACACAGCCAGCGGCGAACGGCTGCACTGACGTTCAAGTGAACGGTAAGGTGCAAACACCTTTATTTGCAGTTAATGTCTCCTGGCTGTTTGTGCTGACTTCTGATCAAAAACTACAGTGCGCCAAAATTAAGCTGCTAGCATCCCCTCAAGAACTGCTAACGTTAAAACGCTAGCCCCTCTGTAATCTGACTGCTTGCTATGCCCGACACACCTAGCCCATCTCTGCTTCGCAAAGCCAGCAAGACGGAGCACACGCTATCGCTGCCTGATAAACAAATCGCTTATACGGCTCTAGCTGAGTGGCAGACGTTATTTGAGCAGGAAAAGCCCGTTGCCGAGATGTTTCACGTGGCGTATTTGGCGATGGGGGTGGAAGCAGCATCACGACCGTTAACGTTTGTATTTAATGGTGGCCCTGGCGCGGCGTCTGCTTACCTGCATATGGGCGCGATCGGGCCTAAACGCATCAGTTTTGGCACCAATGGTTGCTTACCAAAACCCCCAGTACGCTTAGTAGACAACGTTGAAAGCTG
>JAJPKC010000522.1 GCA_021323955.1 Oscillatoriales cyanobacterium Centralia_MAG_596 | reverse complement strand
CGTGGAGGAGGCGTATTGCAGCACGGCTCCATGCCGCTGTGGACAGACGCTAATCTGTTTCAGGCGGTGTTTGAAGTGACACCGATGCTACCAACGCTGCCGCTATCGTTGCCCCAAGATGCACTCATTGAAACCGTGACAAACGCGCTCATTACATCAGCCAGTGAGTGCTTCCAGGCCGATCTACAGATCCAACCGCTGTCTGAATTAGAGTGGGAAGCCGTTTTGACGCACGAATTGGAGCGTGGGCAACCCGTGTGAAGGATGAAGGCTAAAGGCTAAAGGCTAAAGGATGAAGGCTAAAGGCCAAGTACACGTCATCAAAAAGGGGTTTGGAATTGGACGTCCATGCCTCAGGCTCATGCCTGGATGCTTTCCCTCTCAATGACGCATGACCTTTCTGATATGCCCGCAGGGCCTTATGACCAATGACCAATGACCAATGACCAATGACCAATGACATTTGATTTCCGATCTCAATTCATGCCGAGTTGGACTAAGGCTATGGGTCAAATGACCGCAATGCATTCAATTTCAACCAGCACATCTTTGGGCAAGCGGGACACTTCGACGCAGGCGCGGGCAGGCGCGATCGCCGCATCAAAGTGCTGCGCATAGACCGCATTCATGGCTGCAAAATCATTCATGTCTTTCAGGAAAACGCTGGTTTTGACCACATCCGTCAGCGTGGCTCCAGCCGCTTCTAAAATCGCCTTGAGATTGGCGAGCACCTGAGTGGTTTGCGCGGCGACATCACCATCACCGACCAGTTCACCCGTATCTGGGTCGAGCGGAATTTGCCCAGCTACAAATACGAACCGACCACTGGCTGCGATCGCCTGGTTATAAGGCCCGACTGGAGCAGGCGCAAGCGTTGTCCGAATAATTTCACGCGGCATGGGAAGAAAGGATAAAGGATCAATACTGAAGCCAACGACTCAACTACACCAGTCCTGGTCTGATGCCATAATGCCGATAACGCCAGTAGTCACGCAGGATGCGATCGTGATCAAAGCATAGATCAGCAGGAATGCGCCACTGTTCAAATGCGTCTAGATGTTTCGCATCATCGCCTGCGTTTGGGGTTCCCGTGGCGGTTGCCAGAAACACGATGCTGAGGGTGTGCTGGCGTGGATCGCGGGTGGGGTCGGAATACACATAGAACTGTTCAAACAATTCAACCGACAGGCCAACTTCTTCTGTGGCTTCCCGTCTGGCAGCCGTTTCCACCGACTCGCCATAATCCACAAAACCACCCGGTAGTGCCCATCCGTAGGGAGGATTGAGGCGCTCAATCAGCACGATCGGACGATGGGGGCGATCGATCAATTCAATAATGATGTCCACCGTCGGAGTTGGGTTTCGATGAGCCACAAACAGGTGCCGTCCTATGAGTCAGTGAACAGTGTGGAGACAACAGCGTTGGCAGTCAGGAGTCAGAAGGTAAAAGGCTACAAGCCAAACTAACTCAAAACTCACTACCGACCACTTTCTCCGATACGGTCTTTCATCCGGTAGGTTTTAACCTCGAAACACCATGATAGAGTCAAACCAACGCCTATTTCACCCAATCCAATGACCCATTCTCCCGACTCTTCCATCCCAGTGTCGCAATCCAGAGTGAGCGGTATTTTGCTGCATCCGACCTCTTTCCCCAGCCGCTTTGGGATTGGCGATTTGGGGCCGCAGGCACGGGAGTTTATTGATTTTTTGGTGGAAACGGGACAGCAACTCTGGCAGGTGTTACCCCTGGGGCCGACCGGATTTGGTAACTCGCCCTATATGTGCTATTCGGCGCTGGCGGGCAATCCGTTGTTGATCAGTCCAGAACGGCTGCGTGACAGCGGCTTGCTGAGTGAATCGGACTTTGCAGATTTGCCAGAGTTTACCCACGATCGCGTCCAGTACGACCATGTTGCACCGATCAAAATGGGGTTGCTGGAGAAGGCCTGCGAAAACTTCAAAACACGGGCAACGGCTGAACACAAGCAGCAGTTTGCGGCATTTTGCGAAAGCAAGGCTTACTGGCTGGACGACTATGCGCTGTTTATGGCACTGAAACACGCCAACGAAGGCGCAAGCTGGCATACCTGGGAACCCGCGATCGCGTGGCGCAAGCCAGACGCGTTGGAACAGTGTCGTCGTCGCTTACCCGGCGAAATCTTCTTTCAGAAATACTTGCAGTACGAGTTCTTCCAGCAGTGGTCTGACCTCAAGCGTTATGCCAACGCCAAAGGGATTGAAATCATTGGCGATATCCCCATCTATGTCGCACACGATAGCGCCGATGTATGGGCCAATCCCGCCAACTTCTGCCTGGATCCCGAAACAGGCGAACCAGCGCTGATGGCTGGTGTTCCCCCCGATTATTTCAGTGAAACGGGGCAACTGTGGGGCAATCCTGTTTATGACTGGGATCATCTGCAAAATTCTGACTTTCGCTGGTGGGTCGGACGGTTTCGCGCCATGTTGGACTATGTGGATCTAATCCGCATTGACCATTTCCGTGGCTTTGAAGCCTTTTGGGCCGTAAAACAGGGCGAAGACACGGCCATGAATGGTGAATGGGTGCAGGCTCCCGGCAAGGAGTTTTTTGAGGTGTTGCGCGAAGAGTTGGGCAAGCTGCCAATTTTGGCGGAAGATCTGGGTGTGATCACTCCCGAAGTCGAAGAACTGCGTGACCACTTCGAGTTTCCGGGCATGAAAGTGCTGCAATTTGCCTTTGGCTCCGATCCAGGCAATCCGTTCTTACCCTTTAACTATCCGCGCCGTTGTGTGGTCTATACAGGCACCCACGACAATGACACCACTGTGGGCTGGTTCAATCAGCTGTCGGACTATGAGCGCGGAAATCTTGTCAATTACCTGGGCAGTATCAGTCCGGATGGCATCCAGTGGGATCTCATCCGTCTCGCACTGAGTTCAGTCGCTAATATCGCCATTATTCCGCTCCAGGACATTTTTGGTCTGGATACCGCTGCCCGGATGAATTTCCCCAGCAAACCGGAAGGCAATTGGGAATGGCGTTATCAATGGGGCGTCCCATCGGAGGATCTCCGCGATCGCCTCAAGACCCTCACCAAACTCTTTGGGCGTGCTCCCATTGCCTGAACTCAGTCAGACAGCGGCCAGCCCAATCGCGTGGGCTGTTCATATACCCGTTTCAATGTGTTGAGGTCGCGTGGCGAAATGGGAGGGGGATGGCGGACTTGCGAAAAATACATGACATCGGTTGGGGACTGGCTGTGCCCCCAAATCCCCAGTGCGTGTCCCAGTTCGTGCCGTGCGGCGGCTTGCAGATAGTCTGGTGCCTGGTCGGGGCGAAGCTGGATCGTAAAACGGTGAGCCAGCACGGGCCGAGACGGTGCGGACGCCGCGTTTGGTAGACCTTGCGCGTAGATTTGATAACGAGTCACCGCCGATCGCACACGCCCAGTTTGCAGCCGTGGATGGGGTTGGCGTAGCGGTAGCCCAGATCCGTCCGCGGGTGGTGGGGCTGTCGGCGTTGGGACTGTGGGCGCTGGAGCGGTTGACGGTGGGCTGTCTTCTGCGTCTAGCTGGATTTGGGGAGGCGTCCGCCAGACCGCAATATCGACGCCATCCGGCTCCGCGACAATCTTCAGCGGTAGGTACGGACTCCACTCCTGTACGGCCTGCGTGACAGCGGTAATCCAGGCCTGCGATCGCCGCGCCCGAAACGGATTTGCCAACTCTTCCTGGGTGGAAGGTTGGACATACACCGTAACCGGAACGTGCGTCCACACCAGATAGCCAACAGGCACTGGTTTGACCTGATCGAAATAGTCCCCCGTTTGCCTGGCATCGTGCCACTGAGCCAGCGTGGGCGGGAGTGGATGCGGTTTCAGCGGAAAGTCAGGAGCGGGCTTTTGGGCGATCGCGGCCTGATCGGTCAGCGTCAGGAACGGCGATCGGTCAAAGTCGAAGGTAAGCTGAACGCTGAGTGCCAGGATCCACCCGACCGCGATCGCCAGCAGTGGAACCGTTCGTGGCCGCGATCGTTTGACCGAATGCACTATGCTTCTGATTCTGTGTCGCCCGTTCACATCTGTCTGCCCATCCGTCTGTTCCAGTGTACTGCCGCTGGTTGTGAAGACCACGGTTAGGCGATCGCTGTCAGCCCGTAGGTCTTACGATACATCTCCATAATGTGCTCTCCGGCGGGAATGGGAGCGTACTTGGGGGGCTGCTCAGGACTCTGGCAGGTGGGCAAGCAAGACACCACAGCATGATAGTTCGGGTCAAAAAAGAAAGGAATGGAGTAGCGCTCACTGCCCGATCGATTGATCACGCGATGGGGTGTGGACTGGTAATAGTCGTTTGTCCACCGTGCCATCATGTCGCCCAGATTGATCACAAACGTACCCGGAATCGGTTTTGCCTGGATCCATTCACCGCTGGCGTTGCAAACCTCCAAACCACCGACCTCGTCTTGCAGCAAAATGGTGATACAGCCCCAGTCGGTGTGGGCACCACAGCCGAGTTGGTTGGCCATCGCGTCGGGCGGATGGGGTGGATAGTGCAGCAGCCGCAGGACTGACATCGAGTTGTCAATCAGGGCGTCAAAGTAGTGTTCATCCAGGTTCAGCGATAGGGCGATCGCGCGCGTCAACTGAGCCGATAACGCCAGCATCATCGCAAAATAGGCTTCCAGGTGCTCGCGCCAACCCGGTAAGTCAACCCATTGATTCGCTCCGTGGTTGGGCGTCCCTGCCTGCACCAGTGGATCATCGGCACCTCGATCGACCCCAATATAAAACCCTTCTTTGAGATCAGGGTTTTGGTCAAGCGCCTGTTCTCCGATCGCTTCATAGCCGCGTGAAATGGACGATCGCGCGATGGAAACCGCGTTCTTTACCGCCAGCGGTTGATCAAAAAATCGCTTAGCTTGATCAAATGTCGCCGCGATTGCGTCGTCAGGAATCCCATGATTTGTGATGTAGAAAAAGCCTACTTCATGGCTGGCGTGGCGAATCTCGGCCGCAACGTGTTTGCGATCGCTCAGGTGGGGCGATCGCAAGCGGCCAATATCAATTACGGGAATCTGCGAAAACGTCACGGTTGATTGCCTTAACTATCCTGACCTCGATACTTCATGATCTAAGGCATACCAACTGTATCGAAACCGGCAAAACGTGTCCTGTTCGCTGCACTACTGTTTCGGCGATCGCCTTCCTTTAAAATCAAGCTCTGTTGCTGAACGCATCGCCTGCCCTTCGCTGTGAAATCCCCATGCTGATCACCCAACAGCCTGTACTCAAGCGTTTTTGGTATCCCGTGGTGCCGATCGCTGCATTGCAAGATGGGCCGCAAGCCTTCACCTTACTGGGTCAACCGCTGGTGCTGTGGCTGGATAGCGGTGGCAAGCCTGCCGCCACCGAGGATCGCTGCTGTCATCGATCGGCGCAACTCTCCAAGGGGCAGGTCATTGATGGCAACATTCGCTGTCCCTATCACGGATGGTCATTTGATGGGAGCGGTGCCTGCGTCAAAGTTCCCCAGTTAACCAGCGATAACATTCCCCGCACCTATAAAGTCAGCGGCTATCCGTGTCAGGAGCGCTATGGTTACGCGTGGGTGTGTCTGGATGACCCGCTGCACGGCATTCCAGATATCCCGGAAGCGGATGAGACGGGCTTTCGCCAGATTCACGAGTTTTACGAAACCTGGCACGCCAGCGGTTTACGCATTATGGAAAACTCGTTTGATAGCGCTCACGGAAACTTTGTCCATGCGCGATCCTGGGGCGACATGAGCAATCCCGTACCACCACCGATCGACGAAATCACCGACACCGAAACGGGCTTTGTGATGAAACACTGGGTGGAAGTGTTGAACCCCGATCTGCAAAAGCAAAACCTGGGCATTCAGGACGAGAAAACCATTCGCACCAACGAACGCCGCTGGTTTATGCCATTCGCCCGCACCCTCAAAATCCAGTACCCCAATGGCCTGATCCACCTGATCTTTTCTGCCGCTACGCCGATCGACGACAAGACCTCGCAACTCATCCAGTTCTGCTTCCGCAACGACACCGAAGCGGATGCCAAAGCAGCGGATGTGATCGCCTTCGATCGCACCGTCACCCAGGAAGACCGCGAAATCCTGGAAACAACCGACTACGACGCCCCGCTCGACATTCGCGAAGAACAGCACATGGCATCAGATAAACCTGGTATTCTAATGCGGCATAAGCTTGCTGCCCTGCTCAGGGCGCATGGAGAAGTTGAGCAACGCCGCCAGGATTAATCGTGACTTATACCCTTCGTTCGGCTCTGATCCCTGTTGAGGACGGTTACGCTACGGTTGATCTGCAAATTGAGGGCGATCGCATTGCGGCGATCGGCGCACATCTCCCGACTGTGGGAACGGCGATCGATGCCGAAAACAAGCTGCTGCTGCCCGGATTTGTGAATGGGCACGCCCACTCGATCCAGTACTGGCAGCGGGGACTCATTCCACCCTTACCGCTGGAATTATGGTTAGCCGATGTGTTTGACACCTCGCCCACTGAGTTGCAGCAGACGTATCTGGGCGCATTGGGTACGGCGATCGGCACCCTGCTCTCTGGTGGCACCTGCATTATGG
>JAJPKC010000314.1 GCA_021323955.1 Oscillatoriales cyanobacterium Centralia_MAG_596 | reverse complement strand
TGTGGGGCGGCGATCGCGTTGGCGTTCGCCTCGGACCGAGTGGCACCTGGAATGGGATGTCGGACAGCAACCCACAGGCACTCTTCACGTATGTTGCCGCACAGTTGAACCAGTTTGGTCTAGCTTACCTGCATCTCATCGAGCCACGGGTGAAGGGCAGTGAGGTTGTGCTGGAGCATCAAGGAGCGATTGCTGCCGAGCAAATGCGGACGGTCTTTCAGGGCAAGATAATCGCTGCTGGTGGCTTCGAGCCCGATACAGCCGAGACAATTGTGGCCAACGGCACGGCAGACGCGGTGGCATTCGGTCGCCACTTTCTCGCCAATCCCGACCTACCCCGCCGCATTCAGGAGGGGCTACCGCTGACGGCTTACGATCGCAACACTTTCTACACGTTCGATGCACACGGCTATACCGATTACCCGTTTTATGACGGCAACGGCAACGCCTAAGCGCATGGGTCATGGCAGCACGAACAAACTAGCTTCAAACAGAAAACAGAGGAACTATGAGCACAACTGTAAATGTGATGTTGGTGCATGGCGCTTGGGCTGACGGCTCATGCTGGAGCAAGGTCATCCCGTTACTACAGGCGCAGGGCTTGAATGTGACAGCCGCACAGATCCCGCTGACGTCGCTGGAAGATGATATTGCGGTCACCCGTCGTCTGCTCGCGATGCAAACAGAACCGATCGTGCTCGTGGGGCACTCCTATGGCGGTGCTGTAATTACGGGTGCTGCAACCGAGAATCCCAACGTGAAAGCGCTCGTCTACATCACGGCGTTCGGTCTTGATGAAGGTGAGAGCCTCGCTTCCCTCAGCAAACAGGGTCTGCCATCGGCTGGCTCAGCAGCGATCAAGCCTGACAGTAATGGCTTTCTGTGGATCGATCGAGACGGCTTCCACAAGGCGTTTGCTGCCGATGCCACCCCAACCGAAGCGGCAGTCATGGCAGCAGTGCAGAGACCGCTGAGTGTGGCGAGCTTTACCGGCGCAGAAGGTGTACCCGCCTGGAAGACGATTCCTTCCTGGTATCTCGTCTGCACCGACGATCAGATGATCCCACCACCCGCACAGGAGTTTATGGCTCAGCGGATGGGTGCCACGGTGCAGTCAGTGCCGAGCAGCCATGCTCCGTTCATTTCGCAGCCGCAGGCAGTGGCCGACATCATCGCGCTTGCGGTGGCTTCTGTCGCACAGTAAGCGCCCAATTTTGCCCTCCGTACAAAGTGAATCAGCCCCATTAACAAACGCGAAGGATTCCTCATGAATGAATTACTGCATTTAGCCGTCAAGGCACACGGCGGTCTCGAGCGTTGGCAGCAAGTGAAAGCGCTCAAAGTCGCCGCCTCCATTACGGGGGCGATCTGGTCCGTAAAGGGAAAAGGCGACGTGCTTAAAAATGTGGTCATGACGATCGAGACGCAGCAAGAGCGTCTCACAATGGTCTTCCCTGGTCAAAACAAACGCTCCATTTTTGAGCCGAGTCGTGTCGCCCTGGAGACCGCAGACGGAATGCTGATCGAAGCGCGCGATGATCCAGAAAAGTCGTTTGAAGGTCAGCAGCAGGAGACACCCTGGGATGATATTCATGTTGCCTACTTCAGTGGGGAGGCGCTGTGGACCTATCTCAACACGCCGTTCCTCTACACTCACGATGGTTTTAGCACAGAGGAGATTGCCCCCATCGAAGCAGAGGGTGAGACCTGGAGACGCTTGAAGGTCACGTTTCCAGACGATGTGAAGAGCCACACTCGCGAACAAATCTCGTGCTTCGGACCCGATGGTCTGTTGCGTCGGCACGACTACACCGTTGACATTCTGGGCGGGGCAACTGGGCTGAACTACGCTTCAGCTTACCGTGACGTTGACGGCATTATGGTACCCACGAAGCGCCGCGTGTATGCCTACGAAGGCGACTACCAGCTTGTGAAAGAACCGCTGCTCGTGGCGATCGACATGGGTGAGATCACCCTCCTCTAGCTTCCAATGTTTGCCGGGATGAGCCGCTTTAAGGCAGCTTATCCCGTTTTGGCTTACTGCTCTCAGGAGGACAGGCTTTATGACAACAAACACTCTTTTTACACCCTTACGTCTGGGTGCGATCACCCTGCCCAATCGGATCATCATGGCACCGCTCACCCGCATGCGTGCTGGTGCCGAGAATGTGCCGACCGCACTCAACGCAACGTACTATGCTCAGCGCGCCTCAGCCGGACTCATCATCTCTGAAGGCACCGCCATCAGCCCTCAGGCTCATGGTTATCCCAGTGCCCCTGGCATTTATACAACAGCACAGATGGTTGGCTGGCGGGCTGTCACGGATGCCGTTCACGCACGCGGTGGTCGCATCGTGATGCAGATTGCCCACAATGGACGGAACTCCCATTCGTCCTTGCTGCCCGATGGCGCGCTGCCCGTAGCGCCCTCTGCTGTTCCACCGTCTCTACCGGCTCTGACCAAAGCCTTTCAACAAGTGCCCAGTGAGATTCCGCGAGCCTTAGAGACTGCTGAAATCTCAGGCATTGTGGCGACGTTTCGTCAAGCTGCTTTGAATGCGATTGAAGCTGGGTTCGATGGCGTGGAATTGCAGGGTGCTAATAGCCATCTGATCGAGCAATTCCTGGAAGATGGCACGAATCAGCGTACCGATCGCTATGGCGGCTCAAAAGAAAATCGCGTTCGTTTCCTCTTAGAAATCGTTGCAGCCGTGAGCACGGCGATTGGGAGCGATCGACTCGGTGTCCGCCTGTCGCCATTCGGGCAATATGGGGGCATCCACGACAGCAGTCCCCAGGCACTCTTCACGTTCATCATCAAAGCGTTGAATCAGCACCGCCTTGCCTACTTGCACCTGATTGAAGCCAGGGGCTCTGAAATCGGACTCACAGACGAACTGCATCAGGATGCCTTGAACAACGCCGCACTCTTTCGTCCTGTTTTCGACGGTCCGCTGCTCTCAGCCGCTGCTTACAGTCCAGAAAGTGCAGCACAAGCGATCGAGAAGCAGCATGCCGATGCCATTGCCTTTGGTCGTCTCTTCATTGCCAATCCCGACTTGCCCAAGCGTATCCAGTTTGGGCTGCCGCTGACTGCTTACGATCGTGCGACCTTTTATGGGGGCGATGCTCATGGCTATACCGACTATCCGTTCTACAACAAACCAGCAGCAGTTTCTGCCTGAGCGCTTTGCAGAGCCGTTCTAAGCCTGCAGCGACCTTTAGAACGTCCATCTTCACCATGTCCTAGCAACCGCAATGTTCTCAGCACATGGCTGAGTCTGAAGCATGAGCCGAAAGAGGTCTGTTTGATCAGGGGTGAAACGCTGCCCATCCTAAGGGTGCGTTAATTTAACCAGACCTCAATTCAACTGAAGCGAGCGTAAGCGTTCCAACTTGCGATTGTTGCTGCTCAGCCTCTACGGGTTTCGCCGCTCCAGGTGGAGCTGTCAGAGCATCGTGGTTGATTGCCCTGCGCCGCAGAAGGGCTGATTCTACGAGAGCGGATCAATTGCTGTTCACAGTCATGCCATCGCGTTCTGTTGGGCACGACTGAAACTTCGCCGAGGCGCTGTGAGTAAATGTGAGTAAATTTTGGCAACGATGGGTTCATGTCGTCCCAAGGCGCGCCGCTTGCAGTACAGGCCGCTAAG
>JAJPKC010000149.1 GCA_021323955.1 Oscillatoriales cyanobacterium Centralia_MAG_596 | reverse complement strand
TGCGATCGCTTTCCGGTCAGGAGATTGAGATCAACACACGGCGACATCACTCCATCAACACTGACGGCGAAATTACCACCGCCACACCAGCACGGTTTCGCGTCATCCCCAAAGCCATTTCAGTACTGGTTCCGATGTCGATATGATTGTGAAGTTCTATTAATTTGTCGGTGCCCATATGTAGTCGCCGTTTTTGTTGATGTATCCGTATTTTTCATTGCTTGATACGGGTGCCAGTCCTCCAGAAAAACTTCCAGCACTATCAAACTTGGCTTGAATGGCTATCTTCCCAGTTTTGTCAATATAGCCCCACTTATTATTAATTTGAACAAACGCTAATCCCTCTATGAAGTGTTGAGTTTGTTCAAATTGGGGTTGAATCACTACTTTTCCTGATACATCGATGTAGCCCCATTTCTCCCCGATTTGGACGGCAGCTAAACCATCAACAAACTGCATTGCATCATTAAACTGAGGTTGAATCACTAACGTCCCAGTTTTGTCAATGTAACCCCATTTCCCATTCAACTTAACCATTCCCAAGCCTTCACAAAATTTGCTACCCTGATCAAATTTTGGTGGGATCACGAATTTGCCTGTTCGATCGATATAGCCATCTTTCTTAGCAAGACTGACTACTGCCAAGCCTTCTTTGCAGAAACTCCCTGCATTATTAAATTGAGGTTGAATTACGATGTTTCCGCTTGAGTCAATGTAGCCCCATTTTTTACCGATACGGACTTCTGCAAGTCTTTCACTAAAGCCGTAAGCATCGTCGAATTTCAATGGAATTGTAACTTTTCCAGTTTTGTCGATGAAACCAGCTTTGCCCCCAAAACCAGCATCGCCACCGATATATACGGCTGCCAGTCCTTCGGAAAACTCAAATACGCGGTCAAATTTTGGTTGGATGACAATCGTTCCAGTTTGATCGATAAAACCCCACTTTTTGCCAAGTTTTATCGCTGCCATCCCTTCAGAGAAGTCCCCAGCTCCGTCAAAAATTGGCTGCGTGATGATTTTGCCGTGCTGGTCGATATACCCTGACTTGCCATGCAGCAAGATAGGAAAAAGTTTATCTGCTTCCTGACCCTGTACCTGGGTATTAACGGATTGAGCCGGTGGTTCTTGTGCGCTAATTTGCCTGATCACATTCGCTTTAGTCGGCATACACGCACTAAAGGTTGAAGCCGCGATCGCTAACACGATAAGAGAAAGGTGTCGTTTCATTCGTCTCTAGATGCCGTTGAGAATTCAAACGTCTCTAGAGTGCCCCAAAAAATGCAATGCGGCTTTAATCGACATCATGGGTAGAAGGTCAACTGCGGTAGTCCCAGCATTTCATCCCAGCCCATCATAATGTTGAGGCACTGAATCGCCTGCCCTGCCTGTCCTTTCATCAGGTTGTCGATCGCCGACATAACGATCACGCGATCGGTGCGAGGGTCAACTTCTAACCCGATGTAGCAGAGGTTGGTGCCTGCCGCCCATTTCGTTTGGGGGTAGACACCGCTGGGCAAAACCTTTACCCAGGGCGCATTGCGGTAGAAGGCATTGTAGATGGTGAGCAAGTCTTCGCGCACCAGTCCCGGATCGCGAAGCGTGGCGTAGATCGTGGCGAGAATGCCGCGCACCATTGGCACCAGGTGTGGCGTGAACTGGATGAGGACTTCGTGCCCGGCGAGATCGCTGCAAATTTGCTCAATTTCGGGCGTGTGGCGATGACGACCCGCGACATTATACGCCGAGAAGGAATTGTCAGCTTCTGCCAGCAGCATCCCTACCTTTGCCTGCCGACCACCACCGGACGTGCCGGACTTGGCATCAATAATGGCCGTCTCAGGTACGACGAGTCCCTGTTTTAGCAAAGGCGACAAACCGAGCAAACTGGCGGTGGGGTAGCAACCGGGGCAACCGACCAACTGCGCTTCAGCGATGCGATCGCGATACAGTTCCGGCAGGCCATACACCGCTGTTTCTGCGATTGCCTGATCGTCGCGATCGCCGCCATACCAGGAAGTGTAGGTTGCCAAATCGGTAAAGCGGTAGTCAGCCGACAGGTCAAGTACCTTGCAGCCTCTCGCCAACAGCACTGGAGCCATTTTGTAGGCCAGTCCATTGGGCAATGACAAAAACACGACCTGACAGCGATCGGCAATTTTATCCAGTTCCAGTGGCTCAACCACTTGTTTGACCCGATGGCCTAAATGTGGGTAAAGATCAGCGAAGGGCTGTCCAGCGCTGCTTTCACCACCAAGGTAGGCAAGCTCCAGACGGGGATGATCGATCAAGAGCCTGACTAACTGCACACCGCCATACCCTGACGCACCAACGATGCCGACAGGTATGCGTCCTACATCACCCATGATGATTTACCTTAATTTGCGGAGCGAGTTACTCGATGTTTGCTGCATTGTAGTACCAGAGCATCTACTTTTGGGAAAATTGATCGCCTTCGGCCAGGGATTGTTGACTTTTATCGACTGCCGATCGCGATGGGCTAATTGTCCGCGATAGGGAAGCAACCACGATCGCCGTCGGTAAAGGCTGGGATCATTCATAACAGATTCTGCGGCGGATCGCTCCCATGGCACCGAATTAAACAGATTACAATTTAAATAGTAGTTCGCTTCAAAAAACTTTACGGTACTCCTACCTTGAACGCTTCCGTCGATCCATCTCAATTCGGTTCTAGTTTCTTTCCATTTGACACCATTGAAACTGCCCTGGCAGACCTGAAGGCAGGACGGGCGATCGTGGTGGTAGACGATGAAAATCGTGAGAACGAGGGCGACTTGATCTGCGCGGCTCAGTTCGCGACACCCGACATGATCAACTTCATGGCGGTGGATGCACGCGGACTCATCTGTTTAGCCATGCTGGGGGCACGCCTTGATGAACTCGATCTGCCACTCATGGTGACCAATAATACCGACAGTAACCAGACGGCCTTTACCGTCAGTATTGATGCGTCCCCCAGCGCTGGCGTTACGACTGGCATCTCGGCTGACGATCGTGCTCGGACAATTCAGATTGCGATTAACCCCGCGACTCGCCCCAGCGATCTGCGCCGTCCGGGGCATGTGTTTCCGCTGCGAGCCAGGGAAGGCGGCGTCCTCAAGCGGGCCGGACACACCGAAGCAGCTGTTGATCTCTCCCGACTGGCGGGACTATATCCGGCGGGTGTGATCTGTGAGATTCAGAATCCAGACGGTTCAATGGCGCGGCTGCCAGAGCTCATTCAGTACGCCAAAAAGCATCAACTGAAGATCATCAGCATTGCTGACCTGATCAGCTATCGGTTGGAGCATGAGCGGTTGATTCAGCGGGAGGCGATCGCCGATTTGCCGACGGAGTTTGGTCATTTTCAAATCTACGCGTACCGCCACACGTTAGACAACACCGAGCATGTTGCGATTGTGAAAGGCGATCCGGCTACCTTCCATGAACAACCTGTGATGGTGCGAATGCACTCGGAGTGTCTCACAGGAGACGCGATCGGATCCCTGCGGTGCGATTGCCGAATGCAGCTCCAGGCCGCGCTGAAGATGATTGAAAATGCGGGCCGGGGCGTAGTGGTTTATCTGCGCCAGGAAGGACGCGGCATTGGTCTGGTCAATAAGCTGAAAGCGTACTCCCTCCAGGACATGGGCCTGGATACCGTTGAAGCCAACGAGCATCTTGGGTTCCCGGCTGATCTACGGAACTACGGGATGGGTGCCCAGATCCTGAACGATCTGGGGGTGCGTCAGATGCGGCTGATTACCAACAATCCCCGCAAGATTGCTGGACTCAAGGGCTACGAACTGGAAGTGGTGGAGCGAGTGCCGCTGTTTATCGAAGCGACCCCTTACAACTCTGGCTATCTGGCGACCAAGGCAGAAAAGCTGGGGCACTTATTCCTGCAATCCTACCTGGTCACGCTGGCGCTTCGCTGGCAGGCATCTACGGATTCGGTCGCAGAGCGCTACGATCGCCTGCAAAAGCTGCGCTATCTGGCGAAAGTTCACGATTTGCTGCTGCAAGAAGAAGTGCGGCCTGTCGCAAAAGCGCTGTTTGGTGAGTCGTCGCTGATTGTGCACTTAGGCTTCGACCAGCCGCTTGTGGGGGAACCTGACTGGTACCACTTTCCCGAACATCCCTATGTGACCGCGATCGCCCAAATTCTGGATCACCTCGCCGCTCTGCCCAACTTGCAGGCGCTGGAATTCATTGTCTCTCCCGGCACCGACCCACTCACGGGATTGCAGGTGCAGATCGATCGCCAGGTCTTTCCCCTCAGCCAGCAGCCATCGACGATCAGCCATGCGCTGCAAACGCAGACGATCTACAGTTTCACAGCGGGAGCGGACGCTAATCGGTAGCAGTTAGCGCGGCATCAATGCCGCTCCAGATCATTCCAGATAACTCCGACTATTGGTTTACAGGGGCAACCTGAGGCGCAATCGTTGCCGGGGTGGGTGGGGCGGGCTGGGTGGTTACAGCGGTTGGTGCGGTGCTGGTGTTGAACTGTGTGAACTGGTCAGCCGTCAGCGATCGCACCAGATTTAGCGGTATCGGCGGTTCGCTAATCGAGCTGCCGTAGGAAGCGCTGAGATAGCTGCGAGAGGCCGGTTTGTTGCCGATATATGTCTGGAAGAAGGCAACGGCCAGGGCATCAATATAGCGTCGGGCAATGACTGGACTGGGGCCAACGACCTCATCAGGCAGGGGAATGGCATTGGGTGAATCTGTTGAGTCTAGCGTTGAAAAGTGAGTGCCGCCCCGCAACATCACCAGATAGCGATCGCTAGCGGTAAGCCATGTATATGGCAGGATCTGCTCTGGCACGGCGGGCGCGATCGTGTCCGCATTGCCGCTAACAATCATGGTGGGAACCTTAATCTGGCTCAGGCTCGTTTGACCAAAGACGGCGCTGGTAATGGGGTTGATCGCAATTATGGCTTTGACCCGACGATCTTGCAGCGGCGGAATGGGCTGCTTGAGCGCGGTCGCCCGACACTGCAACAGCAATGACAGGTCTAAGGTGTTTTCGAGATTTTGACAGTTGGCCTGAAGCTGTTGTGGGTTGATGGGAGCACCAGCCACAGCCAGCGCCGTATAGCCACCAAAGGATTGCCCGATAACGCCCACTTGTTGAAAATTCAAGCGGCCACGCAAGTTGGGGGTACTGTTAACCAGGCTTTCGACCTGATTGAGTACAAACGTAATATCGAGTGGACGATTGACAAACTCGGCTGGCTCAGACACTTCGCTGGCCACGCCGTTGATCAGCGCCTGTAGCTGCTGCGCGTTACTGCCGGGATGTTCTGGTACCAGTACCGCAAAGCCGTACGACGCCAGGTGGATGGCCAGGTAAGCAAAGGTGGTGCGATCGGATCCCAGACCATGAGAGATCACAATGAGGGGCAAAGGCGTCGCAGCACTGTCCGGGCCTAGATTGGGCACGTACAAATCTACCGGAATCGATCGCCCATGTACGGGGCTATCGGTAGACGGCGCGGTGACAAGCCGACCATTCGATGGCGCTGTTGTGGTCGGTGAGGGTGGGTTGACCACGGCATCACGGCTTGAATCGACCAGGGCGATCGTTTGCTTTTTCCAGGTAAAGGGGCCACGCTGCCGCAGATCAGGCAGTTGGCCGATCGGGACGGTTTCCTTTGCCTGCTCGGTTTGTGATGCCTGTGCCACAACCGCCGTGGCCTGATTGGTCTGGCTGACCAACTGTTCCAGCGCTGCCGCAATTTGCAGGCTCCGTTCAACGTCAATTCGCAAACCACGCGTCGGAAACTGGCGCAGAATGTTGAGCAACGTTAACCCATCACGGTCAGCCGCAGCCAAAATCAATGCCGCTCGAATGGCCTTAAATCCAGAATCACGCGATTCGGGCTGAATGACCTGGCCTAACCGCTTGAGCAACAGCTCACCTTGCGGCGTGTAGAGAAACTGAGCAACGGCCACAGGCTTCACATCGGCGCGGGCCAACAGCACGCTTTTAAGCTGCTGGAGCTGCTTGGGATTGCCATACTGCGCGTAAACAGCGAGGTCTTCATCAATGGTGCCATTGCGAGCATAGGCGGCGAGTGACGCGACCGGGATTGACCGCTCCAAGATGCCATACGAAACGTATACCCGCTCAGCCGCCTGCACCGAACCAGCAACCGACAGAACCCAGCCGACCCCACTCAGCACGATCGCGGCCCAGGCCGAGCGAGTGCGCGGCAACCCGTTTGTACGACGGCCTAATGACTCGCCTGCACCACCATGCTGACAGTGGCCAACCAAAAAGAGATGAGAATCACGCATAGAACAAGACAACCACGACATGAGCGGAGGCTACCGTTGATTGATAGCCTCCACATTCGGTTCATCACTATTGTGCGGCATCGCTCTGGTCGCGATGACGATCGACGACCAAAACCCTGGTGTTTGGGGGAGCCAATGCTCCATTTACCACGAACCGATCAAGCCGTTTTGCCATCGATGTTTTGGACTTCTGGCTTTGATCCTAAGGACCCGTATGCTGCTGGATTAGTTTCCGTACTTCCTGACGGAGCTGCGGATCTTTTTGCACAGCCGCAAAAATTTGGTTAAACCGATCCGTCTGTAGACCCTGAGCTTCCACGGCTTTGTCCATCTTGACTTGAGCGTCCTTTTGTAGCTGTGTGAGCTGGGTTACCGCCTGCTTATAGCTCTCCTCTTCTTTCGGCGTGATCTGGTTTGCAGGCTTGGCATTGGGGTTACGCTTTGACTGATAGATTTCATTAAACCGGGCTTCGGTGAGTCCCTGCTTTTGGACCGCTTGCACCATTTGATTTTCGGTGTCGTTGACGATCGCCAACATCTGCTTGGTCGCGCTGGCAAACTTCTGCAATTCGTCTGGGCTAACGTTGGTGCTTGTCGCTGCAGGTGCGGGTGCCGTGTTCTGTGTCGGTGCAGGACTCGTCGCTGGGGCAGGTGAAGGGGCAGGTTTCGTGCTCTGTGCTTTGACGGGGAGACTACCGATCGCCAGCAGCGCCAGAAGTGAACAGCCTGCCAAAATGGGTTTCATCATGGGTGAATTCCTGGAATAAACGATTGGGTTTGCGACGATCGGCTCAAAAGCAGGCTCGTGCGCAATCAGACTGGGCGGTCTAAGGTTACAGAGAGCAGGCTAAACGGCTCCAATAAAACAAAACCTGCCTTTGCAGGTGTCAGGTTTAGAGGATGACCATGGGAATTTGCTATTGTTTGCCGCGTATGGTTTGCCGCGTATGGTATTCGCCAGACCACTCGTTTAACCATCAGATCCCGCTCATCAAACTAAACAGCCATCAGACTAAACAGCCATCAGACTAAACAGCATTGACCCTGAAGTGCTGCGAACTCATAGTCTAAGTCTAATCAGACTCAAGAATTCTGCAATCTTAGTTCAGAGTTGTGCCAGTGAACGTGAGCATTGTCCGCTGTAGTGTAGTACAGTCTGCTTTGACAATGGTGACTACCGATTGGTGGACTTACAACGAAAAAAATTTCTACCTTTTGAGCGATGATCGCCACAATTTGCAGTAAATTTAGCAATACCCTTGTACCAAACCAATGAATAGTGAGAAATTATTCAGCGTTGAGTGAATACTTAGCTCGGTGAGCATTTAGGATTGCGAGTTAAATAATCTGACAACGCTTCTGCCGTAAGGGCGATCGCCCCTAGCAGAAATTGACTTGTGATTAAATTCTCATTCCTTCATCAGTGAACTTTGATGGCTGTAACTAGTAAGACGCTCTGTGATTAAGCAAATCTCTTCTCCTCCGGCTTCGACGGCATCACCCAAATGGCTCGATCAGCGGTGGCACATTGCGGTTCCCCAGGTAGAACAGGCAGCCGCGATCGCCCAGGCAACAAACCTGTCGCCCCTCCTCGCGCAAGTATTGTTGAATCGGGGCATCGAGTCTTCAGCCCAGGCGCAACAATTTCTCAATCCCGAACTGGAGTCATTGCCCTCACCACTGGACGATTTTCCTGATTTACCACTCAGCCTGGAACTGCTGATCAATACCATCAACCGCCGTCAGAAGATTGCGATCTGTGGTGATTACGATGCCGATGGAATGACCAGCACGGCGCTATTAATTCGAGCACTGCGGGCACTTGGCGCACGGGTTGATTATGCGATTCCCAGCCGTATGAGCGAAGGCTACGGCATCAACCAGCGCATTGTGGAAGAATTCTACGATGACGGTGTGGGGCTGATTTTAACGGTTGATAATGGGATTGCGGCGCATGCCCCGATCGCCCGTGCCCGCGAACTGGGGCTGGCCGTCATTGTCACCGATCACCACGATATTCCGCCCGAACTGCCCGATGCTAACGCGATCCTCAACCCGAAGCTGATTGCGGAGACATCCCCGTATCGAGGAGTGGCAGGCGTTGGCGTGGCGTACATCCTGGCGATCGCGCTGGCGCAAAGCATGGGCAAGACCCATGAACTGGGCAATTCGCTGCTGGAGCTATTTACGCTGGGCACGATCGCGGATCTCGCGCCGTTAACAGGGGTCAATCGTCGTTGGGTCAGACAGGGGCTGCAACTGCTCCCCAAATCAAAGCTGGCGGGTGTACAGGCCCTCATCCAGGTCACAGGACTGTCGGGAGCCAGACAGATGAAACCGGAGGCGATCGGCTTTCGGCTAGGGCCGCGGATTAATGCGGTTGGACGCCTTGCCGACCCGCAAATTGTGATTGAGCTATTGACCACAGACGATCCCGGTACGGCACTGGAACGTGCCATGCAGTGCGAACAGATCAATCAACAACGTCAGAAGCTATGTGAACAGATCGAACTGGAGGCGATCGCGCTGGTCGAGGACGTGATCAATCGCGCCAATCATCCCGCGGCAGACTTTGCGCCGCCAACGACAGGACGGGTGCTTGTCATTGTGCAGCCTGACTGGCATCATGGCGTGATTGGTATTGTGGCGTCGCGGCTGGTCGAGCGCTACGGTGTGCCCGTGTTTATTGGTACCTACGAAGATGAGGAAAGGACTCACATTCGGGGATCGGCGCGGAGCATTCCCGAATTCAACGTGTTTGACGCGCTCCAGTTTTGCCACGACCTGCTGGGCAAATTTGGTGGCCACCGTGCGGCGGGCGGGTTCTCGCTGGAGGCCGCGAATCTGGACAGCCTGCGATCGCGTCTCCAGACGTTTGCCCACCAGTGCCTGCAACCGGAACACCTGAAGCCACTCGTCACGATCGACACGCAGGCCGCGTTCGATCAGCTCGACCTCAGCCTCTTTGCCCAAATCGACGCGCTGCATCCCTGCGGCATCGACAATCCCGATCCGGTCTTCTGGTCTGCCAATGTGCGCGTCATCGAGCAAAAACGCATCGGCAAGGGGCACATCAAGCTGACTGTCAGCCAGGATGATGCATCAGGCAAGGAGCGCCGCTTTACCGCGATCGCGTGGCGCTGGGGCGACTACTATCCCTTGCCCAACTACCTTGATGTAGCCTATCGTCTACGCACCAACGAGTGGAACGGCGAGATTTCCCTGGAGCTGGAGCTAATAGGGGTTCGTCGTCCGATCGCCATTCAGACGTCGATCGAATTTCAGCACGAGGAACGCGTCTATAACTGCGAAGTACTCCATCACATCAGCGGTGAGCAACTGATCATCCGCAATGACCAGGGCAAAGAACTCCTCGTGCAGCGGGGCCAAAAAATGGCTACAATGACCCAGAATCAGGGTAAGCCGACACAGGTAAACGTTTGCGAGCCGCGCTATTACAACGTGATCAAAGCGGCCTTGAACGCGTTGGAACGTACAAACAGTCTTTAGGGTCGTGTGATTGGGAAAGACATTCGCGGGCAAGAAACCGGGACAGTGCAACAATGGATCGCCGATGGCTTAGAAGCCTCCTGTTGGGTAAACTTTCGTGGTGGCGACTTGTGCGATCGCTTTTCTTCCCGTTTGATAAATTCGCCAACATCAAAAAAATCAGCGCCGTTCACTGTCCGGTGCTCTTTATTCACGGCACCCACGATCGCACGATTCCGTTCTGGCATGGACAAGCGTTGTTTGAGTAGGCCAATCAGCCAAAAACATTGTTTGCGGTGGACGGTGCAGACCACAATGATGTTGAGCAAGTGGCTGGCGATCGCTACGAGCAGGCAATCCGAAAATTTCTGCACACGATCGCGCCATCCTCGCAGCCCTAAAGATGGCCAAATAAAAAGCCCGACGTGAATCGGGCTAGTCACTACTCTCTCATACTCGAAAAATCTATAAAAGCGCCTGCGCTCAGTGCTTCAAAGCACTTCATACAACAGCATCGCTACCAAAACACCATCAGGCAACGCTGACTCTAAAGGTCGCCGCCACGGGCAGCCAGCAAAAAGATCACTGCAGGACCAGCAATCACGATCGCTGCTAACATCGTAAGTTGAATGATTGATTCCATGTCCCTAACCCCCTAATCGGTCGTTTGTTAAACGAGTGAGCGGCCGTAACGCTTCTGTAACAAATATGTATTTTATCTGGCTCAGTGACCAGTTCTAAGGAAGTTAATAAAAGTTAAAATTGATGGGTCGGAGTCAGGCAGGCGCTCGCCAACAGTGGATCGTAAGGCCGCTGGTTCGCAGACAGGGGTTAGCGGTTGATTGGCGTATGATCACCACTCTGTCCCCGTTCGGCCAATGCTGACCCGCCGCCTGTCTCCATCGCCCCCGTCCCCGGCTCTTTCCTTGTCCTTTCTTCCCTCTATCTTCCTATGGCAACCTGGCGTTGTGTAAAACAGTGTGGTGCCTGTTGCCACCTCGACCCGAGCGATCGCCCCGATTTGGGAAACTATCTGACGCCCGATGAACTCACGCTCTATTTGAGTTTGGTGGGTGACGGTGGCTGGTGCATTCACTTTGACCACACGACGCGCGAGTGCGGCATTTATTCAGACCGGCCCCGCTTTTGTCGCGTCGAACCCGCCGTCTTCCAGGATATGTTTGGCGTTGAGCCGGAAGACCTGAATGACTTTGCGATCGACTGCTGCCGTCAGCAGATTGAGGGTGTCTACGGCGATCGCAGCCTGGAAATGCTCCGCTTCGATCGGGCGGTGGGGCTGGTGCGCCTTGAAGAGTAGCGGGCCGGTCTACAGGCCGTCACTTACCAGGGATTGCCAATCATCGTAAACGCGGCCCAGTAGTAGGGGTGGGAAAACTGGCGATCGCGGACACCGAGACTGGCGGGAGGAAGCGGAATCCCTTCCCCGGTCTCAATACCCTGTAAACGTCCGTTCTGGAGGAAGACCTGGCCTCTGGCCATGGCAACCTGGGCCTGTCGCAGAGCCTCGGCTTTAATGCGGGCGGTGCGGAGGTCTTTGTAGAACCCGGTCATAAGGGCCGTGGTGGCAGCATCGCTGACATACCAGAGGCTAGCGACGGCTGTTTTGACCCCTGTTTGCACAGCTAGACCCCCAAACCCCAGTTCGGCGTCGCGATCGCCCAGAGCGGTGGCACAGGCGCTCAATACCAGCAATTCGATTTGAGGATCGTTCCAGCCAAGCTGTCGTACCTGATCAAGCCG
>JAJPKC010000683.1 GCA_021323955.1 Oscillatoriales cyanobacterium Centralia_MAG_596 | reverse complement strand
GCAAGATTACGGAAATACGACAAAAGCTAAAAGACCTAAATTCTCGTCACTGACTGCACTTGTAGCCTCCTCGTAGGAGCGGTTGTAATACATTCGCCAACAGCATCGGTCACCGTCCAAACCCGCCACTAAACCCTTTTGCTCGTCAGTGCGGTGCAAACTGTGGGGATTGGGTGGGTGTACGGCATGAGGGTGAGAACCGCTATATTCGTCCGACAACACTCATAACGATTCTCAATCGCCGTAGGATAGAGAGAGGGCTTTGAACCAACCCTGGGGAGATTGGCATGAATTTGGTCAGATTACAAAATGTTTTTGATAACGCCTCCTTCGCGATCCTGTTCGTGACGGTGTTGGTGTACTGGATTGGAGCGGCGTTTCCTCGTCTTCCATACCTCTCTGGACTGGGTACGACAGGCATGGCGATCGCCAACCTCTGTATAGCCGCTCTGCTGGGAGCGCGCTGGTTGGAGGCCGGGTACTTTCCCCTCAGTAACCTGTACGAGTCCCTGTTCTTTCTCACGTGGGGCATCACAGCGGTGCATCTGGTGGCAGAAAATATGAGCGGTAGCCGCTTGGTGGGTGTCGTCACTGCTCCTGTCGCAATGAGCATTACGGCCTTTGCGGCACTGACGTTGCCTAAAGAAATGCAGGCATCAGCACCATTGGTTCCAGCGTTGAAGTCTAACTGGCTGATGATGCATGTCAGTGTAATGATGCTGAGCTATGCCACTCTAATGGTCGGGGCGCTGCTGGCGATCGCCTTCCTGGTGGTGACTCGTGGACAAAATATTGAATTACGCGGCAGTTCGGTGGGTACAGGCGCGTATCGCGATCGCGCCTACAAACTTCGCAAAGCAGGCGAATTAGTTGATGCTGCCACACCGAACGAATTAGCTACCACGCGCCTCGACGCTAACGGCAGCGCTACGGCAGTGCTCGATGCACCACCAGTCTCTGCAACGACTGCTACTATCCCCCTTTCACCGCAACGGCTGAGCCTTGCTGATACCCTCGACAACATCAGCTACCGCATTATTGGGCTGGGTTTTCCACTACTGACGATCGGCATTATTGCGGGAGCTGTTTGGGCAAACGAAGCCTGGGGATCGTATTGGAGTTGGGATCCTAAAGAAACCTGGGCGCTGATTACGTGGCTGGTCTTTGCGGCTTACCTGCACGCTCGCATTACCAAAGGTTGGCAAGGTCGTCGTCCCGCTATTCTGGCAGCTACTGGTTTTGTCGTTGTCTGGGTTTGTTATTTAGGGGTGAACTTGCTGGGTAAGGGACTCCACAGCTACGGTTGGTTTCTCTGAATGAGCGGAGAGGAGAGATGAGGGAGGAAACTAAAAGGCATTTTGGGTTGTTAGAAGTCAGAATCAACTCATAACTCAAAACGTTTTCTCTCCTCAAACTCACACCTTACACCTTGCTCCTACTAATCATTTACGTTTAACGGTAGACAATGGACAACAACCAATTTGAGCCACTAAATAACGACGAGGTGCTGTTTATCAACGTGGGTCGTGTGCTGATGGTAAACCCGACGTTCAAGGTTGGTGAGTTTATTGATGCCCTCGCGCAGGCGATTAGCGATCGTGAAAATGATTGGTCGGATGACAACGAAGGTTGGTTTGGCGAAGGGTTGCCCTGCGAAGCGTTACGATTTGGCACTGCTGGCTGGCAACGAGGACGGGTCAGAATCCGTCTGGAGTTTGCACCTGAGGTTAGTAAGCCGAAAATGTTGGACGCACCCCGCGATCGCCCCCGTCGTCCGGAGAAACCCGATCCTAAATTTGATGACGTTTACGGCGATGTAGACGACGATTACTAATGTCAGATTCTGCTGCACCATCATTCGATGCACCGCAGTCCCAGAGCAGACCTTTCCCCCTCTGGACGCCAATGCATGCCCATGTGCATCGAACACTGAAGGAGCGGCTGTTAATGCGGCAAGGCCAGCGGGTGCTGGTTGGCGTTTCGGGAGGACAGGATTCGCTCTGTTTGGTCAAACTGTTGCTAGATCTGCAACCCAAGTGGGGATGGTATCTAGCGATCGCCCACTGCAATCATCGTTGGCGTGAGGATGCCAATGCGAATGCCGACTATGTCAAACAATTGGCCCAATCCTGGCAGCTTCCTTACTACCAGCAGCGCGCCGAACAAATCCCAGACAGTGAGGCAGTCGCGCGAGAATGGCGCTACTATGCCTTGACAGCGATCGCCCAGCAACACGCCTTTGCCTGCGTTGTGACGGGACACACGGCGAGCGATCGGGCCGAGACGTTCCTTTACAACCTGATGCGTGGCAGCGGCGCTGATGGCTTGCAGGCACTCACCTGGCAGCGTCCCCTCACCCCAGAGATTCAGCTAGTACGTCCCCTCCTGAACGTCACGCGTAATGAGACAGGTCAGTTCTGTCAGGCTGCTCAATTGCGTGTCTGGGAAGACACTACTAATCATGACCTGACCTACGCGCGTAACCGTATTCGTCAGGAACTCTTGCCTTATTTGCAAACCCACTTTAATCCGCAAGTAGAGCACGCCATCGCGCAAACCGCAGAACTGCTTCAGGCAGAGGTCGCCTATCTCGAAGCACAAGCCACGGCGTTACTTCAGCAGGTACACCACCCGGATCGGCCAGGACTGGATCGCACACTCCTGCAACCCGCAGCCCTCGCCCTGCAACGCCGCGTTGTCCGCCAGTTTCTTCAGCAAACCTTACCCTGCGCTCCCAGTTTCAATCACGTTGAGAAAGTCGTCAGCCTCATCACGGCACCCAATCGATCGCAGACGGATCCCTTTCCTGGTGGCGCGATCGCCTGCGTTGAAGCCCCTTGGATCTGGCTCAAAACCGATGACAACAGTTGTGATTGAAGGACGCGATAGCCATAATATATTCGCTTGAGAGACTGAGTTACTATAGCCGTAGCCATTTCAGGATGGCAGCAGCGAGCTAGCAGGCCTACCCAGAATCGGCTATCCGGCGATTGACCCTATCCTGAGCTTGCTGACCAAATCGATCTTATGAACAGAACTTCATGAGTACCGTTCAGCGAAGGTTGACTCGTAGCTCAATCATCGCCAAGCATCCTGAAAGCTCACGAGGCGGCGAGTTCTGGGGTACTGGTGAGGTTGGCGAGAATTTGGCGCATCTCGGCGATCGCGCCTGACTGGTGCTCTCCTGTCTCCTGGAGTTGGGACATTGTGCCTGCAAGGCCCTCTAAGCGTTGGCGTAGACCATCGACGTTGTCCTGGATGGGTTGGAGCAATTCTTGATAGAGGTTCACGCGTCCCCACGTCTCGGCGGCGGTAGAGCGGCGCTCAATGAGCATCTGCTCAAGCTGCTTGAGTTCGTTGCGCTTGTTCTCCTGCTCTGTTGCCTGAGAATTGACTAGGCCCTGGGCCTGGTTGATCGCACCGCGCATTTGCTCAATTTGGCTTTCTAGCTTTTGCAGTTCTTCGACCTGCTGCTGCCGCTGGGCTTCAATCTGGCTCAAAATGGGGCCAAGGTCAATATCGTTATCCTGCCCATTCGTATCCGTGTTGCCCTGTCGCCGCGATAGGACGGCGCGATGCTGGCTTAATAGACCTTCGCGTTCTCGTAAATTTCGGCGCTGACCAACCAGCGTTTCGTTGAGCATCTGGTATCCGTCCTGCTCGTCAGCCAACTCATTCTCCAGGTTCAGGCGATCGAACTCATTCGCGGCCTGTATCTTCGCCTGCAGTTCGTCAATTTCTTGCTGTTTATAACGCAGTTCTTCTTCCTGACTCTCAACGAATTGAGAAAGCTTTTGTAAATCACGTTCCAGGTCGTTGACTAATTTCTGTAATTCTTCTAGCGAGAGCTTTTCCAACGCTTCGACGTCTACTTTCTGGCCCACTTTGACCTTGTCAGAGGTTTCTGACAGTCCATAGAGTTGCTGGTGCAAGTCTTCCTGATTTTGAATCTGTACACCCAGCATCCGAGCGTATTCCTGTCGCACATTCAGCGAGGTCTGCTGTACCTTCAATTCAGCGCGGCCTGCTTCGAGAGACTCCTGTGCCTGGTGCCACTCATGCCAGCGTTGCTGTAGATCCTGGGACTGGCGATCGACCTCTCCCTGGATCTGCTGAGCGGTCGATCGCTGCTGATCTAAATTTTGCCACTGCTGGTTGAGGGAATGCTGCTGCTGTGTCAGAATTTCCAGCGAGGCGTTCAGATGGTCGCGTACCCCCTCTGTGGACGGCACGGCACTGGCCAAACGGTTCAGCAAGTCGTGAATTGTGCGTGCTTGGTCATCATCCAGGAAAGCGGTTTGCTGGAATTCGGCCTGACGCTCTTCGAGTCGTCTCATCTCACCGCGTAGGTGCTCCCAGGCCCCTTCCAGCTCCTGTCGATTGCGTTCAAACTCGTCGCGTTGCTGATTCACCTCGTCCCGCAGCGTTTCGATTTCTTGACGCTGTTGCTCTAGCTGCTCAAAATCATCTTCCATCTGTTGCAACTGTTCGCGGCGGGACTCCATCTCCATTTCCCGCCGGTTAAGTTCCTGGCTCTGATAAGTCAGCGATTGTTTCCACTGCTCAATTTCTTCTTCCTGCGTCTTAAATTTCTCTTGCAGTCGTGAAAAGTTTTGCAGGATGCTAACGAGCTGTCGGCCGGCTTCCTGAACGCGCTGTACCTGTTTATTAGCGGTCAGGTCAACAAGCACTAACGCTCCACCGTTGTAGTTGTTTGCCTCTTCGCAGCCCACAACTTCCTCACCCGGCACAGCGCTCCAGCTTTGTTCAGACCGCTGGCAGGCAAGCAGCTTCAACTCTGCTTTGCCGCCCCCCAGCAATCCACCGCTCTTCTTTTGTACTTCTGCAAGATACAGCACGCTGATAATCCTCTTCTGTGTCTGTGCCCTATAAAGGTGCTTTTTTTAACGAGCGAATCGGAACCAATAGACCTAGTGTAGTGAGACAACCCTAGCAAAACAATCCTTATTCGCAACCGGGAGATAATCATCTCCTCGATTCGCGAATCTTCGCTGCTACTCCGTTAGCAATCGCTGATGCCTCAATTGCTACTGCGATCGCTGCTGTCAATGCTTGCAACCCCACAAACGCCGGTAGATGCTCAGATTTGAGATCGCTCAGAGTTGTCAGATTTGATTGATAGGTTTCATCGCTACCGCAGAAGGACTAAATTAGCCAGCATTTTAACGCCTACACCATAACAGCAAGGCTTTGCTAACGCTGTAGTATTACCTACCCTGTTATTCTAGGTCAGACTTCTGGTTCAGACACTCATACCTGCGCTGCCAGCACCAGACAGCACTTGTTAGCTACTTTAACCCCAGATTAGTTGCTTTAACCTCAGACAATAAGCTCAATAAGCTCATGACACCTGTAAATTTGCAGTTAGCCGCTGCGCTCAGTCTGCCAGGAGATTGAATCCAACGGCTGGTAGAAAAAATATATGGCCCCTGTCACAAAACGCTTTATGCGTTGGGTACGAGTGGGCCAACCCTAAATGATGAACCTGTTGTCGCCTTAGTACTCCTGCTGAGTATCTTCAACGCTCAGGGAACCTTTGTTGTTCTCTCAATCTAACACTGCTGCCAGCGGTGACAGTAAAGAACTGTGAAGAAAATGCCCGCTGTGTGGGTAGTCAGAATTGTTGGCCTTGAATCACTACCGGGAAACAAAAACCGTTCCCGTCTGGGAAACAACAATTTGGGGCCGCGATCGCGCTGGCGACTGTTCGTTCGTGAACGAGAAAAAGTCAGAGATTCTATTTATAAAGGTATGAGGGGGAGTATAAAAGTTGTATTGGAAATTAATTTTCCGGCATATCAGAGAATTTTCGAAGAGCAGACTCTGCTTGAGAAGGTACCTGAATCGAAACGCATTCCAAGCACTTGAGGAGATCGCTGGAGTTTCATGCAGGGTAAGTTGAGTGAAATTGACATTCGCAGCATTCTGCAACTCGTTGAGTTGGGGCAGCGGACAGGCGAACTTTTTGTCGAAGCTTATCCATCGCAACCAGTCAGCTTGGGCAATCCTGGCCTGAGCTATTTACAAGATGCACGCTCACCCCGGACGCTTGCCGAACCGTACTGGTTTGTGTTTTTCCTCAACGGTCAAATTGTCTATGCGGCTGATCGCGCGGCCAACCTGTCGCGGTTGTCTGACTATCTGCGACGCTACCGTGCCGATACCGCGCTGAACACTCTAGTGGTGCCCTCGATCGCGGCTCAGAATGCTCTAGAGTACGGTTACCTCTGGGCGCTGTTAGAAAATCACACGCTTACCCCTGCTCAAGGTCGCAGCATCATCCAGAGTATGGTGCATGAAACGCTGTTTGACCTTCTCGGTCTGCATCAAGGCTCATTTATCTTCGAGCTTGGCCCTGCCTTGGCCCCCCAGCTAACGACCCTGGAAGTGACGCCGCTTTTGACCAAAATCATGAAGCAGGTGCAGGAGTGGAAACAGTTTCATCCCCACATCCAGTCGCCCGATCAATGCCCTACAATTGCCGATATTGCCACCTTACAAGAAACCCTCTCCAAGCGAACGCTGACTATCCTAGACCGCTATGCTGACGGTAAAACGTCGATTCGGCAAATTGCCCGTTACCTCAATCGCGATATTTTAACGGTTTCGCGGGCAATCTATCCTTATGTCCAAAAAGGTGTGATTCAACTGGTTTACAACATTGAACAAGAAACTGAAACTGGCGTCAGAGGTAAGCTGACTCGCGCTAAAGACTTTCGGCTCCACCAAAAATCCAGAAATTTGCGTGTGGTTTGCATTGATGATGGGATCACAGTGCGTGAGACGGTAGAGCAAATTCTGAGGCATCATGGCTACGAGGCAACCGCGATCGCAAATCCGCTGAATGCCCTGAGTCTGGTATTTCAGCTGAAACCTGATCTAATTCTTTGTGATATTGCCATGCCGGAACTGGACGGCTATGAGATTTGCGCCATGCTGCGAAAATCGACCGCATTTCGTCAAATTCCGATCGTCATGTTGACGGGCAAAGACGGTTTTATCGATCGCGTTAAGGCGAAAATGGTGGGTGCCACCGATTATTTGACTAAGCCGTTTGGTGAAAGCGAACTGCTGATGTTAGTCGAAAAATACATTGGCGTCAGCAATCGCGAGGCGGTACAACCGGGTGAATCACTAGCTAACAAAGCAGCAGATGGGTTAGAAATTGATATGACTGATGCAGAATCAATCTCGCCCGTATCATTTGGAGAATGATCAAGCATACTTTATTGATTACACGGTTTAGGGTGAATACTAAAAGGTGAGTGGCGTTGGGTCTCCCCGTTAACGTTTTAACCGGCAAGCAGGGAAAGGAATATGAGTACAGTTCTGGTCGTGGAAGATAGTGTGACTCAACGAGAGATGATCACCGATCTCTTAAAGGGGAGTGGTTTAAGCGTGACGGTTGCGGGTGATGGTGTAGAGGCTCTGGAGCAAATTCAGGGACATCGCCCGGACTTGGTCGTGCTGGACATCGTCATGCCACGCATGAACGGCTACGAAGTCTGTCGCCGTCTCAAGGCTGACCCCAAAACCCAGGATGTGCCGGTCGTGATGTGTTCGTCAAAAGGGGAAGAGTTCGATCGCTATTGGGGGATGAAGCAAGGGGCAGACGCTTATATTGCCAAGCCCTTTCAGCCAACAGAACTTGTGGGGACCGTGAAACAGTTGTTACGGGGATAGAGGAAACGGGCATGGTCGGTAATCCAGATTTTTTAACCGGTAGAGGGCAGGATCAGGCTCCCGAATTTCAGGAGCTAGAAAGTCCTGAAGGTGAGTTACATCTGCGCTTCTACATCACCTCAGGCAATGAATTTGCGCTACCAGCAACCGGTATTCGAGAAGTCCTGTCGCCAGCACCCGATCGGATTACCCCTGTGCCGAATGTTTCTCCGCTGCTTTTGGGTACGCTTAATGTCAGAGGCCGGGTCGTTTGGGTAGCAGACCTGGGGCAGTTTTTGGGCGACCCCACACCATTGAATACGGACAAACCAGAAGTTCACGTGATTGCTGTCGAAGATCAAGACATCATGCTTGGTTTGGCAGTCGATCGT
Source organism: Oscillatoriales cyanobacterium Centralia_MAG_596 (assembly GCA_021323955.1). Classification (GTDB taxonomy): domain Bacteria; phylum Cyanobacteriota; class Cyanobacteriia; order Leptolyngbyales; family Leptolyngbyaceae; genus Stenomitos. Next base: position 8,632 of record JAJPKC010000683.1, on the reverse strand, counting down.
ATCGTTGGTATGGACTGGCTCGATATTGAAGAAGTCCAGGTGTCTGCTAACGTTCCTGACAGCGTTGCGCCATTTCTCCGGGGCGAATGGGTTCTGGACGCTCAGGCAAACAAATATCTCCGACTGCTGGATCAGGTCGCCATTCTTCGGTCAGCGCGCTGGGCAGCATAGGAGGAAATTGACGTGAAAAAACTGGAAACTGGAAGTAAAACTGAGGAACGAGACGCGAGGATTGAATGCGGCGTCGGTAGTAGCCGAGCCGTACTAAGCAAGCGCTTCACTATGCCTAGGCTACGGCACTCAATATGCAACTGGGAGGAGGCAAATGGCATCAGGCACTGAATACGCACAAGAATATCAACAGGCTCAAAAGGCATACGTGCAGGGCAACTATGAGGAAGCCGCTGAGATCGTCGATCGCCTCGTTAAAGAATTTCCCGAGGATCCGAGCGCCTCGCTGCTGCGTGGCCACGTTTACTGCTACGGGCTACAGCGGTATGACATCGCGAGGGAGCAGTATCAATCGGTATTAGGCCTCACGACTGACCAGGAGTTTATCAACTATGCCAACGATGGTCTAGCCTACATCAATAGCCAACCAGGTGCAGCAGGTAGTGATGATGCTCATGCCGATGCTGCGATCGAGCCGGAGAACGCCTACGCAGCACCAGAGCTTGAATATTCTTCCTCCGCCAATAGCTGGCAGACCGATGATTTTGGCATTGACAACGAGTTTGATCAGGCGTTTGGTGCCGATGATCTGAACTTTGATCAATTCGATGCGCCCAGTGCTGGGTATGGGCAGGAGCTACAGTCACCGCAGACGCAGGATTCATTTGCCAGCCCGTTCGATAACGGCACCCATTTTCAGGAATCTGACCAGTTTGACGATTTTGAGTCCTTCGTCGATCCCTTTTCTGTCGATACAGGATCGCCCCAATCGACACCCGATGATCCGTTCTTTCAATCGACACTGAACGGCCCTCCGCCGACGGCTCCCGATGTCATCGACCACGATGTGCCCGATTATGGCATGCCTGATTACGGCACCCCAAGCTTTGGTGCCAATGACGATTTGGCGTCTGACCAGTTTGCGGCTCTAGACGAGTTTGACGATGCCTTTGCGCCGCTAGATTTGCCTGAAGCGCCACCCACCAGTGCCCCATCTCAGTCGATCGATCAGTTTGCGCCAGCTGATGATCCCTATCCACAACCGAGCACTGGTCGTGGCACTACCAGTCACCGCGTCAGCGAAGATGAAACCCTTTTCATGGGGAGTACGAATGCGTTTGAACAGGCCGACCAGGCACCGGGTGTCGCGGGTGACCAGTTCGGTGCTGCGAGTTCCTTTGATCAATCGCTCTACCGTGCGGAACCGACGGATACGCTTTACAGCGATCGCTCGGCCAGTGCTGAGTCCAGTGTTACCGGGCAAACCAGCGCTGATTTCTTAGACGAGTTTGATGAATTCGATGACCTGGGTAATCTCGCCGATTTTGATCTTTCGGAAAATTCGGCAGGATTTACCAGTCCTGGAGTCGGCAGTGGATTTGATTTTCCTGGCGGCAGTGTTGCCAGTGCGGCCGCGTTAGCTGGTGGGGCAGCGCTGGCTGGCGGTGCCGCAACCCGTGAATTCGATTCGGCTGACTTCAGCGATGCTGACAGTCGCTCGACCATTCGCGATGACGAAGTGTTTAACATTTCGAGTACGTCTGATCAGGTACCCACGTTCACGCAGCTTGATCAACCCTCGGTTGAACCCACGCCTAACGTTGAGCAGGGCGCTTTAGCATTTCTTGAGAACGCGCCAATTGAGAAGAAGCAGCTATACACTGCGATCGCGGCGGGCATTTTTTCTGCCGCAGCGGTTGCGATCGTCAGCTTCCTCTCCTCGGTGAGTGCGGCAAATATTTCGGCCACCAACGATCCTAAATTTGATCGGTTTACACCCGAACAGAAGCAGCTGGTGGATCAGTCGGTTGCCGAAAACCTCATCGGCAAGCTCCGCTTAACCGGACTGTCGATGGCCATCATTGGCGGCCTATCGGGTGGTATTGCCGCGCTGGCGATCGGGCAATTCACAGCGAAGAAAATCAAGCGTTCTACTGATGACTTGCAGGCGCAATTTAATGCAGTGAGCCAGGGCAATTTGAACGCGCGTGCCACGATTTATACCGAGGATGAGTTTGGCCATTTAGCTTCGGGCTTTAATCAGATGGCACGCGTTATCCTGACGACCACCAGCGAAGCGCAGCGCAAAGCGGAAGAACAAGAGCAAGCCAAGGAAGACCTCCAGCGGCAGGTGATCCGGTTGCTAGACGACGTAGAAGGGGCGGCGCGTGGCGATTTGACTGTACAGGCAGAAGTCACGGCTGACGTACTGGGTGCGGTGGCAGACTCGTTCAACCTGACGATCCAAAACCTGCGAGAGATCGTGCAGCAGGTGAAGGTGGCGGCGCGGCAGGTGAGCAAAGGCTCCACCGACAACGAGATGTTTGCTCGCAGTTTGTCGTCTGATGCACTGCGGCAGGCAGAAGAACTGGCTGTCACGCTGAATTCAGTACAGGTCATGACGGACTCGATTCAACGGGTGGCGGAAAGCGCTCGTGAAGCAGAGGAAGTGGCGCGATCGGCGTCCGCTACCGCATTGAAGGGGGGTGAAGCCGTGGAACGCACCGTCGCTGGGATTCTCGAAATCCGTGAAACGGTGGCAGAAACCACACGTAAGGTGAAGCGTTTAGCAGAGTCATCCCAGGAGATTTCGAAAATTGTTGCGTTGATCTCGCAGATTGCCTCCCGTACAAACCTGCTGGCTCTCAACGCCAGTATCGAGGCGGCACGGGCCGGTGAAGCGGGTCGTGGGTTCGCGATTGTGGCGGACGAAGTGCGACAGTTGGCGGATCGGGCCGCAAAAGCATCGAAAGAAATCGAGCAGATCGTACTGCAAATTCAGGGTGAGACGGGTTCTGTAATGACGGCGATGGAAGAGGGTACGCAACAGGTGATTGAGGGTACCCGACTGGCGGAACAGGCGAAGCGATCGCTCGAAGACATTATTCAGGTATCGAACCGCATCGACGTGCTGGTTCGGTCAATTACCGCCGATACGGTTGAGCAAACCGAAACGTCGCGTGCGGTGGCGCAGGTGATGCAATCGGTGGAATTAACGGCTCAAGAAACCTCCCAGGAAGCACAGCGAGTGTCTGGCTCACTGCAAAATCTGGTGGGTGTTGCGCGTGACCTGCTCACATCTGTGGAGCGATTCCGCGTGGAAACGATCGAGCGCAAGTAGACAAATGCAGCAGGAGGACAGCAGCGAATGTCAATTTCAGGTGTATCAGGTACAGTAGAGCAATCCAGGGCTTTATTGTGACTGGTGTTGTCAACACGGCCACGATTGTTGGCGTTTTGCTCTCAATGAAGACATCGCCTCGCTGTCAATCTTGCTTCCCAGACCTTTCTTTGCAATGCCCTCGGGTCGATCGATCCTGAAAACCGCGACATATCTCGGTAGCAATCATACTTTCCAAGGGGATGGATACTGCCATGCAGCCTGAACAGCAACAGCGAATCATGGGCTACTTCATTGAGGAGGCGAAAGACCACCTCAATACAATTGAGCAGGGATTGCTCAATCTGCAAAGCACCATTGAAGACCAGGAGATGGTCAACGAGCTGTTTCGGGCCGCACACTCCGTGAAGGGTGGTGCGGCCATGTTGGGGCTGAATAGCATTCAGCAAGTTTCGCACCGACTAGAAGACTACTTCAAGGTGCTGAAAGAATCCCCCGTCAAAGTTGACCAGAAGCTTGAAAGCCTGTTTCTTCAAGTGTTTGATGCCTTGCAGGAGTTGGTCGGGCAGCTACAGGGGCCGTTCGGACTCACGGATGAAACCGCAAACGCCACTGTGGCTGGGGTCGAACCTGTTTTTGGTGAACTTGAGCAGCACCTGGCGGCACTTGCCGGCAGTAATGCTCCAGCGCCAGTCGCGGTTGCTCCAGCAGGTGTCCCAGCAGCGACCACCCAGCAGAGCAATACACTGGTGTCTCTGTTCCAGAACGACGTTCCCACACGGCTGCGGGAAATGTTGCAGCTCTTTAAGCAGTCCGAGCTCGATACGGCCAGTCGTCAACAGCTAGAAGCCATTTGCCGCCACCTGATCAGCATTGGCGAACAGTTCGCCTTGCCGAACTGGTGTCAGCTGGTGGAACAAGCAAGGGCTGCGATCGCGCATCCTGACAACGCCTACCGCACCTTGGCTCCTATCGTGATCAAAGATATCAAGCAGGCGCAGGAACTGGTGCTGGCGGGGCGTGCTGCTGAAATTTCACCGTGCGCGCAACTTCAAGCGCTTCAACCGTCAGCACCACCTGCGATGGCGGCGGCGGATGATTTTGCTGACTTGTCTGCCATGCCAGAGGGAGATGCCGACTGGTTGGTAGAACAACCCTCGATCACGCCACGATCAGAAGTCGATCTGACCGAGTTGGATATCGCGCCGGCGGCAATCGACTTGAGCAGTAGCTTGGAGGCTGTACCTTTCAATGCTGAAAATGTCGATCAGAATGGGCCAGAAGTTGGTATGGCTGAGCTCAATAGTCTGGCTGACTTGTTTGAAGGCGAAGTGCCGGATCTTGGCTCTACTTGGCAAGAAGAAGAAATTATTGCGGATGCGACAGATGTGTTGACGCATCGCTCTGGCGCGGCGGATGCTGCGGGGGACGCGGGGGATTTTGCTGATCTTTTATTTGATGAGACAGAAGCCAGTCAAGAAGGCGTGTCCACGGCTTCACAGGATGCCCTGACTGACCTGTTTAGCGATGATTTGCTGGCAGAGATCCCGGTGGGGGAAGCCACGGATGCTACTCCTGCTGGCACGTCTGATCTGGATGAGTTTTTCACGCTTTCCGATTCGACACCGAACCATGCTGCCCCAAGTACTGATGGGGATGCCATGTTGTCGGCTGGAGACACTCTATTCAGCGACGATTTCAATGCGGCGTTTGAGGATCTCAACTTAGACGCGTCTGCTGCGCCTGACCATAGTGATTCTCTCTTTGCGACTGAGGCCGCAACACCGCCGTTAGAAGATTTGAGTGAACTCTTTGCGGACATGGATGCGGAGGAGGAATTGTCCTTCCCTGAGCAGCCGGAGAACACAGACGATGAGCTGCCGATTGAGCTTGACCTTGCAGAGCTGGAGAACCCAGCGAGTAATCTGGCAGCGGATAGCCTGTTCGAGTCTCCGCCTGCCGCCGCGATCGCCGATCCCTGGGATGAATTAGACCTGTCTGGCATGACTGCTAGCACCTCAACAGCAGAATTTTCTGGCCGATCGCACGATGGGGATCAGTTTAGTCTCGCTGATGCCGCAATTGAATCGATTGAAGAGCTGTCTGAACCGCAACAAGATGAGCTGGATTTCAGCAGTTTGCTCGATCCGGTGGAAACTCAAACGTCAACCGATTCTCTGCTCGATTTGGACTTGGAGGCACTGACGGACGATGGGATGGAGCCATCTGTAGAATCGTGGTTGGCAGACAGTACCCCTGACGCCCCAGAAGATTTAGCCAGTATTGATCTGAACGATCTGGATCAGCTGGTTGCGAGTGGGAACGACACACCGACTGGTGTTCCTGATCCCTGGAGCATGACTGAACAATCTGTGAATCAATCGCCTGATCTCGATTCCTTGGATGTTGATTCCTTCGATCGTGACCGCGAGGAGCTGGATCTTGACGATTTATCCCTCAGCGCTACGGATTTGAATGCCGCTGCGGCAACCGATCGTGAGACTGGGCTGGATCTCGACTTTGGTGATCTGGGCCTGACTGATGCCGTGGATGCGGCCCCTCTGGATGCCTCTGATGCCTGGTTGGATCTGGGTGATGTCGGTTCAGCGAATACCTCGGTTGATTTACTCGGCGATGCATTGACGGAGGAGGCAACCGCGATCGGTGCGGCTGATCCATTCCAGGAATCGCTAGAAAGCCTGCCTGACTTTGACAGTCTTGATTTTGACGCGCCTTTAGAAGCGTCAGCGGCTGCGGTAGATGATCGTTTGGTCATGCAACCGTCTGATGAGTCCAGTGATCTGTCTGGTGATTTAGGGGATCTGTTCGATGCGTCGAGCCAACCGGATGCCGATTTGGAACTGCCAGATGACCTGTTAAACATTGGCATGTCATCGGCTGAGCCTGATCGCAGTTTGGACTTCGCGCTCAGTGATGACCAGCTCGGTTTCGGTGACCTGGATCTGGATCGCTCTACGGCGTCATTGGATGAAGACCTGGGTTTGACGGCTGATCTCTTTGACACCCCAGAGCTTGAAGCGAACAATTGGGGGTCTGAAATGAGCCTTGACTTTAATGGCTCTGAGCCGTTAGGCGCTGGCAATGATGTCGTTCAGCACTCAGATTTAGACGCGATCGCGCCCAGCGAGGAATTGACGCTTGATTTTGATGACTCTGGCCTGAACGAATTAGAGCTTGGGGCCTTGTCAGTAGATTCTCCGCGCCAGTCGGATGGGTTGTCTGACTTCGACTGGGAAGCCAGCAGCACCACTGAGGATAATTTGGCTGGTGATGATCTGATTGGCAACGATCGCACTGGGTTGGATGATTTGCTGGATGCTGCCTCTGCTCCAGAAACCGATCATTTTGCGGATTTTGGTTCTGTCGCTGAAACAGATCTTGCGGCGAGTGGCCTGGATAATCTGGGTGAACTGGATGACTTGCTCGGTGACGACGATATGTTCTCGACCACCGCCGCATCGATCGATCGCAATCATCAGTCGAGTGAATTAGAGCTCTCACCCGAGTCTGACTCGTTGGGCGATCTTGACGATTTGCTGGGAGACAGCGTTGCTCCGCCAGACAGTAATGAATTCGCCGACTTTGATAACCTCCTGGATGGAGAGGCAACCCCAACGGAAACGAACGAATTCGCCGACTTTGATAACCTCCTGAATGGAGAGGCAACCCCAACGGAAACGAACGAATTCGCTGACTTGGATAATCTTTTGGGATTTGATGACATGGCGGCCTCGGACGACTTTGCGGGGCTGGATGCCATGTTGGAGCAGGATACATCCGACACGGGTAATCTCTCAGAGTTGGACGATCTGCTCGGCCAAACATCTACACCAGAGCCTTTGGCATCAACTGGTTTTGAGGGCAGCGCAGACTCTCTATTCGATCTCGGTATGGCATCCGCGTCCGACATGGGTGACTTTTCGGATTTAGAGCTACTGTTGCAGGGTGAGTCACTTGAGAGTTCTACTGTACCCAATCAGTTAACAGACGCTGGTTCCGATCGTACGTCTGAGTTTGATGAACTCGACGATCTACTGAAAGACGCCGAAGAGAAGATGGGTGGTTCACCAACCGTCAAGGTCGCCCGGACTGGTGGTTTGATCCCAAATCGACGACCGACCCGGCCGGGGCGTGTGTTTAGCGAACAGACGATGCGTGTCCCGGTCAAGCATCTGGACAATCTCAGCAATCTGGTCGGGGAACTGGTGGTTAACCGGAATAGTCTCGAGGAAGACCAGGAGCGGTTACGTCAATCGTTGGATAATTTGCTCTACCAGGTGCAGCAGCTGAGCGATGTGGGTCAACGGATGCAGGATCTGTACGAGCGATCGCTCCTTGAAAGCTCTTTGCTTGCCAGTCGTCAGGGGCATCGTCCCGTTGGTGGGTCGTTGGGTGCCAGCCGAGACGGTGGGGTGACGACGCAATCACCAAGCGCTACGGGCATTGAATACGATCCGCTAGAAATGGATCGCTTCACAGGCTTCCACAGTCTCTCCCAGGAAATGATCGAGCTGATTGTACGCGTCCGTGAATCAGCGTCAGACATCGAGTTCATCGTGGATGAGACTGACCAGGTAACTCGCATGTTCCGTCAGGTGACGACTCAACTTCAAGAGGGGTTGACGCGATCGCGGATGGTACCGTTTGCCCAAACCGCCGACCGTCTACCGCGTGCGGTACGCGATATTGCGATGAAGGTCGGTAAGCAAGCAGAACTTAACGTCGAAGGGCGTGAAACCCTGATCGACAAAATGATTCTGGAACAGCTCTATGACCCCATGACGCACCTGGTGAACAATGCCATCACTCACGGTATTGAGTCTCCCGAAGTGCGCCGCGCTGCCGGTAAACCTCCTGCTGGACGCATTACCATTCGCGCCTTTCACCAGGGGAACCAGACCATTATCTCCGTATCTGATGATGGGGCCGGGATTGATATTGAGCGTGTCAAGACGAAAGCGATCGAAAAGGGACTCGTCACAGCGGCAGAAGCTCAAGGCTTGTCGCGGCTGGACGTGTACGACCTGCTCTTCCAGGCGGGCTTTAGCACCAAAGACCAGGCCGATGACTTTGCTGGGCGTGGTGTCGGGATGGATGTGGTGCGAACCAGTTTAAGTGAGATTCGTGGCGCGATTAACACAGACTCCACTCAAGGCAAGGGGACGACCTTTACGATTCGCTTACCGCTGACGCTGAGTATTTCTAAGGCGCTGTGTTGTATCAGCGATCGCGCTCGCATTGCCTTCCCGATGGATGGGGTGGAAGACATGCTGGACGTCCCCAAAGAACGGATTCAGGTGAATGCTGAAGGCCAGGCCT
>JAJPKC010000650.1 GCA_021323955.1 Oscillatoriales cyanobacterium Centralia_MAG_596 | reverse complement strand
GATCGTCGGCGATTACGGGTTAGAGGCACTGGCCCAACGAGTAACGCGCAAACTCGCTGGCCTGAAGTGTGCCGCGTTTTACGGCTGCTACCTGTTACGGGCGCAGGACCACCTGCCCTACGACGACCCGTTTAACCCTCAATCAATGGAGAATGTGTTTCGCACGATCGGCGCGACTCCGGTTGAGTATCGCGGTCGGACGCAATGCTGTGGCTGGCCGCTCTCCAGCTACGCGACGGAGCAATCCTTTAAGATGGCAGGAATGCATATTCAGGAGGCGATCGCGCAGGGCGCAGACTGTATGGTGACTCCCTGTCCTCTGTGCCATCTGAACCTCGACTCTCGCCAACCCGAAGTCGAAAAGGTGATCGGCCAAGCCCTGGGCCTGCCCGTTCTGCATCTGCCACAGCTGATCGCACTGGCACTGGGTGTGGAGCCAAAAGACCTGGGACTCGATCGCCACATTGTTTCGACGCGATCGGTGTTAGAAAAGTTGGGACTGCGGTAAGCGTGTACTGATTGAGCAATGCCAAATGGGTGAGCACTGTTGGGTGAAGTAGTCAGGAGTTAGACTGCAGGAGCCAGTGTGAAGCGTGATTAGTGGCTGGCTAATTTCTGAACCAATGCGGCATGTTCGGGCGATCGCAGTCCGTCCTGTAAAACTGACAGTACATGCTGCATGTTGCCATCGAGCAGTTCCGCAACTGCTAACCATAGACCTGGAAAGACTCGACTTCGCAAAACCCCATCGGTGTCAGCGGCCAAATTCAGGTACTCACCATCTGCGAGATAGAACCAATCCAGCCGACGATCGAGAACCTGCCAGACAAGATACTCCTTCACGCCATTGCGGCGGTAGGCTTGCTTTTTCGCGTGAAGATCAATGGAAGCACTGCTGGCAGCGATTTCAACAATCAGTTCGGGTGCACCTTCCACGCAGTCGTCATCACTCAACCGCGCCTGTCCCCCTGCGGCTTCCTCAATAAGCAGCACAACATCCGGTTGCGGTTCGTTATCAAGATCCAACCGAACGGTCGGATTATCTCCCACAGCAACACCAGGAGTCATCGCTTCGTAGCTAATCAACCATCCGATGATTCGGCCATGCGGTTGACCATGACTTTTGAAGCGCAGTGCAGCAGGCATGTAAACGATTCCTTCAATCAACTCGGCTTTTTTCAGGTTCGGCATCGCATTGTAACGACGCTCAAATTCATAGCGAGCGAGCCGATCGCCATTTTCAAGTGGAGGAATCGTCAAACGCTGGTTGGGTGTTCTAACCATAGTGGCGGCCTTGGGATAAGCATCGCACTTTATCTTCAAGTTAGAGGGCGATCGCGGATGTTACAGTTTTCCTACAAGTATCTGAGTCGCTGTTACCCGTAACGCTGGAAAGGTTAGAGATTTAATCACAGCGTCTTCTACAGAGACAGATTCATCATAGCGACCTTCGTTTAACTGACAGATTGTGATCTTTCCTTCTAGCGGGTCAACAATCCAGTATTCAGGAATTTCTAAAACGCTGTATTCGCTGTACTTCGCACGGTAGTCTGCTGATTTTGTAGACTCACTCACAACCTCTACAACCAGTAATGGTGGAGGCTCATTGAGATTAATCACGGCTTCGCGGTCTGACATCGCGTCCCGTTGCGCGATCGGGAGTACGGTGACAGCAGGAATGCGTGATGTGTCCCATCGTCCCCCACGAGGAGAGCGTACGCCAATACGCATAGCTTTCGCTGTCCACGGCAATCCGGTTCGGTTAATTTCATCCTTGAATTGGTCGTTGAGAAACGCTGTAATCGCTTCGTGTTGCCCAGTGCCCAGACTCATCGGGCGCAGTTCTCCATCAACCAGTTCGTAGCGAGTATCTGTACCATCGCCACAGGCAAGGTATGCCTCAAAAGTCAGCTTTTGGATCGCAGTTGTCATTGCAGGTTGCCCAGTCATTTCAACCCTCCCCAGCGTTACCGATGAGCCGGAGTGCCCCTATTCTAGTGCGATCGCTCCAGGCTGCGATCGCACCAACGTCTCTAAACCCTCACCGCATCAGCAAAGCGGATTTTGAGGTAGTCGTCTTCCATCCTGGCTCCGGCCGGTTCCAGCGCCGCTAGTGCCTGGGGGAGCACCAGGTTGCGACGGTGGTTGCCAATGCGGATGTTGAGTTCATCACCGGATTTGCTGAGTTCGATCTGGTGCTTCTCAATGCCCGGCAGGTAGACTTCAAGGCTGTACTGCTGTTTGTCCTGCACCACTCGCAGTGTGGTTTCTTTGTAGTAGACCTGGGCAGGGTCTTCGTTGTTGGGGTAGAGCGTGTCTTTGAGGCGATCGAGCGCTGCCAGTCCACACATTTCTTCGGAATAGAGCGGCACTTCCTTGATCGGCAACGGCGAGAAGTTGGCGTGGATTTCCTGGCGATACTGCTGCTGCTGTTCTTTCCAGCGCTGGAAGAAGGGGTCAGACACCGAATCAGGGAGAATGCGGTTGGCAACGACCATATCCGTCGCAACGTTATATAAGCTCAGATACGCATGGGCACGGAGTGATTCTTTGATCACCATTTTTTCGGGGTTCATGACCAGGCGCACTGAGGTCTTAGTGGCATCAGTCAGCACTTTCTCCAGTGCTTCAATTTGCTCGTAAAACTCGTAGGGTGCATCCATCACCTCTTTGTCGGGGAGAGAGAAGCCCGCGATCGGGCGAAACAGCGGCTCCACCAGCGGACGCAGTGCGACTGAGATGCCCTGGAAGGGTTTGTAAAACTTCCGCATGTACCAGCCACCCACCTCCGGCAGGCTCAACAATCTCAGTGCCGTACCCGTCGGGGCGGAGTCAATAATCAGGACATCATACTCGCCTTCGTCGTAGTGGCGTTTCATGCGTACCAGCCCAAAAATCTCGTCCATCCCCGGAAGGATCGCCAATTCTTCTGCCTGCACGCCTTCCATCCCGCGTGCCTGCAACACCTGGGTGATGTAGCGCTTCACGGCACCCCAGTTGCCTTCCAGTTCCTTGAGCGCATCCAGTTCGGCTCCCCACAGGTTGGGACGCACCAGTTTGGGGTCATGCCCCAGTTCCAGGTCGAAACTGTCTGCCAGCGAGTGAGCCGGGTCAGTGCTGAGAACGAGGGTGCGATAGCCAAGTTCGGCGCAACGCAGACCCGTGGCAGCAGCAACGGAGGTTTTGCCCACGCCTCCTTTGCCTGTCATCAAAATTACGCGCATGGCGATCGAACCTTACTGAGAATTGTTTACATTCTTTTACTCTATCGAGTTTTCAGCAGAAAGTGCTGTTTCAGCACATCCAGCCGCGAACAATTCCAATAATCGATGTGGGAAGCAATGAGCCCCTGCGCGTTCAGCGTGAGTTCACTCCAGCCTGGAATGACGATACGCGGTTGCCAGGGCAAGGGTGTATTCCAGCTCAATGTCCAGTCAACGCGGATCTGGTTATCGGTTTGCTGAATCGTGTGAACGTCCATCCGACAGTTGCGGAACCAGGTCTGGATAAAGGCGATCGTTTTTTTGTAACGCTCCAGTCCCCAGAATTCACTCGTCGGGTCTTTGAAATACACGTCCTTCGCATAGATTGTGTATGTCTGATTGTCTGGGAACCGCTGGTAGTCTTCCTTTAAAACGGTGAGAATGTCCATTCACGTTACAGGGATAAGCGCCCGTCGGCATCAAGTTCCAACGTTGACAGTTGTGCCTGGATGCTTGGGGGAACAGCGTCCATTGACTCATAGTTTAGCCGGATTCGAGCGGTGATGTGAGGTCTCAAGCCATCCCATTGTGTGACCGTCAGGCGATGAACGGGATAGATTTCGGGTGCCTCATCCAGGTCGATCGCCGCCATTAATACGTTGAACATCACCTCGTTCAAGGCAGTTTCAATATCAAATTCGGCATCAACCGCACCGCTATTAGCATCAATCAGCAGCGCGATCTGAGATGCCTGTGGATGCATTAAGACCGCTTTAAAGACCGCTTCCAGGTCAGCATAAGTGTGCTCAAGCGGCTCTTGCCAGTTGGGAAAAATGATGAGGTTGATTGTCCTCAATCGCTCGATTAATGGCTGATAGCTTTGGTGTAAGAGGGCTGTCTCGAGGTCAAGGTGTGCAGCGGTGAAGTCTGGCTGCAGGGCGATCGCGCGATCGAAGTGCTGAATGGCCGCCTGGAGATTACCAAACCGTTGATAGGCTAATCCCAAGTTGCGATAGGATTCGGCCCAGTCTGGCTTGAGTGCCAGCGTCTCCAGCGCATTACACATCGCCGTGCAGTCTTCAGAGGCCTCCAGTTGACCAATTTCAGCGTAAGCGTACCCTAAGTTGCCATAGGCAAGCGCTGAGTTTGGCTCCAGCTCTAATGCGGCTTGATAGCAGCGAATGGCTTCTTCCGGCTGGTTTTGCTGGAGATGCGCCACACCTAAGTTGATGTAGGCACCCAGAAAGGTGGGTAATCGCTGAATCGCGGCCTGGAAAGAGTGAGCCGCGTCAGCAGGCTGTCCCGCCTCTAACAACGCGCAGCCCAGACGGTAATGGGCTTCCGGGTCATCGGGATGGAGCTGGATGGCATTGTGCAGGGCTGCCACAGTCGATCGGGATTGGGTTGACGCAGCGTTGATTTCTCCTAATAGCTTGCTGGCGATCCGTTCTGGTAAGCGATCGCCCATGAAGTAGTCTTTGATATTGCGTTTTGAATTGCCTTGAAAATGTAGTGATTTGAATCGAATGGTTTTACCAGAGCTTAAATGCTCCCCAAACGGCTGCTTGTCTTTGAAATGAATGCTTTTGATGCCGTTGACGACTTTAAAACCATAGGATGCAGTCATCCGCGCGTCATAAACAGCGTCATCCACAATGTCCAGCAGTTCACCGACAGATTGCCCGTTTTGCTCACGATATTTCTTGAAGGCAAACATATCGCTAATGGAGGTTTCTGATGCCGTTTGTAGCTGTTGCTTGAAGGCTGACTCTATTTGCTGAAATGAGGTTTGATCTTGATACAGGTCAAAAATAAACGCACAGAATTCGGACAAAGCATCAAGTCCATTGACCGCTGTTGTGCTGGGAATATCGTCTGTGAGCGCAATTTTATAGGACTGCAATCGCTGGTGTTCAGGGGTCAAATTGTCATACACCATGACATCTGAATCAAGATAAAAGCACGCCTCCAATCCCTGCCGCGCCATAAAATCTTTGAGAATGAACCATCGCTGAAAGCAAAACAGTTCATACTCGATCGGATTTGTGCTCAGGTGTTGATAGACACGAGCAAATTCAGTCGCTGACCCCAAATAATCGGCGATGAGTACATGGTCTACCCTCTCATACCGATTACTGTCATCACCGATTAAAAACAGCGTTGAGTGTGGATTTGTCCACATTGCCTGCGCGATCGTGTATGGCAAGTAATTGCTATTGCTTCGATGAATCAAAACAATGGGGACTGCCATTTTCAATCGGTTGTGTGAGCGGGATTATCGGCCCATGTCAGATCTAAACTGGGCGACCTGAATGTGTTTAAAGCTGTGGGAGTATTCCCTATCCTGAATCCAGCGCATAAGGTCGTAAAAGTGTGCGGTCAGCACTCATCTTTCAGGCTGCAATCATCCCCATGCGATGGATGGGGGGCTTACTCGTCGTAGCGCATCAGCTTACGGTAGAACGACTGCGAAAAATCTGCCAGACGGGCGCGTTTGAAGTTCATGATCACTTCGATGAGAAAGTCGATGAACTCAAAGTTTGCCATCATGAGTTCGTAGCTGAGATCGGCGTTGCCGTCGAATTGAATGCGGCAGCGGGTTAAATCGGCGGGCAAGGTTGAAACATTCCACGTGGCAATGAACGGGATACTTTCACCGCCTTCAATTTTGCGCTGACCTTCTAACGAGCCCTTTTGATAAAGGCTGATTGCCAGGGGGAGGAGCGATCGCTTCGCTGCCTGGGGATAGTAAGGCACATAGACACCTACGTGTTGGTTCGCAGCAGGTTGAAGTTGATCGATGGACATGCTCAGTCTTCCTAAGGTTCTGTCAAGGTGAAAGTGCTTTTAGTCAGGCGATCGCTGCCTTGCCGAGGATGAGGATGCAGGTGGTACCCAAACCGAATTGCCAGTCATTCTAACTCAAACGTTTAATCGTGCTGAGCTGTAATGCGACAATTCTGTGGCTTGCCGCCCTACTCACTAGCGTGCCCTCGTTCGAAATCATTGCATTCAAGCGAGTGCACTCAAGGATTGGCTGAGATCTAACTCCTGCCAGGGATTGCCCGTATTCCTAGGCTGGTTTCTAAACCTCACGCTTCGCCGATAGTGTAGTATTCCCAAAAATTTGGATGTCATACACTGGTGAGCATGTTAGCTCGTAGTGCCCCCACCGGACGGGCAAATGATTTCTATACTGAGTTCGATCAGGCTCCTATCTGATACAGCGATGATTCTGGGGGTTAACCTCAAAATACTCTATGGTTAGATGCTTGTTTTCGTTACCGGATAGACCTATTGTGTTTTCAACGGAGACAAAACGTTAACTAACTTTATGGCACCTCTGGTTGCAAACTACTATCTGACCTACCGCTGCAATGCTCGGTGTCATTTTTGTGACATCTGGGCACTTGAACCGAAGCAGGAAGCAGATTTTGACACTATTCGCCGCAACTTGGTCGATTTGAGGCGGTTGAATGTGAAGTATATCGACTTTACAGGCGGAGAGCCGCTGCTGCGGGCAGATGTGGGGCAAATCTATGCTGAAGCCAAGCAGCAGGGATTCGTCACCAGCATGACGACCAACACCATCCTTTATCCCAAACGTGCGCACGAGATTCAGGGGTTGGTTGATTTTCTCAATTTTTCGCTGGATGGCGCAGATGCGGAGACCCATGACCAATCGAGAGGCGTCAAGATCTTTGACACGCTGGTTGAATCGGTCAAAATCGCTCATTCACTGGGCGAATATCCCGTCCTCAACCACACGGTGACGGCACAAAACTATCACCGCATTGGCGAAGTCGCGGAATTGGGGCAACGGCTGAATGCGCGGGTGTGGCTAAACCCTGCGTTTACGGCGCACAGTAACTACAATTCGAAGAAGAACCCCACGCCTGATCTGGTTGTGGCGATCGAGGCGGCGGCCAGAAAGTACAGCAATGTGGGCTATAACAAAGCTGCTCTGGCATTTATTGAGGCAGGCGGGAACAGTACTAGCCAACCCCGTTGCAAAGCGGTGGACGCTGTCATTGCCATTTCGCCTCACGACGAACTATTGTTACCCTGCTATCACTTTGCTCAGACAGGTGTACCGATCAATGGCCAGTTGTATGAGCTGTACAAGCAGTCTGAAATTGTCGAAGACTATCGGCAATCTCAAGGTAAGCTGTCCGTGTGCGAAGGCTGCACGGTCTGGTGTTACCTGATTCCGAGTTTCTTCAAAGGTTTAGATAAATATTGGTGGTTGAATCAAGTAACTTATGCCGGAGAGTTCCTGGCCCGAAAACGATTCCTACAGCGAGCTTGAACCGCTTAGTTCGTTGTTTGTTGATCGATCCGAACTGCCTGAATTAGAGCGTGCAGCGAGTGAACCTGACAAGGGTAATAATCGGCGGCGGCGGGCAGCAGTAGCATTGGCCGTCATTTGGAGCGGCACGATCGCGCTACATCTTGTGACCTGGGGCTATTGGGTTGTGCTCGGGTTGACTACGCTGATGGGCATCCAGGCCGTTCGAATTTTGCTGGCGCGCCCACTGTCAATGGCCATGCCATTGTCTGATGCGGTCGCTGACTCATGCCCGATCGTGTCAATTCTGGTTGCTGCCAAAAATGAAGAGGCGGTGATTACCAGATTAGTCAAGACGCTGTGTGAACTAGACTACCCTGCTACGTGCTACGAGCTTTGGGTCATTGACGACAACAGCACCGACAAAACGCCCCTGTTGCTCAAGCAGTTGATGCAGCAGTATGAACAGTTGAACGTGTTCTATCGTCCGGCAGGATCGGGGGGCGGTAAGTCTGGTGCACTGAACCAAGTATTGCCGCTGACCAAAGGCGAGATTATTGCGGTGTTTGATGCCGATGCTCAGGTATCACACGATATGCTGCGACAGGTCTTGCCGCTGTTTAACCGCAAAGAGTTAGGTGCCGTGCAGGTGCGAAAGGCGGTGTCGAATGGATCCGAGAATGGCTGGACGCGTGGACAGGTTGCTGAGATGGCGTTGGACTCGTTCTATCAGCGGCAGCGAATTGCGGTCGGCGGGATTGGTGAACTGCGCGGCAATGGTCAGTTTGTCCGGCGAGAAGCGCTCGAACGCTGTGGCGGTTGGAACGAGGCGACGATTACGGATGATCTTGATCTGACGTTTCGACTGCATCTTGACCAGTGGGATGTTGATTTTGTCGCATCACCGCCGGTTGAAGAAGAGGGCGTCACCCGTGCGATCGCGCTCTGGCATCAACGCAGCCGCTGGGCCGAAGGAGGCTATCAGCGTTACCTGGACTACTGGCGACCGATTTTACGCAACCGTATGGGAACGCGCAAAACGGTTGATCTGTTTATGTTTTGGGTGATTCAATACCTGCTGCCCACGGCGATCGTGCCCGATATTTTAATGGCCGTGCTGCGTCATCGGCCACTGTTGACCAGTCCGCTGACCACGCTAACGCTGGTGCTATCGATTTTGGGTACGCTGGCTGGACTGCGGCAGATCCGATCGCACGCCACGCTGCGGCCGTCCCCGTACGCTCCAGCCAGGGACAGTTTGACCAAACGCGTGGACTGGGGTACAGGGCTGGTGTCGATGATTCGACTGTTGCTGCATACTTTATTCGGCACGCTATACATGTTTCACTGGCTACCCGTCGTGTCTGTCACAACCATCCGCCTGGCGATTCGTCCCAAGCGATTGAAGTGGGTCAAGACGATTCATCAGGGCGAGTAGAGAGGATGTGCGTTGCGCGAGGGGCTGCGTGACGAGGCAGGAGTGGTTTCAGGTGCTGTGTTCCAGACTCCTGATTCCTGACTCCTGACTGTTTTGTTTAGTTCGGTCGTGCGCGATCGGGTACACCAACGGGCGATAGTCCCGCGATCGCGCGGAGGTTCTGTGACCGCAGTAGCTCGGTGAAAATTAGTGGGCGCTTTTCAATCTCGGCTACGGCTT
>JAJPKC010000420.1 GCA_021323955.1 Oscillatoriales cyanobacterium Centralia_MAG_596 | reverse complement strand
GTCGTTGCGCTGTCTGCCTGTCGAAAGTGCTCAAATACCTGAGGCAGAAAGTCGGCAGTAATCCCCTTCCCCGTATCAATGACCTGAAACCGCGCCCACGAATCAACATAATCGAGTTGAATGGTCACCTGCCCGCCGGTTGGGGTAAATTTCACCGCGTTCGATAACAGGTTCCAGAAGGCTTGTTTCAGGCGATTTGAGTCCCCTAAAATCTGATGTCGGGTATCATCCAGCCGCGTTTGGATCCGAATTTTCTTGGCGCTTGCGGTCGCCTGTACAGTTTCTAACGCCGCTTCAATGATGGGGATGAGCTGGACGGGTGCCAGGTCTAGAAGTAGCTTGTCGCTGAGGATACGCGAAACATCCAGCAAGTCATCGATTAACTGAGCTTGCAGTCTGGCATTGCGGTTGATCGCTTCCAGCCCGCGCCGCATGGTATTTTTGTCCAGATCATGCGACAGCATCAGCGTTGCCCAGCCCTGGATTGGACTGAGTGGCGATCGCAATTCATGGGAAAGTACCGCTAAGAATTGATCCTTGAGCTGGTTCGCTCTTTCGGCAAACTCTCGGGCGGCCTGCGCCTCGACCCTGAGTGCTCGCTCTCGACGTTCGCTCAGAATTTTTGACGTTGTTTCGTTGACCGCAATGAAAATGCCCCCGACCGCACCAGAATGCTCCCAGATGGGAGTATAGGAAAAGGTAAAGTAACATTCTTCGGCATAGCCATTGCGATGCAAAATCAAGAGCTGGTCTTCTGACCAGGTGGCAGTCCCGGTGTCCATGACCTGATTGAGCAGCGGGCCAGCAAAATCCCATACTTCTTTCCAGCAGTCTTCTCCCCGTTGTCCCAGGGCAGTGGGATGCTTGTTCCCCGCGATCGGGATATACGCATCGTTATAAAACTGGATGAAGTCCGTCCCCCATAGAATCTGCATGGGGAACTTGGAGAACAGCAAGATCTGGAGCGCGGTTTGAAGGCTTGAAGACCAGGTTTCGATCGCACCAATGCTGGTTGCTGACCAGTTAAAGGCTTTGATCCGTCCACCCATTTCGCCACTGCTGGCCAGGAAATCCGTCAAGATATTTCGTGCGGTTTGACCGGCTACATCTGCTTCCATGAATTCACTGACAGCAAGGGCGTTAAGGGCTGTGGTCTGGCACCATTCCCCATCACTTAATTCTAAATCGCCGCTCTAGCAAAATGGATCGAAACCTCAACAATCACAAACTGGGCGATCGCAGTTGTCTACAGCGCTTTTAGCAGGGCAGCGCGATCGCAGTCCATGGCGACAGCCGTTTTACCCGTCGGTCAAGACCTTGAGGGTGCAGCGGCACAATTCGCTACCCGTGGGATGCCACATTAGGTGCTATTGATACAGCAAATGTGCTTCAATCGGGTGACATTGATTCCGGTTGCTGAAGTGTGCTGATCTGATGGAAACAAAAACAACGGTTTATCTAGCAGTCAATGGAACCCTCATGCGAGGGCTGGAGTTGAACGCCAATATGCAGCTTGTGGGTGCTGAGTTTGTGCGAGAAGCACTCACAGAACCAACCTACCGGCTCTGGTCAATCAACGATCGCCATCCTGCGATGATGCGGGTTGCGGAAGGAGGGGCGGCGATCGCCGTCGAAATTTGGGCCGTTCCCGCCAGTAAGATGAGCTTTCTGCTGCTGCTTGAACCGCCGGGACTGTGTATTGGCAAAGTCCGTCTGTCCGACGGCGAGGAAGTGCTGGGCGTAATTGGTGAAGCCATTTTGTGCGAAGGCAAACGAGAGATTACCACCTGGGGAGGCTGGCGTGCTTACATTGCCGATCTGGCCCAACAAAAGCAGGTCAAAGAAACGGAGGCAGTATGACGGCATCCCCCATAGATCCAGCCGCTTTTGTGGCGCAAGCAGCGGCGTTGATTGCGCTACCACTCCAGCCAGACCATTATCCTGGCGTGGTGGAGAACTTTGAACGAATCGCCGCCGTCGCCCAGCTTGTCACGGAGTTTCCCCTCCCTGATACAGTCGCGATCGCGCCCGATTTTGAACCCTAGCAACCGGATTGGATTGAAGACAATCAACGTTGGCTGCCAGACGCAACAGGGTATGAACCGCGCGCAGCCGCATTTGCCGCGTCGCCAATCCCAGATCGAGAGTTCGCCGTTTAAATGCCAGAATCTAAACCACCCGCCGAACCTATGAGTCAGGACTATCCAGATGCCAGCACGATCGCGGCCAGTGTACGCCGTCGAGAAGTTTCAGCCACATCGGTTGTGTCAGCCGCACTGGAGCGAATTGCCGCCCAAAACCCAATTTTGAACTGTTTCACAACCGTGATGGCCGATCGCGCTTTAGCCGATGCCGCGGCCGTTGATCAGACGATCGCGGCCGGCAACGACCCCGGCCCGCTGGCAGGCGTGCCCTTTGGCGTCAAAGATCTGTTTGATATCGCAGGGTTAACCACGCTGGCCGGTGCCAAAATTAACGCTGAACGTCCGCCTGCCACCCAGGATGCCACGCTCGTGCAGCGGCTCAAACAGGCCGGGGCAGTCTTGGTGGGTGCCCAGAACATGGATGAGTATGCCTACGGATTTGTCACCGAAAACAGCCACTATGGCCCTACCCGCAACCCCCACGATCAACAGCGCATCACAGGCGGATCGTCCGGTGGGTCGGCGGCGTCTGTTGCGGCAGGACTCGTGCCGCTGAGCCTCGGTTCCGATACCAATGGTTCGATTCGCGTCCCCGCCTCCCTTTGCGGCATTTTTGGGCTCAAGCCCACCTTTGGCCGCCTGTCGCGGGCACGAACCTACCCATTTGTGCACAGCCTTGACCATCTGGGGCCGTTTGCGCGATCGATCCAGGATCTTGCCCTCGCGTTCGATCTGCTCCAGGGGCCAGACGCTGCCGATCCAGCCTGTACCAATCGCCCACCCAGCCCGTGTTTACCCGATCTGGCGCGTGGTATTGATGGACTCCGCATTGCTGTTGCCGATGGTTACTTTACCAAAGGGGCAGAACCAGCCGTACTGTCAGCGATCGAGACAATTGCCACGGCCCTCGGTGCAACCCAGTCCATCACGATCCCCGAAGCCCACCGTGCGCGGGCAGCCGCCTTTATCATCACTGGCGCTGAAGGCAGCAATCTGCATCTGGACGACTTACGCCAGCGACCGCAAGATTTTGATCCGGCAACCCGCGATCGCTTTCTGGCGGGTGCACTCATTCCAGCCACGTGGTATCTGCAAGCGCAGCGGTTTCGTAGCTGGTACCGCGATCGCGTCCGCGAACTGTTTACCCAGGTCGATATCATCCTCGCCCCAGCAACGCCCTGCCCTGCTCCCCTGATTGGGCAGACCACGCTGACGCTGGATGGAGAATCCGTCCCGCTACGCCCCAACCTGGGACTCTATACCCAGCCCCTGTCGTTTATTGGTCTGCCGATCGTCGCGGTTCCGGTTCAGCGGCCTGGTCAATTGCCGATCGGCGTGCAAATCATCGCGGCACCCTATAACGAAGCCCTGGCGCTCCGTGTCGCCGCTTTTCTAGAGTCAAAAGGCATCGTGTCTGCGCCGGTTCCAGAGCGAGCACCGCTAGATTAAGTGCCCCCTGCAACGCATCGGCCACGATCGCCTCTCCCCAACGCAATGCCAGAATGGGCGCAAGGTTGAAGAGTCGGCAACCATCGTTCACAAGCGCACCTTCACGGATGCGCCGTTACAGGACGCGTCTCAACCGTCAGCAATCCACGCACCGTTACGAATAGTGGTTGGCCCCAGCCAGAGAACAACCCTAAATCCTATCCACCGCCTCAAGCAGGCGTTCGACGCTGGCGTTGTGGTCAAGGAACGAGAACAGATGCTTGTAGCGGAGTTGCCCAACTTTGTTGAGCACAAACTGCGCTGGCAGCGGTGCCCCTAACGCCTGCCCAGTCTGATACGCCCGAAAGACCTTGCAGCCAGGATCGCTTAAAAGCGGCATCTTCAAGCCCAAATCACGCACCACGATCTTGCTCTGCCTGACATCGGTGCTGGTAATCATGAGAAGTTCCACATCGCGATCGAGAAAGTCCTCATAATGCTCATTCAGCGCTTTGATATGGGGAAAGCAAAACGGACAGTACTGCTTTTCGGTAAAAATGCGCGTGAACGCCAGTACGACCGGACGACGACGGCGAAAATCCATGAGCTTTACCGTTCGCCCATTCGTCACATCCGGTAGCTCAAAGCCCGGAGTGACCATGCCTTTGACGAGCGCATTCGTTGCAGGAATGGGAAAAAAGTTGTTCAGAAATCGCTGATTTAGCAGCCCACTAAAATCCGTAGAAGTCAACATGGCTATAGCTTAGAACAAGAGACGAAACAGCAAGATTGTGCGCTTTAGATGAATGCGCCTGACTCGGCAAGCACTGTAACCGGTTCCAGCATCGTTCTAGAAATTAGCCCCAACCCGTCGCCCGATCCAGTGTGGCAGAGGCGAGCCAGAAAGCCGACCGAGATTGAAGGTTGCCGCTACTGGCGATGTCCGTCGCCCTCTGACCACAAGGATACTCAGCCGTAGCCATATTCAGGATGGCAGCAGCAGGTCAGCCAGCTTACCCAGAATCGGCCATCCAACGATCGCCGCAGCCCTGAGCTTGCTGACCAAAGCTATACACTTCAGCTTAAACGAAAATCCGCAGCCGTGGGTCTACCAGTAGACGCGACACCGCTGCGGACAGGCAATTCGCTTAACGCCGGGTAGTCAGCTACACGGCCGCGAAGTATTCCTTCGATTTCTTCGGATCAGGATTCATCGTAGCGTCACCAGGTTTCCAGCCAGCGGGACAGACTTCATCGGGGTGAGACTGCACATACTGAATCGCCTGCAGGGTACGCAGTGTCTCATCAACGCTACGGCCAAAGGACAGGTTGTTGATCGTGGCGTGCTGAATCACACCATCCTTGTCGATAATAAACAGCCCCCGCAGAGCAACACCGGCGTCAGGATCAAGGACGTTGTACGCGGTGCTAATTTCTTTCTTGAGGTCAGCAACCAGAGCATAGTTGAGATCGCCAACGCCACCGCTCTTGCGATCGGTCTGGATCCACGCCAGGTGAGAAAATTCACTGTCCACTGAAACGCCGAGCACTTCGGTACCGAGTTGCTTGAATTCGTCGAAGCGATCGCTAAACGCGGTAATTTCAGTCGGGCAAACGAAGGTAAAGTCAAGCGGGTAGAAGAACAAGACAACGTACTTGCCGCGGTAGTCAGACAGTTTCACTGTCTTAAATTCTTGATCCACTACAGCCGTTGCTGTGAAATCGGGAGCAGATTGCCCAACGCGCAAGCATCCTTCTTGAGTCATGAGGTTACAGTCTCCTTATGTGGTTGGGTACGTCTTGATGTTTCAGCACATCGAGTGATTAGGACAGTCGGCAAAGCAACAAGGCCGCTAGCACTCCGGGCAAAGTTGCCGAGCTACTAGCACTCTCGCGAAGCTGCCGAGCGATGGGTCGGTACTTAGAATGACCGATAACTTAAGAACTGTTACGACTATATCATAGTCGTAACGATTTTGAGTAAGTAGGCCGATTCGGTTGGGAAGATTTTGGGTGGCTTAAAAAACGATCGGTTTCCTGAGTGCCAGTGCACGCTCAACTAATTCAGCCATCTGGATCGAAAAATCCTTAATAAACGGCTCCATCTCAGGATCGCGGCACTGAAATTGTGACAGTGGCACTAACTCGGTTTTGACGCGCAGTACATCTTCTAACGTCAGGTAGTCTCCGCAGTGCGAACCGCTATAAATCACCTTTTCAAGAATAGTGGGAAACAGAACTGGCATCTGTGAAAGTTCGGCACGAATGGCTCTCACTAAGGCAAGCTTGCTAAGCCGATGATGCACGGCACGGAGACAAATGTGTTCACAAGGAGAGCTTAATATCCAATTCAAATGGGCCAGAAATTTAGTTGAGTCATTTGCATCGTCTGGATCTTCTGGGATGCTTGGACAACCTTCCTCATTAATGAAAAGTTTGTCAGGAAACGGATGAGGTTTAGTTAATCGCCCTGTTTCAACACAGTTACAGTACACCAAAGCGTCAAGTCCCATGTCGATCTGCCTTTCACATCATGCGATCGCGTGCCTTCATTATCTTTTCACCAACCCCGCTTCCGGCAACCGATAGACTGATGAGTGAGCGCAACAAGTATGCACGGTAATGAACGAGCTGGACACGCGGGAATGGCTGCTGACAAATGGACTGGGGAGTTTTGCCAGCGGCACCGTCTGCGATGCTCGGACACGGACATATCATGGGTGGCTGGTGGCCGCGATCGATCCACCCGGACAGCAGACGCTGCTGTTTTCCCATCTGGAAGCCAGCCTGGAAGTCGGGGGACTACTCTTTGCGCTCGGCACCAATTTTTGGACAGCCGATAGAATCGATCCGCTTGGCTACCGCTTACTGCACAAATTCACCATTGAGCCAGTGCCAACCTGGACGTGGGGCATCGATGACCACTGGCAGTTGAGCCGTCAGATCATAATGCCCTATGGCTTGTCGCCGGAGGGCAAATCAGCCGGAGCGCCACTGCCCGCCCACTCGACCAACCGTGTGCTGATGCAGTATCGCTACACGGGCAGCCAACTGGCGGTTTTACGCTTACGCCCCATTATTGGCGATCGCGACTACCATCACCGGCAGCAAGAATCACCGTCCTTTGCGTTTTCCCAATTGGTCAGTTCCAATCAGGTCTTTCTGCAATCGCGCCAGGAAGGCAGACCCGGTACACCCTGGAGCCTGTCCTGGAGTCAGGGACGATACGCTCCCGAGGAAACCTGGTACTGGAACTACTACTATCCCGAAGAAGCCCTTCGGGGACTGGACTTTCGGGAAGATCTGTTTAGCCCTGGTTATTTGACCGTGTGGATGCAGCCCGGTGAAATTGTCACCCTGGAGGCTCGCGTTGGCCTGCCCACATCTACCCTGCCAGACTTGACCCAGTCCGTGGTTGATGACGCGATTCAGGCAGAACAACGGCGACTGGAGCGGGAATTTTTGCATCTGCCCCGCACCTCCGATCGCCAGCAGGTGATGTGGGAACGGTTGCTACGTGCCAGCGACCAGTTTATTGTCTATCAAGTCACGCAGAAAACACCCACGATCGTGGCGGGTTATCACTGGTTTGGCGATCGCAGTCGCGACACGCTGCTTTGTATTCCCGGCTTTACACTCACCACCAAACGCTTTTCGCTCGCCCGCAAATTGCTTGATCGGCTGGGGCGATTGTGCTGCCAGGGGCTAATTCCCAACGTACTGCCCGATGGCAGCACCAGTCCCATATTTCGCAATATTGACTGTGCGCTGTGGTGGATCGAAACGCTAGGGCTGTATCTGGAAGCAACCCAGGACTGGGAGTTTCTGGTTGATCAGTACGCCGTGGTCAAACAAATCTATAAGTCCTTTACTGCTGGCACGCTGCACAATATCCGGGTTGATGCCGCAGATGGACTGGTCACCTGGGACGATGCCAGGGTGCCTCTGACCTGGATGGACACGATCGTTGATGGCAGTGCAGTCACCCCACGGCACGGAAAACCCATTGAAGTCAATGCCCTGTGGTATTCCTCGCTCTGCTGGGCCAGCCAGTGGTCAACCTTCCTTGCTGAACGTCCCGGCATCGAAAACGCCGATCGCTTACTCAACCAGGCACGCCGTTACGCCCAGCAGGCCGACCACGTAAAGACCTCACTGCAAAAGTTTTGGCATACCCAGCAAGGCTATTTGTACGACCGCATTGAACCCGACGATCGCTTAGATGCGACGATCCGGCCCAATGCCGTGCTGGCGCTCTCATTGCACCACTGCGCCTTCACCGCTGAACAGGCGCGTCAGATCCTCTACGTCGCTCGCGATCGCCTGTTAACCCCCTACGGACTGCGGAGTTTAGACCCAGATCATCCAGCCTATTGCAGACAATACACCGGCAACCTGCGTCAGCGCGACCAGGCATACCATCAGGGCACGGTCTGGAGCTGGCTACTTGGCTCATTCATCCGCGCCTGGAACCGATTCTGCACACCTATCGGTGAGCCGTTGCCCTTCAATTTACAGCCGTTGGTGACACACTTCGAGCACCAGGGCAGTTTTGACACAATCGCTGAAATTTTTGATGGCGATGCCCCTCACGCTCCTCGTGGCGCGATCGCCAGCGCCAGCGCGATCGCCGAACTGCTGCGCCACTGGGATGAGTTGCAGCCAAATGCATGCGGGATACAGGAGAAGCATGAACTCTAGCGCAGGTACGCATCACCATCAAAGGGATTTGGAATTGAAGTCCATGCCTCAGGTTCGTGCCTGGGTGACTTCTCCATCAATAACCGTTCTGATATGCCCGGCTGCTATGCCCATAGGGCCTTATGACCAGTTGTAAAGCCAATCAATCGTAACCCCGTGGCTAATAAAAACCACCCGCGCTTACGAACTAATGACCACCGACTAATGACACGCCAGTTTCCCTTTTACCATCTGTCTGCTGTGCCATCACACTTTTCCCCGCTACAGCAAAAATACGCTACGGCAAAAATAGCTGTAGCAGGCTGGCAAACGCACTCAGCAGATTGACGCCGATGCCATTTCTCGATTTAACTGGCTGTACGGGGGTTTCCAGATCCTTTACTGTCTGCTGAATTCCCATTGCCGTTTTAGTATCGCCCTGCGCTGTGAACAGTTTGTCCGCCTGTTGCAGATCCGCGATCGCCCCCGGACGATCGCCTGTTTGCAGTCGGGCCAGTCCGCGCCCCAGATAGGCTGGTGCAAAGTCTGGCTTCCGGGCCAGCACCTGGGTAAAGTTTTCCACCGCGCTGGCGTAGTTTTTCTGTTCACCATCGGCCAGCGCCCAGTGGAAAAAGGTTTCGGGACTACCGATCGTGGTCGGCAGACCGATCGCGCCCTGCAGCAGCGCGTTGTCCAGTCTGGCCCCATCAAACGTTGCGTTCATCAGATAAGCATGACGCAGATCAACCGCGGTCAGATCGCCGCTGTCCAGCTTAGCGTTCACCAGGTTGGCACCGGCCAGACTGGCCCCAACGAGACTCGCCCCCCGCAAATCGGCTCCCTGCAAGTTCGCGCGACTCAGATTGGCTCTATTCAGGTTGGCTCCTCGCAGATCGGCTCCCTGCAAGTCTGCATACACCAGGCCGGCATTACTCAACTCGCAGCCAGCGCATTGCCGTGTTGCCAGCAGCTTTTGCGTCTGCTCCAGATTCTCAGCATGTGCCGGTAGAGCAGTGCTAACCGTCGCCAGAACCATGGCGACTCCCGCAGAAACGACCGTCGAATGTGCCAAAGATTGGGATTTCATCGCTGTTAATCAAGAATGGAACGAACACAACATTGAGCTTGTGCCCAAATCAGCAGAGTAGCCGTGTCATCAGCAGGAAGGTAGTGCCACCATTTAACTCGAAGTTGACATCGGAGGCACAACAACTTCGAAGATTCAAGGGAGTTTTCTCCTGTTGTCGTGTCGAGCAAGGTGGGGCATCGCGCAAGATGGGTTGGCTACCAGCAGGCAACCTTCGTCTGGTTGGGTAATCCAGGTAGCAGATTGACAACTGGCGCTGGCTATACGCTAGCCAAATCAGCACAGTTACCTTCTGGACTTGATCAATACGTCAGAATCGTTCCCGACGATCGGGCTGGTCGCGCTGGATCATTCTGGGTGGTTTAGCCTTATTGTTTCTACTCTTCCGTCAAAGCACAGCCGATGACTGCGAACACCTCCGATCGCGATGCCATTCACTCGGTCATTCAGCGTCAGCTACAGGCATTTCAAAAGGACGACGCCGAGGGTGCGTTTGCCTTTGCCAGCCCCGAGATTCGCGCTAAATTTGGCACAGCCAAGAACTTTTTTCGAGCGGTAAAAACAAACTATCAGGCTGTCTATCGACCGCGATCGGTCATGTTTGAACAGCTCGTCACGATGCAGGGTATCCCCACCCAGGCCGTGATTTTGCTGGCTCCTAATGGTGACCTGGTCAAGGCGCTCTATCTGATGGAGAAGCAGACCGACGGCACGTGGAGAATTAGCGGTTGCTTCATCGTGCCCATTCAGGGACAAACCATCTAAGCGATCGATTCGCGGCACCCGTCCCACAGCGGCGATCGCGCTCCACTGTCGTGTGTTTTTGCGATCGCCAGTCCTTAGCGCCAGCAGGACAGTTACGCATCCATATTTGTGCTTAACCAGCAACTCCGGGGAATTCTGAGTTTATCGTGACCTCGGAGCGTTTACGTATGACAGATGTACAACCGTTTTATCCCCGCAGAATTTTGAGTTCCACTACGACAGGTGACTTGTTGGATGGCATTAGCCGCAGTCTGGCAGCAGGCAGCAAAGCCATCTTGATCGACTTCGAGCAAGTCATGTTTATGGACAGTACCGGACTATCAGCGTTAGTCATCACACTCAAACGGGTGCGCGAAGCAAACGCACGATTGGCACTTTGCCGTCTTAATGGGCAAGCGCTGATGGTGTTGGAGCACAGCGGCATGGACAAGGTATTCGAGATCTACGACACGCCGGCTGACTTCGAACAAGCACTAGCCAATCAATCGAATGAGCTGTTGACCAATTAATTGCGTTTGAGCGCAGGCTGCCAGTGATCGCAGCATCGCGGTCAGATGATTGAACTCCGGGCAATCGCAACCGAAGCACGAGCCAAGCCGATGGCATGGCTGCGATCGTCGCGCAACCGTTTTGTCTTGCTCCAGACGAAACCGAGTTTTACATAATGCAATCATCAGCGATCAATCTTAACTCGCATCTAATCCAGTGCTGCTCGGCGATCGCCGCTTTTAGTCCCCCACCTGGGCACAATTGTGCCTCACCTGGATAGTAATTTTGCCGCGAAAACGCGATAGTAAAGATGTTAGAAAGGTGCTCATTTTCGCAAACCCAATCTGTCTATCCAGCCGCCGCTTCAATAATGTTGCAGTTAGCCCATCATCAAACGATTATGATCGCGCAACCGATCAATTAGTTTGCCGATTAAGCCAATTGTCAAATAAAAGCACGCCCTAATTCACTTCATTTGATCGTTCAAGGGGGCAAATTTATGTCGCTACTTTCACAAACAGATTTAGAAGAGTATGCTCGTCAATGCACGATGCAGCGGCATCGCTATGAAGATGCACTCCAGCATTCCAAGCAAGGCACCTGTGATGAGTCTGTTGCCGCAACAAACGCAGGCATTGATGAGGCAATGAATGGCAACGCTGCGATCGCGCAAGTGCCCTATTGTGTCGAGGGTCAACAGTCAGCCACCTGTATTGTGAATTTGCTTGAAATACCTGCCGATCCATCAGTGCCGGGAGATGAAAATCTGCTCTGGATCGAAGTCACAGAATACCTGACCCAAGAGTCATCGCAGGAAAGTGATTGGCAAACATTGACTCACACCCCATCAGCGAAATCAGTACGGAAAAGACCTTCTTATCCAGTGACTTATAGCGCACCCTAAAGAGTGTGAGGGACAGAACCATGTAATCCGAAATTCGGTGGTTGAGCACCGTTTTCTGTAAAGGCGAATGGCTATTTAACCTTAACAAGGGCATTGCGCGATCGCCGCACGGCCCCCTTCAGGAATGGCTATTGCATCAATCTAAGATTGAGAACAGGGCACCAATCTGGCAACAGAATGGATGACCCACAGGCACATTTTTTGCCTGAATGCCGCATCTGAATTACGGATAAGAACCGTAGATCCATTTGCTCCAGAACGGCATCAAATTTTCTATGTAGAGAGTAATATTCCATAGACTCCCTGTGTTTAAAAATTCCCTGACCACAAAATTCTCCGGGTTAGTGGTTAGATGATTTTGAAACCTATAAAAATGAGTGCCCATGAAGCGGCTTGTAGCGTTGAATACAGAGTCAATATGATAATTGCGCCTCAATAAGGTTGCTATCGTTGGTAGACGTTGCTTGTGTCTGAGTCGACTTCCGGTTTTCTGGACTCAACTCGACTTTTATTTGATCTGCAGCAGGCAAATGAGATTGCCCGCAGTCTCAGCGGTTGTTTGGAACCAGAAGCGATTGCCCATCGTGTCACAGAAGGGATGGTGGCACAGTTTGGCTGCGCCTTCGCCCGGATCTGGTTGGTTGAGCCTGATCGGACAACATTGCGACTGGTGGCCTCGTCGGGAATGTATACCCGCATCGACGGCTCGTTTGCCAAAGTGCCTATGGGTGCGTTCAAGGTCGGCAAAATTGCTCAAAATGGCATCCCGTTTCTCAGCAATTCCCTGGCCGACGAGACCTGGGTACGCGATCGCGAGTGGGCACTAGCAAAAGGCATTCGGGGG
>JAJPKC010000680.1 GCA_021323955.1 Oscillatoriales cyanobacterium Centralia_MAG_596 | reverse complement strand
TCAGCAGATGGCGCAAATGCTGGGTTACACACTGGCCGAGATCCGGGAGCGGACGCTGTTGGATGTGGTTGACGCGACCGTTTGGTCAGATGTCCAGCAGTGCCTCGCTCAAGGTGCAGGGAGTGGGCGATCGCAGCACGACTGGCTCTTTCGCCGCCAGGACGGAACGGCGCTCTGGGCGATCGTCTCCACCAGCCCCATGGTTGATGGCAATGGCCAATTTCTCGGTGTGCTGGCCATGGTGATGGATATTAGTCAGCGCAAAGCGGCAGAAGCGCGTAATCAACAGCTAACAGCCCAAACGCAGACGCAAGCACAGACATTGAATGCCATCCTCTCAACGTCGGTTGACCACATCTATGTGTTTGACCAGGATGGGCGCTATCGCTATGTGAGTGACGGCGGGGCGAAGGTATTGGGCTTTGAGCCAGTCGACATTATTGGCAAGACCTGGCGTGAACTGGGCCTGCCAGCCGCGCTAATGGAGCGGGTCGATGCCCAACGTGAAATGGTGATCACCACGGGGCGATCGCTCAAAAACGAAGCCGAGTTTGTCACCGATAGCGGGACACGATTTTACGAATACATCCTGACGCCGCTGGCGCAGCCTGACCCGTCCTTGCCGCTGGCCGTAGCTATCTCGCGCGATATCACGCAGCGCAAGCAAGCAGAGACCGAGCGCAACGCCGCACTGGTGCGCGAGCAGACGGCCCGTGCCGAAGCCGAGCTACAGCGAAATCGGCTCTACTCGATGCTGGCAAACGCCCCAGCATTTATTTGTATCAGTCGTGGGGCAGACCATGTCTTTGAGTTTGCCAACCAGCTCTACTGCAAGACGGTGGGAAATCGGGCGCTGATTGGGCGTACCATCCGTGAAGCCTTGCCTGACCTTGAGGGACAGGGAGTGTTTGAACGGTTAGATCAGGTCTTTACGACCGGACAGCCCTTTATCGGTACTGAAGTGGCTGTGCAGTTCGATCGCCAGGGGCATGGCGTGATCGAGGAAGGCTTTTTTAACTTCATCTATCAGCCAATTGTTGACATCAATGGCGTGGTGGAAGGGATCATGACGCTGGGATTTGAAGTCACCGATCAGGTTGTAGCGCGGCGGCAGGCCGAATCGTTAGCCGTTGATTTGAGCATTCAGCAGGTGGCACTTAAGCGTAGCGAAGCCCGGTTTAATCGACTGGTGGAGTCCAATATTATTGGCGTAATTTTGGCTGGGCCTGGAGGCACGATTCTGGAAGCCAATGATGCCTTTCTGGAGATGGTGGGGTATACCCGCGAGGACTTACGGCGTGGCGTGATGCGCTGGACTGAGATGACGCCACCGGAATACGTCTCGCAGGATGAGCACGCCCTGGGGGAACTGGCGAGCTTTGGGCGCTGTACCCCATTTGAAAAGGAGTATATTCGCAAAGACGGTAGCCGGGTGCCCATTTTGCTGGGTGCGGCCCAACTGGAAGGCGACGAGGTCGCCTGGGTTTGTTTTGTGCTAGATCTGACCGAAAGCAAGAAGGTGGAAGCACTGCTGCGGCAGCAGGCGGCGGCGCTGTCCCAGGCGAATCGGCTTAAAGATGAGTTTCTGGCGACCGTCTCCCACGAGTTGCGGACACCGCTCAACGCAATCCTGGGCTGGGCCACCATGCTGCGATCAAAACAGCTTGACCCAGCCACAACCAACCGTGCATTAGAAACGATCGAGCGTAGCGCCAGGTCACAAAATCAGCTCATTGACGATCTGTTGGATGTGTCACGCATCATTACCGGCAAGCTCCGCCTGGATGTGCGCCCGGTGGTGCTGGTTTCGGTCATTGAAGCGGCGATCGACTCAATTCGTCCGGCTGCCGATGCCAAAAACATTCGCATTCAGAGCTTGTTAGACCCCTCTGCTGGCCCGGTTTCGGGGGATCCCAATCGACTACAGCAAGTCTTCTGGAACCTCCTCTCCAATGCCGTGAAATTTACCCCGAAGGGTGGGCGGGTGCAAATTCGACTGGAGCGCATCAATTCCCACATTGAAGTGACGGTCAGCGACACCGGGCAAGGCATCAGCGCAGAATTTTTGCCCTACGTGTTTGAGCGCTTGCAGCAGGCAGACAGCACGACGACGCGGCGACATGGCGGGCTGGGACTGGGGCTGTCGATCGTGCGTCATCTCGTTGAGCTACACGGCGGTAACGTCCACGCCAACAGTGCTGGTGAAGGCAAGGGCGCTACATTCATGGTTAGCCTGCCAGTCACCATTTTCCGTCTTGAACCAGTCGATGTGGAACGGGTGCATCCCACGGTGAGTGATGCCGTGCCGTTGCTGGATGCTCCCCGATTGGATGGTCTGAAGGTTTTGATTGTCGATGATGAAGCCGATGCGCGTGCAATGCTGGTAACGCTCTTGAGCCAGAGCGGTGCTAATGTCGTGGCGGTGGCATCGGCCCGAGAAGCCATGTCCACACTCACCCAATGCCAGCCGGATCAACGTCCCGATGTGCTGGTGAGCGATGTGGGAATGCCCGGTGAAGACGGCTATGCGCTGATACGTCAGATTCGAGCCTTGCCCCCGGAACAGGGGGGCCGGATGCTGGCGATCGCCCTCACAGCCTATGCGCGCACCGAAGACCGGATTCGAGCCTTGTCTGCCGGATTTCAGTCTCACGTGCCCAAACCCGTCGAGCCCGCTGAATTTATCGCTGTGATTGCACACCTCAGCGGTCGCCTGTAAGGAGATTTGAGACGATGGACGCTCGACAGTCCTGTGGTCAGCGGCAACTGTGCCCAGTCCCGATCGCCACGATCGATGTCATCCAGCCTTCACATCGCCAGATCCTTCACGTGATCCAGCATTTGCAGGCCGTGAATGAGCGATGCGCCTCCCCGGATGGCCGTCGCAACATGCACGGCTTCCGTCATTTGCTCCAGGTCAGACCCCTGTTGGAGGCATTCTTTACTGTAAGCGTCTATGCAGTACGGGCATTGCACTGTATGGGACACCGCCAGGGCAATCAGGGCTTTCTCACGGGCAGACAGCGCCCCTTCTGCGAAGACTGCGCCGTAGTAGGCAAAGAATTTTGCGGCCAGTTCGGGGTTGCCCTCACCGATGCTGGCAAAC
This sequence comes from Oscillatoriales cyanobacterium Centralia_MAG_596, assembly GCA_021323955.1. Classification (GTDB taxonomy): domain Bacteria; phylum Cyanobacteriota; class Cyanobacteriia; order Leptolyngbyales; family Leptolyngbyaceae; genus Stenomitos. Next base: position 806 of record JAJPKC010000680.1, on the reverse strand, counting down.
TTGGGCAAGTGTTCTGGTTTATAGTACTGTTCCATTGTGTCTCCGCTATGCTAGGTAAATTCCTAACTGGAGTTTAGACTATGAGGTTTAGACTCTGGACTGGCGCTTGTCTGTTGCCCTAGACAGGAACGCTTACACCCCAGTCCGTCGTCTAGCGTTATTCGTCTCAAGCCTATTTCCCACCTGATTGTCGTCTATGTCTACCTCCTCTACTACGGTTCCAGCGACTACTGCGGCAGCGTCCCTTGCGGCGATCGCCCGCCAAACCCGCGACAGTGCCCGCACGTTGGCAACCTTGCCCACAGCGGTTCGCAACCAGGCGTTAGACGCGATCGCGCAGGCGCTTGAGGCCGCTGCCCCAACGATCTTGGCCGCCAACGCCGCTGACTGTCAGGCCGCTGCTGCTGCTGAAATTCCGGCAGCGCTCTATGCCCGCTTGAAGCTGGATGAAACGAAGTTAAATGGGGCGATCGCGGGCGTCCGGGATGTAGCCAAGCTAGCAGACCCGGTCGGTGTGGTGCAGATCCATCGGGAACTTGATCAGGGCCTGGTGTTGAAGCGGGTCAGTTGTCCACTGGGCGTGTTGGGCGTCATTTTTGAAGCCCGCCCGGATGCGGTGGTGCAAATTGCCAGTTTGGCGATCAAGTCGGGTAACGGCGTGATCCTCAAGGGCGGGCAGGAAGCTGTGCGATCGTGCGAAGCGCTCGTTCATGCCATCCGCGAGGGACTGACCCAGACCGCGATCGACCCGTCTGTGGTGCAACTGTTGACCACCCGCGCCGAAACGCTAGAGTTGCTGAAGCTAG
>JAJPKC010000391.1 GCA_021323955.1 Oscillatoriales cyanobacterium Centralia_MAG_596 | reverse complement strand
TTGATAGATATCGGGGCCATAGATGACGCGTAGAGCCTCTAGCAGGCGACCACGGTTGACCCCATTGAGCATGTCAAAAAAGGAAATTTCTTCAGCCCGAATGATGCCGCCGGTTGCGCCAGCCGATGCTCTGCCAACCTGGAGGGGCGATGCCTGAAACGTAAACCGTTGAGCGGGGGTATCGCTTTTGCGCACTAATAGTCTTTCCCCCCGCGTTGGGCGCAAGGTTGGGTTGGCCCGAATCCAGACAACGGCCTCATCGGGCGTTTGGCCGGGTAGCGCTTGCACTCGTCCTGCCACGGTGCTCAGCAGGATGGCTAACCCAATGGCGGTGAGCCGAGCTATCGATGCTGTAGTGGTGTGCTGGGGGTAAAGATTGGGGATAGTGGGTCGGGAAATGGGGGAGTGGAACTTGTCCATCGTCGGCAATCTGGCGTAGGAGTTAAGCCATCTTGCCACTGTTTATGCAGATTGGATCCCTAATGTTTCAACTGTTCACTTTCGATCGCCAATCGCTCATCGTACTGGTGGCAGGCCGGCGCTAGCTGGCTCATTGGCGGTCGTTTGGGCTGCGATTGCCTGAATGGTTTCCAGGGGAATTTGATCAAAGTACTGCCGCCGGAATTGCTCTTCGGTGATGGCGATCGCAAACTGCTCGACCGCTTCGGCCAGCTGAATATCGGTTAATGGCACATTCTTGTTCTGCCAGGTGATTTGCAGGGTATTGTCGGCAGCACGGATCGCGAAACCGAGGTGCTCCAGCGTTTTGAACCCTAGTTTGAGCGTATGATCGCCTATGCTTAGCTTGTTGAGCAACTGGGTACGCGTCGCGGTTTCCCCCGTACGATCCAGGTATTTGGCAATGCCAACTAGCTGCTGCCAGATCGACTGTGGTGAGATCTGCGGCGACGGTGGGTAGGCGATCGCCAGCAATCGCTGCTCTCGCACTGCCCGCCGAAACCACACCTGTAAGTCCGCCCAGCTCGTCGGGCACTGCCGCATGATGAGCGGCGCTCCACCGATAAACGCCTCATCCCCCTCATTCATCCCGCGCCAGTCCAGAATCCAGGTTCCGTTGGTCAGGCTCGCGCTGGTCTGCACATTAGCTTCTGCTGGACGCACCGCCGTGAGCCGGATTTCGTAGCGCTTTTGATAGGCATTGAAATCAAGCTCGGCGATCGCATCGCACCGGCCTTTGGGCACTTCATCCTGATAATGTTCCCACCAAATACCCGGAAAGCCTTTCTCTGTGGTGGAGTCGCGAATTTCAAATTCAGTTTTGATATAGCGAACGGTTCCCCCTTTCCAATCCTTAATGTTCTTGTTACGCACCTGCTCAAACCAGCAGTTTTGGATAAACAGTTTCGGGACGGGATTGCCCATACCGCAAGGTTCTAGCAGCTTCAGCGCTTGAAATAACTCCTTGCCCAACGCCGCTACCGTCACGGTCAAATCAGCCTGTACCGTTGGCTGTGCTGACAGGTCGGATCGTTGCCGCAAGTGCTGATTGATCGCTTCAGTAAAGAGCGGCAAATTTTCGATCGGTAAACTCAATCCCGCGGCGTAGGGATGTCCGCCAAAGCGATGCAGCAGATGCGCCTGATCCTGCACCAGTTGATACAGGTCAATGCGATTCACCGATCGGGCCGATCCTCGCGCCATGCCAGACTGTTCGCTGCCCTCAGTGCTCAACAGGATGGTGGGGCGTCCGTATTCCTGGGCAATTTGACCCGCGACAAGCCCTAAAACGCCGATCGGCCACTGCTCATCGGCCAGCACAATGACATCTGTGGTTGACAAATCAATCTTGGCAACGCGGGTTTTGACGTGCTGGGCAACGTCTTTTTGCAACGCTTTGCGGCGCGTGTTTGCCAGTTCTGTGGCTTCTGCCAGATGGTTGCAAAGATGAGCATCCTGGCTGGTGAGTAGTTCAACGCAAAAGTGGGCATCGCCATGTATCCGACTCACCGCGTTAATGCGCGGACCAAGCCCAAAGGAAATGTCGGTGGGTCGATCGCCGCTGCGTTTACAAAGCTCTAGTAACCGGGCAACACCCGGTCGTGTCGCCGTTAACGGGTTTGATTGCGTTTGCAGTTGCTCAATGCCGCGCTGTGCCAGATAGCGACAGTCCCCTTTGAGTTCAACCAGATCGGCAATCAGACCGATCGCAACCAAATCCAGGAGCGACTCTAAGGGCTTTTGTGGCACATCGGGCAGCGTCTGGTACAGCGCTTCTACGAGCTTGTAGGCAACGGCGACACCAGAGAGGTTTGCCAGGGGATGATCGGACGGCAACGATCGCGGATTGACGATCGCGCTCACGGGCGGTCGTGACTCGGACAGCGTGTGGTGGTCGGTGACAATCACATCGATCCCCAGACCGCGAGCGTATTCAATTTCGGCCCGATTGGTGCTGCCTGTGTCGCAGGTGATGATGAGCTGGCAGCCTTTGTGATGCAGCGTCTCAATGCCCTGCTGCGATAATCCGTGGGACTCCGTGAGGCGGTTGGGAATGTAGTAGATCAGCGATCGCGACTGGGAAAAGAACTGCCCCAGTCCATCCCAGAGGACGGCCGTGGCCGTGACGCCATCCGCATCAAAATCGCCCCAGATTGCCACGACTTCACCGCCTGTGTAGGCGTGCTGCAGCCGATCGACCGCTAACTGCATCTCCACCCCAAACGCAAAGGGACTGGCAGGCTGATAGCGATCGGCACTCAAAAAGCCTGTCAATATGTCCAAATCTTGAATCCCCCGTTGCCACAAGAGCTGAGCCGCGTAGGATGCCGCTGGATTTGGTGCCGCCTGACTAACCGCGTGGACGAACCATGCTGGTGGCGAAACGCTGGGCTGAATCTGCCATTGCAGGGTGGGGTCAGGCATGGGCTGGAGAAGGTGAGCTAATTCGGTACTCTTGTACCATCTTATACAGGTCTACTGTTGCGGGAACTCCTGTCGCGATCGAGCCGATGGAAAATCTTGCAATGCCACTTTTTGAATGCAATGATTCGTGGTGATTGGACTAGATCTGCCGCAACTACAGCCTACGGATAAAATTCCACCGCAGGGCAAGGTTATATTTCACGTAAAATTTTTGGAAAACTACCTAAGCAATTTGGTGAACGGTCAGTTAGCCTGGATGCTATTGGAACGATTGTGACCGGGTGGCATTGTACAGGATTGTTCAGGATGACTACTCTTCGTAAGTCTAGCTTTCAGATTGGGCTGGGAATAGCAATTTTTACCGCTGCTGCGAGTATTACGTCAGCGATGTTGCACTTTCAACCGTTATTGCAGTCAAAATTTCAGGGGCTAGGAATCGCGCTCAAGCCGTCTGCAAAAGTTTGTAATACCATCGCCACTGACCCCTCACCACCGCTCAATGTACGCTCCAGTCCAGTCGTTGCACCCGATAACGTCGTCGGCACGGTACGCAACGGGACTCGCCTATCAGTTGTGGATCAAAATGAGGGCTGGCTACGCATTAACCAGCCTTTGGAAGGTTGGGTCTATCAAAACTTGACGGTAACCAGCTGCATTTCAGCGAAGGAAGCCGCGATCGCCGCCTCCGATACGGTCTCAACGGCTGACAATGGCTTAACCATTTTGGCGGCAGCAACGGAACGCTATCAAGCGGGCGATCTCAATGGTGCGATCGCGCTGGCGCAGTCCATTCCCGCCAGTAGCGCGGCTGTCCAACCTGCTAAAGGAGCCGTCAACCAGTGGCAGCATGATTGGAAAACGGCTGAAACTGAACTGGCCGTGGCGCAAAAAGCGCTGAATGAGGGCCGGCCCCAGGATGTGTTGAGTCGGGTTCGGACGTTTCCAGAGAATCGCTTTTGGCGCGCCCAATTGACCCCAATTGTGAAAGCAGCGATCCAGCAGCAGAGTCGCAAATAGCGGTGTGCAATGAGCGATCGGCAACCGTCAGAGTACGCGATTGCTCGGTCGCGATGGGATACTCTTGTTAGCCTGATCATAAAGATGTGGACGAACCCAATGACACGTTACTGGAAGGTGTTGCAGTTGTTTTGGGCAACGGCGATCGCAGCCGAGTTGGAATATCGCCTAAACTTTTTGCTGGCAGCGCTCAGCAGCCTGGGTGGGCTGGCCGGTAGCCTGTTTGGGCTGTTTCTGTTCTACCGCACGGGCTACTCGTTTCAGAACTGGAGTTGGCAGCAGGCGTTGGTTGTGCTGGGTGTGTTTACGATATTGCAAGGGTTCTCCAGTACCTTTCTGGCACCGAACTTAAATCGGATTGTGCGCCACATTCAGGAGGGCACGCTTGATTTTGTGCTGCTAAAGCCAATCAGCTCCCAGTTCTGGTTATCGGCTCACACGCTGTCGCCTTGGGGGATCCCCGATCTGGTGTTTGGGCTGATTGTAGTGGGGTATGCAGGGACGATGCTGGGGCTGCAGGTGCGTGACTACTGGCTGAGCCTGGTGCCGATCGCCTTTGGGTTTCTGATTCTCTATAGCCTCTGGTTTATGCTGGGCGCGATGAGTATTTGGTTCGTCAAAATCTACAACGTGACGGAGGTGCTGCGAGGCTTGCTGGAAGCGGGCCGCTATCCGATGATGGCGTATCCGACGGCGTATCGATTTTTCTTTACGTTTGTGGTGCCGGTGGCGTTTCTGACGACGGTGCCAGCAGAGGTGATTCTGGGCCGGGGAGAATGGGTGTGGACGCTGGCGGCGGGACTGTTGGCGATCGTGCTTCTCTTTGCCTCGGCTGCTTTTTGGCGATTTGCACTGCGATTTTATACGAGTGCGTCGAGTTGAGAAGGGGGGAGCAGGGAGTAGGGCTAAAGGCGAATGACACTGAATTAAGTAGCGATTGTCTTGAAAGTCAAGAGGCATTGCCTACCCTACTTGAGTCACTCCCCACTTTCTCGAAATCTTCTGGCGTGTTGCAGTTGAAGAGCATTTGAGTGTCGTCAAGCGGTAATGCTTTGACTGGTTCCTGGGAGAGCCAGCGCTGGAAGGAACGATCGCCGCGTGCGATCGCAGCCTTTAAACGATGCAAACAACTGGTGCGATAGAAGCCGCAGAGAGCTTCCCAGCCTTTGGATGAGCGAGGGAGAACGGCGATCGCGTTGCCTGCATTCTCTAGGTGATTCACCCACCGTTGCAGCGTTTCACCCGATAGATGCGGCAGGTCACATGCCAGCAAGAGCACCCAATCGGTTTGAACCGTTTCGAGGGCCTGGGCAAAGCCAATGAGTGGTCCGTGGGGTGTGGCTTCTGCCGATAAGGGGTGTTCTTGCAGCAAATGACAGGTTGGAGGCACGATCGCGCGATAGCGTTCGGGTTGAAAGGTGATGACATAAACGACTGGCGTGCAGTGAAGGGCCGCGTTACAAACCCGTTGTAGTAGGGGTGCTCCATTGATCAGCAGCAGGGCTTTGTCCTGTCCCATACGGGTGCTTTGCCCACCAGCCAGGACGATCGCGGCTAAAGATACAATCACGTTCACAGGCCTTTTGAACGATTTGAATCAATCGGGCAGTTCACCAAACTGCTCACGATAACGAGCTAATAATGCTTCTGCGGCTGCAACTTGTTGTTGCGCCTGTTCGGCTTGTTGTTGCGCCTGTTCGGCTTGTTGTTGCGCCTGTTCGGCTTGTTGCTGGGCCTGTTCGCGTTGCTGCTGCTCTGCTAATGCGGCTTCGTGAGGGCTTGGTACTAGCTCTCCCTGGGGGGTAAAGAAGCGCAGTTTAGCGTCATGAACACCCAAAAACAGCTCTAGCTGCTGACTCCAGAGCCAGCCTTGTGCATTCGGCTGTAGGTCTTGATAATGTCCTCTGACTAGCTCAAAGCCTTTGAATTCCAGGCTTACAGGATCAAACCAAAAGTAATCGGGTGTGCGAAAGATGTCTTGATAAATTTGTTTTTTCAAGCCGCGATCGATAGCAGCGGTTTTTTTCGAGAGTACTTCCACAATTACATTGGGGTATTTCCCATCTTCTTCCCAAACCACCCAACTTTTGCGTGACTTGCGCTCTGTGTCCAACACCACAAAAAAATCAGGGCCACGAAACTGCTCAGACTTGCGCTGCCGTTGGCTATAGTAAACAGTCAGATTGCCTGCCACGTAAAAATCCTGGCGATCGTGCCACCACCAATCCAGGCACTCAATTAGCAGGAGCAGTTGCCGTAAGTGTAAATCAGTTTCTAACGGTGGCTCGTCGCTCTCTAAATCGCTAGGCGGAACGATAATATCGTCCCAATCATCCTCGATCGCGGTGAGGTCTTTAGCAAGGGACATGACGACGTTATATCCCAAATACAAACTGGACTAACTCAAGTGTAATTCAGCCCAATGGATCAGCTATGACGATCCATTGGGATTTGGGAATTCTATGCTATGCACGCTCAGCCAGCAACTCTGACACTGGACAATTGATGGCGACAGGACTGCCCATCTTCGTTCTACAGCTCTTTACTCGCTGTCTTCCGGTCGTTGCGATGGTTCAAACACTGGACAAAACCCTTCCGGTGTGACCTTAAACTCAAAGAGGGGAGATGCCTGGTTCCAGCAGCGCTGGCCACGATAGTGACGGCAGTTGCCACAGCAGTTACGGAGTGGTGAGTTGGCATCCATCCAATCAAGGAGTCGATCGCCACCCGGGCGGAGTAACTCTCGTTGCGGCAAGCCTCGCAGCACCAATTCGTCACCTTGCCATCGGGCCTCGACCAGTCCTGTGTCGGCGAGTTGCTGCCAGCGTGGATCGGCCGTAATGGCGTCCGGCAGAGTGATCGTGACGATCATGTTGAGTTCGGTCAGCTCGCCCTCATAGCTGGTCTCAGGGGCGGCTGGCTGCAAAAATGTGTCACCGATCATCAGTTCGACCAGGGTTCCGGCGGCTGGCGTGTGCAGATGGTATCGGTTATGCAGTTCTTCTAATCCAGCCAAATCGGCGAGATAGGTCGATGACCCGTGAATTAGAATGACGTGCTGTGGGCGGAGGTTATGAATGAGCTGCGTTGTGCCCGGCCCGTCACAGTGTTGCGCTAGCAGGTAAGTCTCGGTTGGGGGGACGAGGTGTGGTGCGTAAGGATTGGTGGGCGGTGGGTTTGCCATCGCTCCTCTAGACTCTACAACCTCTGATTCTCCTGCCCCTCTGAACTTCGGATCCGCTCTCCTGATCCCGCTCTCCTCGCCCTTAGCGTAGTGTGGCTGTTGGGGGGACAAAATCAGCCAGGAATCGGGGTTTGCCTGGTAGTACTGGTGCAGATCAGCACTTTCGTCGGTGAGCACGATACAGGGCTGTTTGCCGAGGTTTGCACGCTGCTCAGGCGTGAGTCGTCGGACACGGGGCCGGACGCGTTCATCCCAAAAGAGGGATTGGTGCCGCGCAAAGTTTTGTACGGCAGTCGGCAAATGCGGCAAGATCTCCAGGTAAGCTTCGCAGCCAGCCGCAACATTGCCATCGACCCAGATATCTAAATCACGTCCAGTGAAATGGTGATGACTTCGCAACAGCATCAGCACTTCCTGCCCCAATCCCAGCGCTGGTGTGGGCAATAAAACCGACTGCTTCTCTGCGATCGCGCGATTGATCCGCTCGGCCAACTGGTTTTCTTGCTGACGGCGATGGGGGTGGCGGGCCGTGCCATAGCTTCCTTCCACAATCAGCACATCGGGCGAGATGCCGCGCAATTCCTCTAGCGGCAGTCCTTCAACCAGGCGCGAATTGGATAGAAAAAAGTCGCCCGTGTAGAACACGGTATAGGATCGCGCGGGACGATCGTCGTCGGGTAGCGGTGTGTACGTCAGTAGGAAGGCCGCGGCTCCTGGCAAATGACCAGCCGGGTAAAGCTCTACGCTCAGTCCATCAAAAAACTCGACCGGGGTACGCCAGGGCAAAGCCTGACACAGCGGCGATCGATCCGGCGATATTGGGGGGAGTTGGGCGGCACCATGGGTATTAAGCCCGTTCAACGGCAGGAGTTGCGTGGTGACTTCGCTGGCATAAATTGGCAGTTGCGGAAATGCCTGATGCAACTGCACCAGCCCTCTGGCATGGTCTGCGTGGGCGTGACTGCAAAGCACCAGATCGACGGGTGGCGTGGCGTTTTGGCCGAGCAGACCGGAAATGTCAGACAGTCCACAATCCAATAAAACGCGATACCGACCCAGCTTAAGCAAGAGACAGATTCCCTTATCTGCCTCTACACCGTATGCTAAGCATTCCAGTTCACTCACGTCCGCATCACTTTTCCGTACTGGCGTTCACATTATTGACGGTTGTCTTTGATCACAATAGCGGGTAGCGATCGTTGTCTCAATCGGGTTGTCTCAACTGGGCTGTCTCAACTGGGCTGTCTCATCAGCTTGCCCTAACCCGATAAAGCGGCCGAGCCGATTTCCCAGACGCGAGCTGACGGCATCCCGACGCGTTCGATACCGCGATCGCCCGTCAAGAGTCGGTGTGGTAAGGCCAGTCGATCAATACAGCGTCCATTGACACTGGTGACAAAGAATTGCTCAGCCATCGCCACCGGCATGAGGCAACCTTTAAAGGGATTCGGTCTTGAGGCGATGCTTGTCAGCGACAGACCGCAAGGCGTTCCTATCCTTACGTGTCGCTACCTGCCAACCACTAATAGACAGGATGTCGGCGTGACCGGGTTTAGTGGCATTGCTCACCTCGTTGACCCAATTAGTCAATGGGCCGACCCGTTGCCGTGATAATCGTCAGAATCATAGAATCCGTTCTTGGTGCCAAAGAACAGGCACGCTACCGTAAAAACGGCAGTCAGGATAACCAGCGCTAATTTGACATCCATTTTCTTATTGACTCTCTCAATCAGGATTTAAATTAAGCTAAGGATCGTGGATTAACTAAGCTCTGATTTTGCTATCGCGTTGCTTGCCCTCAGTCCAATCTGCTGCCACCTTGGGGAGCGATCGCTGAGCCCATTTCCCCTGGCTCCCAGGTGGGGGAGTAGGGTCGGGGGATAAGGGCAAGAATTGTATGTTAATCAATCCCCATTCCTAAGCCGTTGGATGAACCGTACCAGAAATCAACCTTCGGAGATTGTAAAACAGTCTCCCTGTAATCCTACCAATTCACAGATTTTTGCAACAAGTTTGGCCATTTCTCCTTCCTGGCTCACTCGTTCATCCACTGCTGTGGCCCCAGATCTGATTGGGTGTACCCTGGTTCGTCAACTGTCCGATGGTACAGTCTGGCGGGGGCTAATTGTTGAAACAGAGGCTTATGCGCCCGATGATCCTGCGTGTCATGCGTATCGCCGCCGCACCGATCGCAACTGGGTGATGTTTGGGCCGGCTGGCATGACTTACGTTTATCTCATTTACGGCATGTACCACTGCTTGAACGTTGTAACCGATCGCGATGGGGTGCCCAGCGCCGTTTTGATCCGGGCATTGCAGCTTGAAACGATACCGCCCTGGGTCGTGGGTGCCGTCTCGCAGCCTCAGAATCGTCGGCCAGCGCTAAAACCTCACCGCGCTGCGGCTGGCCCCGGAAAGCTCTGCCGTGCCATGAAGCCTGACCTGCGCATGA
>JAJPKC010000285.1 GCA_021323955.1 Oscillatoriales cyanobacterium Centralia_MAG_596 | reverse complement strand
TGCCCCTGTTAGCAACCTATAGCTTGCTGTCTGGTTACACCCTCAGTGGTCTAGTATTCCTCGCGCTCCAAACCCAGGGGGTAGGAATTGAAGGCGTTGGCATTGCGGCTCTGGGATGTGGCATTGCGTTTATTGCAGGCCGCCAAATTGGTTCTAACTTAAGCGATCGCGACGGCATGGCCTTAGCCCAGACGGTGCGGCTTGGCATCATCGCTCTGTTTGTCGTCGTCTTAGCACAAGTCGCGCTCAGTTTCTTTCATGTCTACACGCCTTCATTTTTAGAGGTAGCAATCTCTGGCATTGGGGTTCTGCTATTTGCTGGAGCCGCGGTCGTTGATTTCTATATTCTTCCCCGCACCTATCGTGACGACCAGTACCTGCCAGCGGCATTATCGATGTATCTGACCTACATCAACCTGTTTGTCTTCATTCTGCGGCTGCTAATTGCGCTAAACGGTCGTGACTGAGCACCCGAATGATCGCTGAATCATTTACATTTGTTAGTAGAGGCACAAAAGCTTGTGCCTCTATTCAGTTTTTCAAGGCTAGGAACCACGATCGCGATGGAAACCCTCGAAATCAAACGGGAAGTCGAACTGTTGTCTGAGCGCCTGGGTAAAACTCAGGACTATCTTTGACATCCCTGCTCTGACCGCCAAAATTCAAGACCTGGAACAAGTGGCTGCTCAGCCTGAATTCTGGAATGACCAGAACCACGCTCAACAGACCCTGCAAGAGCTTAACGACCTCAAATCGCATCTGCAGCAGTTTGACCAGTGGAAAACCAACCTGGAAGATGCCAAAGCTGTGCTGGAACTGTTGGAGTTGGAAAATGACGATGCTCTACTCCAGGAAGCCTATTCAAACATTACCCAGCTCAGCCAGTCCCTCGACCAGTGGGAACTCCAGCAGTTATTGTCTGGCCCTTACGACGCGAAGGGTGCCGTGTTGACGATTAATGCTGGTGCGGGCGGCACCGATGCTCAGGATTGGGCCGAAATGCTGCTGCGTATGTATTTTCGTTGGGCCGAAGACCATCACTACAAGGTGCATGAAGTCGAGCGATCGGATGGGGATGAAGCCGGTATCAAGTCCGTTACGCTCGAGATCGACGGACGCTACGCCTACGGTTATTTAAAGTCCGAAAAGGGCACCCATCGCCTCGTTCGAATTTCACCCTTCAATGCGAACGACAAGCGCCAAACCAGCTTTGCTGGCGTGGAAATCATGCCGCTGATTGATAACTCGGTACAGCTTGATATTCCTGACAAAGACCTGGAAATCACCACATCGCGTGCTGGGGGTAAAGGTGGGCAGAATGTCAACAAGGTAGAAACCGCCGTACGGATCCTGCATATACCGACGGGCATTGCTGTGCGCTGTACGCAAGAGCGATCGCAGCTGCAAAATAAAGAAAAAGCGCTAGCAATTTTAAAGGCGAAGCTGCTAATCATTGCTCAAGAGCAAAAAGCAAAGGAAATTGCTGATATTCGCGGCGATATGGTTGAAGCGGCCTGGGGTAACCAGATCCGTAACTACGTTTTTCACCCCTACCAGATGGTGAAGGATCTCCGCACAAACGTTGAAACGACAGCAATTACAGACGTGATGAACGGCGATTTAGATCCCTTCATCCAGGCATATCTGCGTCAAGAAGCGCAGCTCGTCGATTCTTAATCGACATCACAAGCGCTCAGAAGATGTCCAAGCCGTCCCAAGAGTTCAGGCTGTCGCTTACTGCCCGGAGGCGATATAGCATGAGCACCGTGAAGCATCGCAATCAAACGCTAAGACCCTGGTAGAAGCAGCTCCAGGTCTGGATCGGAACTCTTCGGTTCAACAGTGCGGAGTGCTGTGGACTGAGTGCTGAGGCAGAACGGTCGAGCTCTTGCTGCCTTGTACTACTAAACCATAAGTTTGCGGCAGCCAGAAAAGGTGATGCTTCGCTCCCCTCGGAACGACAGTTTAAGCCATTTTTTCAGAGATGGTGTGTCAAGGGAAACCACTGTCCTGCTGTGACGGGTATTATCACGGTGGTAAAACTGGGCGCGTAAGCTACAACAGTATTCAGTAATTAGTTTTTAATTTTCAGTGAACTGTTTGCACCGCAAATACCTGCGATCCTCTCGTGGATAAGCGATCCATGAAGCATCCTCCAGACGCTCCATTACCTGTTGATAAAATTAGCATAAAGTCCGCTTAAAGCTTACTCAAATGATGCACTGAATTTTACGGATCTGATTAGTTAGACGTTAATATTTGGTAAGTGAATCCGCTTAAGAGATGCTCACACGTTTCCATAAACTTCCCATCTGCCAGCCAGTCGTTCCTGAAAAATTATCCTAAGCGTTTTGGGAAATACTCTCGCGCCCAAGAATAATGTGTTGGTTATGCCAGCATGTTCGTGACGCCTGAATCACAAGAAAGGGCAACGTGAGTCAACGGGTTTCAGGATTTGAGATTAAACAATGAAAGATGTTTTTTCATCATTTATTCAACGCAGGTATTACAAATTTGGTGCTTTTTGAAATTCACTTATAAGCATTACTCAACGCTATTGCCAGGCCATCGTTTTAAGGTTGTTGAGGCTTAATCTGATAACCATCGAGCTACCGCCGGAGCTGCCTCCGGAGCTGCACTCGCTCCTGGCACCAAAAGTTCATGTCGATCGCTATTGCCCGTCTAACTTTAGCCATTCAGAACGTGAACGGATTCAGCCGTAAGGTTTGAAATTGAAATCAGCATTTGAACCTGTTTAAGGAATAACTAGAATGCGAGTATTACTTGTTCAGTACATTGGTGATTTTCGTGAAACCGTTCACCGATTGAGCCAGGGGGGCGAAGAGACCTACTATGCTCAGCGTTACTCAGTCAATACGATTGCGAGTATCAGTCAGCGTGTTGATGCACTAACAACGCTGGTTTGTATGACACCCGAATCTTATGATGAAGTTCTGTCAAACGGCATTCACGCGATCGGGGCAGGATTTAAAGATACGCTGAACCCAACGGTATTAATTCAACTGATTGAGCAACAAAACCCTACCCACATCATTCTGACCTTCCCCTGCCGTCCTGTACTTCGTTGGGCCATTCAGCACAAGGTCAAAACGATCGCCGTTCTAGCAGATTCATTCCCAACAGACGGTTGGCGGAACAAAGTTAGAAATTTCCGACTGGCCAGACTACTCAACCATCGGCAAGTGGAATGGGTTGGGAACCACAACATCAACTCATCCCGTTCGCTCCAAAAAATTGGCGTTGATCCAGCCAAGATCGTGCCCTGGGATTGGCCGTCTGTCGTTACGCCTGACTCATTTCCAGCGAAACAGCTGCCCGCAAACGATAAACCCTGGCAACTTGCCTATGTTGGCGCTCTATCGGAGGCAAAAGGGGTCGGCGATATTCTTGACGCGATCGCCCTGTTAAAAGCGAAGCAGATTTCTGTATCGCTTAAGGTTGCTGGCCGGGGTGATGTCGATCACTTTATGCAGCAGGCACGGCAGTTGGGCATTGAAAGCGCTGTAGACTTCCTGGGAACGATCCCCAACTTCAAAGTGGTGCACTTGATGCGCGAAGCCGATACTGTGATTATTCCAAGTCGTCATGAGTATCCAGAAGGGCTACCGATGACCATCTACGAAGCGCTCTGCTCGCGCACGCCGATCGTCGCATCCGATCACCCCATGTTTCGTGGCAAGTTGAACGATGGTATCAGCGCGATCGTTTTTCCGGCTCACGACCCACACTC
>JAJPKC010000088.1 GCA_021323955.1 Oscillatoriales cyanobacterium Centralia_MAG_596 | reverse complement strand
CTGATTTTCATGTCACCTTAGCACAGTGGGTCAACAAAGACGGCAGCACGGGAAATTACCCTTGAATTAAGCCAATCGTTGAACGTTGTTCCCTCGATCGCGTGGTCGGGGGTATTTTTATGGACAGCAGTTCGGCTGAATTCCACAAAATTGCTTAGTTGGTATTAGTGCGAATTGCCCGATCGTTTGTTGTTTGTGTCGCCTGGATCTGCGTCTTTTCGATTGTGGCATTCGATAAACTGATCGAGTTTTCACGCTCTTCTTGCATCGTGCGCTGACCATTCCCAGGCGATGGCATCCACCAGGCTAAAATGCCTGTGATTCCACCCCAATACAGGGCATTGTCGCGATCATCTGCCGTTCCAGATAGCTTACAAAGGCAGAAAACTAATACAATAAAGCTAAAGAGAAACTGTGCCGAAAATCGCCAGGCATCCTGATATTTCATAATCGCTGTCCCGCTAAAAAATGCTTCATAGTTTGCTGCTTTTTCGGTTAATAGCTACAACAAACTGAAGATGGATTACAGATACTTTTCGGTGGGATATTCACGACTTAGTCATGAATGACTTGACTTGAGCGCGTAAATGTTCCATTTCCAGGAAAGCAATTTTTTCGCTATTATGGCCTTCCCCATTGGGGTCATTTTTTGCCCATTTTGCCGTTTGTGGTGTGACGGACGATGCGACCACGGACTATAAACCCATCACGGCGGCGGCGGCTTGTCGGGAAACAAACGGGAGGATTGCCTCATTTTGACTGTGCGCGGTTCCTTCCGTGAAAACTACCAGTAAATAGGGGCGGGCGTCGGGCAGCTCAATATAGGCTGCATCATGACGTACACGGCTCATTAACCCCGCTTTTGACCAGAGGCGGGCATCAGGCGGGAGTCCTGCCCCCAGAAAGCCGGTTACTTGATTTTCGGGATCGGCGACAAGATCTGCCGGGTTGAGCGATCGCCGCATGAGCTGCATCATGGCCTGCGATCGCGCCGCCGATACCGCCACACCGCCAACAATGCTGTGCAGCAGTCGTGCGGTCGCGGTTGTCGTCAACATGTTGCGATTGTCCATCAACTCACCCAAAAATATCCGCTCACGCCCGTAGGCTCCATCGCACCATGTCTTCTGATTCACGTTGATCGTGTCGAGTTCTGGCCAACCGAGGGACTGAAAATAGCGATTGACGATGTTGCGCTGCTGTTTCCAGGTCTCAAACGGTGCGGCGGGCAGTTCCGGGCCGCTCGTTGTTCCAGTCAGCACATCCACAACCAGACTGGTAGCATCGTTGCTGGAGTCCACAATCATGTCTTTCATGGCACGTTCGAGTTCCGATGACGGCTGCGCCATGCCTTGCTCCAGCCATTCATGAATGGCCACGAGATAAAACAATTTCACTACGCTGGCAGGATAGATCCGTTCGACGCCACGGTAGCTAAAGCCGCGTGGCGAATAGTGCCAGAATGCTTCCGCACTGAGGGCACCCCCTGTGTTGACGGGTGCCGGTGGGTCGTATACCAGCCAGGTGAGGGCGATCTGGTTACGGGCTAGGCCTGGAAATTCGGCCCAGGTCGCTTCCAGGATGCGATCGCCTAGCGTTTCCAGTTGCTCGTTTTTGTGAAAAAACATGATTCCCCCTCGCCATTCACACGCTACCGTTCTCCATTATCGTGTTTTCGCTCCTCAACAATTGCGAAATCCGGTTGTTCACTCAAGAAGTATCCTTCAGCACAATTTTCAACCTGTAAGGATCCGCTGTATGCAATTCTGGAAATCGCTCCTGCTGCCGATCGGTCTACTGTCCGTTCTTCTGCCTGGTGTTAACGCCGCCTTCGCTGGGCAAAATGCGTTTCGTAGTACCAGCGGCGACACGGTTTTTCCCTCTGCTGCCTTTGGCTGTGCCGGAGATAAAGTGTCGTATACCACTCGCTATCACGGCACAGCCTACGTTGGCACCCTGTGGATTAAGAGCCCGGCAGGGGTAGCCTGCGAAGGCGGACGGGGTCGCGTTGTGCGAGGTTACTTTGAGGAATTGAGCGACGGCAGTGGTGAGTGGTGTCAGGGACAGTTGACGCTTTACCTGCTGCCTTTGCCAAGCGGTAGTTACGCCCAGTGGAGCAACATCCGACCAGTTCCCGGCTATCACTGCGCTGGATCGGGTTCAACGCCAAAATTACCCCTGCGGTATGCAGCCCAATAGCGCGAGGTTTTGTGAAAAAATGGCCCTGACCCAGCCGTAAATTCTTTCGCGATCGCCATCTGCCATGCTGCTGTCCCGTACTACGGCGTCTTCAGGCTTTTGACAAATGAAATGGTAGTCGTTACAAATGCGGCGGTTGATTCGTAGGGCAACACGTTGCGTCCAGGAAGCTTCACGCCTTCGCCGTTGGACAACTGGGTCAAGTAGTCTTGCAACCGTTCGTCGGGGGTTTCTGCCTTGCCCTTGCGACTAATGCTAGAGGCCTGATCGCCCATCACAACCAGGGTTGGTTGCGTGATGGCCGCGATTTTAGCGGAGTAGTCTTGTCGCCAGAAACCGGCCAAAAATGAGAATACGGCGTGACGACTGGCCGGATCGTGTGCGCCCTGCTGGAGCATTTCCAGCCACTCACCATCGACGGCTGTAGCGCTGGCAAATAGCTGCCGCGTGGAAAACGATCGCAAAAATTGCGATCGCCGCGCGTAGCGATAGAACCCATCACCCACAGGCGAATTGAAGATATTCCAGCTCAGGCGCGTCTGCCAGGTCGGAGTTGGTTTGTCAATTAATGTGCGAGCCGGTGGGCCAGCCAGTATCAGCCCTCCAATGTAATCGGGTTGCAGGTGTACAAGCTCGATCGCCACGGGGAAGAGTGCGCCCTGGACAATCACGACGACCGGCGTTTTGACCACCGTTTGCAAGAAATACTGCAGTTGAGCGGCCCAATCAGATGGCTCATACGCGACGATCGGCATATCACTCTCGCCACAGCCCAGCAAATCCGGGTTGTAAATCAGGTTGTTCTGCCCGTGGCGATACCACTCGTCGCAAAAGCGGTGCCAAAATTTGCGGTACAGCCCGACGCCGATCGGGTGAATTAGCAGTAGCGGCATACCCTCTGGTGTACCGCTGGGTGAGAGTCGATCGTAGGCACAGCGATAGTTTTGCCACACGTAAAACGATGTGGTGGGGCTGGCTGTGATTGTGGAGGAAGAGTGTGATTGCATGTCATCTAGAATGCATCATTTTGCTGCGACAAGGCATCGGTCAGGCGAAATATCGCGTTGGTCAGCAAGCGGAGGACAGGGGCAATCGCTCATCGCCGATTCTGAGTCAGGCTTGCTGACTCGCTGCTGCCATCCTGGATCGGGCGACGGCTATACCATCGTGCGGTGCTGCTTCATTGTCGCTGACAGTGAGGGCAGTAGTAGATCCGCCGTCCTCCCGCAATGTCTTTAAGAATGAGTGTGCCGCAAATATGGCAGGGCTTGCCGTCACGGTTGAAGACCCAAAAGCGGTATTGCTGGCGCGTGTAG
>JAJPKC010000561.1 GCA_021323955.1 Oscillatoriales cyanobacterium Centralia_MAG_596 | reverse complement strand
CTATCTCAATCAACTGGATTGAAAAGGTCAGAGCGAAGAAGAGTGAGGGGTCAAAGTTTTGGAAAACACGGGTTGAGGGGATGTTTGCGATCGACTCGCAGGCCAGCATCATTCCTCGCAGTGCCTTTATTGCCGCGCGTAAGCGCTACGACGACAACCCTGCTTATTGGGATGCCCTGGCGAAGGTGAAGCCCTGGCGACACGGTATGGATGTGGGTGATGGCAGTGATGACCACGCGCTATCCTCCTGGCGCGGGCCTGTACTGTATGCGATCGATAAGATGGCAACACAGGGCGATGAAGAGGATATCAGCCGTGCAGCCAGGTGGGGCTTTGATACGCTGCAACGGTACGCTGGCTCTATTGGTATCGACAAAATTGGGGTAGGTTCCGGCGCTTTGTCCGAGCTGCGCGGCTCGTTGCGTGAGGCAAACTTCGACCCAGATATGGCGTTTGGCGTTTGCTTTGGTGGCGCTGCGACAGCCGACGATGACGATGATGAAACGTTTATTGCGGAGAACCTCAAAGCCGAACTCTATTGGTCATTGCGCGAAGCAATGCGCAAAGGGGAAGTCGCGATCGCGCCGTTGGGTGAGTACGAAGATGAAGTGATGGATGACCTTGCTGGGACGTATTACGAAGAGACCAGTAAGGGTAAGACGAAGATTGAGGATAAGGAGAAGACTCGCAAGCGCCTGCACCGATCGCCCGACTGTGGGGATGCTGTGATCTACGGTTGGGCACCAGAGCCGGAGCGTTCCGTCTGGGGTGTGAGCAACGCTAGTTGGGGATATTGATTCATAGCTGATCTAACTTTGCTTGCAAGTCTGCCAACTCGGGGTCAAGAAGGGTTGCTGGCTTCCTTAAATCAGCTTTTGGCGGTAGTAAATGGATGCACTCTAACTCAGCACCTGCCGCGTAGTCGTCGATCGTGTGGGTGGCACAAGGATGTTGTGCTTTCAAACGTGCAAGTGCCTTTTTTCCCGCTGCCAGTGTTTGGTTCCAAAGGTCAATCTGTGGCTGTAATGACTCGTCTGACGGGAATAGCCTTTGCACATCCGCAATCGATTGCTGTAGATCCTGCACTTGCTGATTCAAAGTCGCGATTTCCCAGTTCACATTCATTGCCTGAATTTCTCTGTGATCTAATCTCTTCCTAGATAACCCAATGATGCGAAAAAAAAGCCGCTCTACTGTAGCCTTCACAGTTGCCTTATGAATTGGCATACTCAAAGAAGTGCTAAATGCAATCTGGCCATGAGATGGAGCATTGCAGAGATTAGTCGTACAGCTCGAAAGCTCTCTCGTCCTCAACCACAGAGTGAGGCAGAGCGATTGCGCTTAGAATTGATGCCTGCTGTAGACCTGGATGAAGAAACCTTTGAAGTATTTGCTAAATATGTAGAGGAGTTGCAATCGATCGGCGTACTGCTGGAAAGTGAAGCGCTGCAAGATACGCTGAATGGCTATCCTCAGAACATTGAAGCCGCGATTGAAGCCGTACTGGAATATGCCGATCGTTTGCGAGAAAAAGACCAGGCACTCAAAGACCAGTATCATGCAACAAACTGTCTCACCAAAGCCTTGAGAGAAGGCTGGCAACCGCATCGACGAAATTAGCATGAACGATTTTAGTCCCATGAAAGCTTCTGAGCAGATTACACCTGCTAAGCTTCGTTCGCGCCGTCGTTTGTCTAATGGCAAGCGCCTCACTCAATCACGTGTAGCATCAATCTTCAATGTCCGCCGTGCCACAGTTTCAGACTGGGAGCGGCTGGAGAAATACCCCTCTCTAACCTTCTCTAGAGTCGTTAAACTGACTCGTCTTTATCAGTGTACGGTTGAAGAGTTAGCAGAAGCTTTTGATGGACCAGAGGCATTAGCAGAGGCGATCTCTGAAGCCGAGCAAGTGACGGCAGAGAATGATCATTCCTCCTGATTCTGATTGTGCATCGATGCCGGTATACGTGCTTAGATCTGGCATCGATTCACCAACCAAATACTATCAGCCTGATAAAAGTTGCCACGCTGCTCTAGTTTGACCTGACCAGAGAGCAATGCACCAATCCAGAGTTCGACTAACGGCATTTTGAGGTTGTGCTGCGCTTCGACCAGCGAAACAGACGGGTGCTGTTGCAGATAAGTGGCGATCGCCCTCGACCAATCACCCACATTCTCGGTATGAGCCACAGATAACGGCTGCATAGCATCCAGTGCATCCAGTAATCTTTGTTTGTCTATTACTCCGGCGACAGAATCGATTGGATTACTCACCCGCGATCGCCGCTCTGCTGGTGCCGCTTCGACCAGAGCATCAAGGTTTAATGCTGTGCTTTGCTTGACCAGTCCAGCCAGAAAGTCAGCACCTAAAATCGGTTCTGTGGGTGCGGGTTCTCCATCCAACGTTTTAAGGATGGCATCAGCACGCGCGGTATACACCTCGGCAATCTGCGCGATCGCTTCGGCGGCAACTCGCAGTTGAGCCTCTTTCGATAACGGTGCTAGGGCAGACTCTAGCGCTTGCCAAAGGGAAGCCAATTCGGCAGCTTCGGGTTTGGCTGTGGCGGTACGGAGCGATCGCCAGAGTTCGTCTAACATTTGCCCTCCATCGGGTCAGAGCGACCAATACCCAAGCTTAAAAGCTGTGTGCGAACACCCTCCAAGGAATCGCCACAGTAATAGTATTGCTTGGTTTTGAGGTTGGCTAAGTAGTAGCCAGGCTTGCCCCCATTGATTCTAAACAGAGCTGTTACCAGTTGCGTTGCAGTAATACCGTAGCTTTCTACATCGTCAAGCCCCACAGGAGCATTATCCGTACGCTCAAGCGGTGACCCTTTGACGAACCATTGAACCCCTTCACGTCTGATCACACGAAAATAGAGCGGATGCAAAATTGTTGTTTTAGCCATCAGAAAACCTTGATATGCTTAGGATGAAAGCCCCCATGTGTCAGATGGGGGCTGATACTAGCTAGAGGCTAGTTCTCGTCGGCTTCGGTATCGGGTGGAAGGTTAAGGTCTTCATCCTTTTGGATTTCGTAAGAGATCTCAGCTTCCCCAGTTTCTTCGTCCACTTTTGCCCATGTTCGGTCATGGAGGTGTTCGTAGGTTGTGGTTGGCTCAGTTGGCTCTTCACCTTTACCGTTGCCCTGTCCGTTGCCGTTTGGATTATCCGTGTCTGTTATGTGTCTCACCTCCTGATGAGGGGTGAATTCGTTTCCCTCATATGCCTATTATCGCTGGTATACCAGTGATAATAGGTGAAATTAATGTAAAATCTGATTATTTATTTATGGAGCTTCTGTAAAGCTAATGCCTGGTATACCGGTGAGAATCTATTCTAGGAATAGAGTTCATATAAAGAGATGCCAAGCGATCGCAGTTTACAGAATTTGAAGAAGGCTCCGTTTAAGCCGCTAGGCGATACAGCGTTGGCAAGGAAGCCGTTGTGTACCAAGGTGCCGCAAGACGTTGACGATTGGGTGAGAGCGTTGCCCAACCCGTCAGCTTGGTTGCGCGAGGTGATTGTTGCTGCTGCCAAACAGCAATTTCAAAATGATTGACAGAAAAATACTTGAAATTCTATTTCACTATCATTGCCCTCGGTGTTATGACTGGTGGTTGATTGATGACATGATTGACAACGACAATCTTCATTGTCCAAATTGCCGTACGCCTGTTTTAGAGCTGCGGGGGCTTCAATACTTTAAACGCTCCGGTTTTTCATGTGCTTCACTGGCACAACGCGCCAAGACGATTATTCAAAACGAGGACGCACAAAGCTAGAGATTCACTAGCAGGAATCAGACACCATTCTTCAACGTGTGCAAGGGCACGGTTCGATCGGGCATTGCCCAGGGTCTAGCTCTACTTGGGCAGCGAACTTATCCAACGGGCGATCGCACTCCACACTCAATCGCTGCAACACTGCTTGTAAGTGAGTAGCAATCTGCCCAGTCGTGAGACCCAAGCAATGCATGGCGGCGATTTCCTGCTGGCGTTTCTGCCCAATCCAGAGTTCGGCTCCAACAGCGTGCAGTGGTGCGTCAACCCGTTCTCGATAGAGGTGAAGGATGGCAGCCGGTGCTGTGGGTGGCAAGAGTTCAATTGGTTCCTTTTCAGCTCCCTTACGACGCTTTTTATTGAGCAGGTCACGGTTGCGGTAGTAGTAACGACGCTTGGGGCAAACAGATTGCACCCAGCAGCCAGTGCCCCCACTGCCGTGGAGGGCGATCGCGTCTTCAGCAGAGAGCTTGGCGCATGATCGGCACTTCTGGACAATTCCCCTGGGCATGACAACTCGCTCCAATCTCAGAAGTTAAAGCAGTCAAATGGTTGATTCCGTCGTTTGGTTCTGTAAATGCCCATAACGTCAATCGCTAAAGAATAGTGCGATTGTACGCTTACTTTGCTAGATTTTTGCTAGACTCTTGCTGAAATCTGCCTAACACTTCACAGCAGGGCGTTTCCGCAATTTGACGTGCAAAAATCTCGTTTCAATCAATAAATTCTGCTGATATTCGGGTTTGGACTGGCTACCTGCTTGTGCAGCAGAAGTGCAACGACAGAATGGGCGTTTCAGCCGCTAAATTGGGTCAAAAACTGCCTGGATTACGGATACTACACCGCCAAAAAGTCCAAAAGTAGGCCAGGGCTGTAGTACGGCCTCAAACGGGCATCAAAAAGACTGATTAGTTGGAAAAACGTGCCTCAAACGAGACAGACTTGTCTCACGGGAAGAATGAGCCTCAGGAAGGGCGTACGGCTTTCAGTAGTCAAACCGAACTTTTTTGTAAACTTTTAAGCCAGTATCTCAAAAATCCGTAGAGATACGAATCTTAAAAAACCCTGACATCTGGCTGAATAGGCTTATCGAGTTTCTCCATACCCATGATAGCCGCGCCAACCCGTAACCCTTCAGAGAAGCTCTGGAGATACTACAAACAAAGAACGGTCTCCCAGCAGCAGGATGCGCAGTTGCGGAACGAGGTGGCGCTTGACCACATGAATCTGGTGCGGGAAATTGCGCATCGAATGAAGAACCGCTGTACTGAGAGCTACGAAGATTTAGAGCAGATTGGCTTTTGTGGGGCGCTCCGAGCAATCGAGCGATTTGACCCCACCAAAGGCGTGGCCTTTAGCTCCTTTGCCGTCCCCTACATTCGCGGCGAAATCCTTCATTTTCTACGGGACCACGGGACAGGCATTAAAATCCCCCGGCGCTGGCGTGAACTGCATGCCAATGCAAACGTAGTCGAACGGGCCTGGGCCGAGCGCCATCATGGCCGTATCCCTGACGATCAGATGGTTGCCGATTTGATGGGAGTCGAGGTCAAGAAATTGCGCGTGGTGCGTGAGGCGATCGGCAACCAGCAGGCTATTTCGTTAGACCACAAACCGTTAGAAATTGCAGACCCTTCAACTTATGCAGACCAGCAAGAATCAAGTGCACGCTTAGATTCAGCATGGAGCCAATTGCGGCAACGAGTGGATCGGTTATCTCCGGTTGAGCGATCACTGATTCAGGGCATCTACTTCCAGCGGCAAAGCCGCAAGGCCATTGCTCTCCAGTTGCAGATCGAGCCTGGGGCTGTAAAACAGACCTTGCAGAAGGCGCTGGTCGCATTAATCAGTTAGTTTTAAGGTCTAGTAAGGCTATCATTACTCCCTTTTCAAGCCCCTCATTAGGGGCTTTTTTGCGTGCCTGCGTGCGGGAATCCTGGAGAGTTATCAATAGGAATCACCATGTCTGAACCAGGCTCTAGTCCACAAGATTCCCCTCCACACTGTCCAATCGATTGCCCCAATCGTGCAAAGGCAAATCGCATCCGTATTTTTGGACAACCCATTGATCCGGTTGAGATCCTGGTCCATTTTGCTGTTTTGACGGTTTTGTTGGTGCCAGCTTCTCGTCGGGCCAACAGCGAGAATTTTACCTGGCAGGAAGGAGCTGGCTGGTTTGGCGTCATTGCCCTGGCGGCTGCAGTTGTACGGCTCGCTCCAACAGATCGCATCAATGCCTATAAACAGCTATTTCCGAAATAGCTGAGGGTCTTGACCAACAACCCTATCGAATTTACTCCTGTGACAGCCTCTAATGGAAACGGAAACACTTTTCAGCGATTCATCCAACGCTTGCTCAACTGGTTTCGAGAACGGCTCGGTGCTGAGCCAGAACCGAAAATCCTTGAGGAGCTATTTACCGACTACGCGACTATTCTTAGGCTGGAATCAGACGCGCCCGGGGTTGTTGAAAGCTGGCGCATCATCCACCGTTACTGCTGGCGAGACTTGCTCGTTACCCTCATCTACGTCCCCTGGCTGCGCGAAGACCTCGGACGTTATCGATCCACAGATCCAAGCGCTCCTACCTATACTGATTGGCAAAACAGCCTGTCCGTTGAGTCGGTGGACGCAACTCCGACTGCGAGTTCAATGGGAGATGAGATGGCTGCCGGTGAACACATATTTATGGTCACGTGGATTAGCCGACGACGGTTCAAACAGACGGATCAGACAGGTCGCGATCGCATGGTTCGCCGCACTGAATGTCGTTGTGCCATCATCTGTGATTTGGAAGGGAACTCCCGTTACTGGAATGCACGCCACCACGCCGCACGAAAAATTACGCGGGTGATTGTGGCTCGTTTAGGAAGGATGTCTCCAGGCAAGCACAGTAACGTCACTGAATTCATCAACAAAATTGACTGGTTGAAGTGGCTGGATTTTTATACAAAGCAGGCGTTGGGACCATCCCATGTCTTGCAACCTAAACGCCCTAGAAGGTTCTGATGAGACTCAAGCTCAAGCTACAGCCCTTTGTTTTCAGTAACTCTGATTTGCAAGCGATCGCCCAATCCACCATGCATTGCAGAGATGCCGCTACGAAGCTGATTCGACTCCTGCAACAAATTCATCACTTTCGCGATAGCAGCATGACAGATTTGACGCCTCAGGAGACGGACTACTTTCAGCGGCTTGCTGCCAAGCTAGAAGCGGATGTCGCTTTGGCCCTCTACCTTTGCTTGCTAGAGTCTGGCCTGATTACGGACGGCTACCTTGACCTTGATCAACTGAGCCGTCAGTGCATTACAAAAATCGCCCTTTGAGAGGGCGAGATCAATGAGTGTCAAGTATGACCACTATGATTGAAAAACCAATCTGAATTTACTACCGTCACCACAGTAAATCTGTTTCAACTCGTCCATCGACTGATAAATTTGTGGACTTTTGATTGCAGGGTGTAGATAGGTTAATCGCACGAGACCACTATCTTCTTCAACAACATCAGCAACCTTGCGATCAGGTAACTTCTGGAATGGTTCGGAGGTGAAAACGGCTGTACAAAGCGCAAAGGTTTGCATGGCAGGTTGGGTAACGCTGCTCTGGTATTCCCTCAGCCATATCCACAACATAACCCCATTCTTCAAAAATGCTTGAATACTTGAATGCTTGAATGCTTGAATGCTTGAATGCGTCAAAAGTTCTAACAGTGGACGTTCCCAACTGGGGACAAATTGTCCCCAGTTGGGCTTGTTATCCTCATTCATGGCGACTTCTAGTCCTAGCTGCTTGAATGCTTGAATGCTTGCATTCAAGCAACTTTGAATATAAGATCACAACACTGCAAACTTACATGCATTCATCAGTGCAAGGATGCAATATGCCAAACAACCAAGCAACGATCGCGCTGTCGCTGTCGTTGAGCGGAGGACAGGGCAAGACTCTGACCGCCTATATGATTGGATTGAAAGTGTCTAAGCTCGGTATACCAACCCTACTAATCGACGGCGATCCTCAACGGAATTTGACCGACCTTCTGGGCGTTGAAGTGGAAAATCAGCCCACACTGCTAGAAGTCATCACAAACAAATGCTCGATTGAGGACGCGATTTACCCTGTTCCCGATCGCGAAAATCTCTTTCTCGTCCCTTCGGATCGAGCCTTGGTCAATGCTCAGCATTACCTGGCTTCGTCAGCGAATTGCTCACGTGTATTGAAAAAACGCCTGGAGCCTGTCATGCAGGATTTTGGGCTGATTATGATTGACTCGCCACCGCAGAAGAATCACATCAATCTGACTGCGATCGGTGCGGCAGATGTGGTCGTCATTCCAGCCGAGGCCGTTGCGAAAGGGCTGGGGTCATTAACCGAGACCTGGGCGCTGCTGGAAGAATGTCGTGACGGAGACGCGTTTGACGGTGAACTGATTGGCGTTCTGCCTTTCCGGGCACGAGTGGTTGGATTGCATCTTACAGGTGAGGCCTCGAGCACGCTTGCCAAGATGGAGAGCTTCATTGGCGCAACGATACTGCCCTCAGTAGTTGAGTCCGTTATCTATCAAAAGGCTCTCAATTATGGACAATTGCCTTCTGAGCTTGATGCCGATAAAGCGGAGCTGGAAGCGCCTTTCGACGTGCTGTTAGAGCGTCTGAGCAAGTACGTACCAGCCATTCATAGTGAGGTAGTCCCTGTATGAAACCGACCGCAGCCGATCGCTTCATGAACCGCACTCGGCCAACTGTAGAAAAACGAGTTGACGAGGTGTCCGCCTCGCTACAATCAAATACAGGTAGTCCAGCCACAGAAGCTGATTCAACACCTGCTAAATCAATGCCTGTCAAAGAACGGTCAAACAACTTAACTGCCGCACCTGTAGACTTTGGCATCTCGGCACTGGAGCGAGAACTGGCAGCCTTGCCAAAGGTCGTTAACTTTCAGTTGCGCGTTGAAGAGGGGTATAAACGCCAAATCCAGCAGGCGGCTGACCAGGCAGGCGTTACACCAGAAACACTTCTGCAAGGATTGTGGGCCGTGGCGCAAGATAGACCAGGGTTGCTGGAAGACGCGATCGCTGAAGCGAGAATCCACCATGCCCGACGCGCACGAGCACAAGAATTGAAACCTGCAATCACCCGGGCTAAGCGCACGGCTGAAAAGCTTGGTTTGTAGTATCCAAGCATATAAGCAACCTTGCATTCAAGCATTCAAGCATTCAAGACTGTCTGAATACTTGAATGCTTGCGGTTTAAACTGATGCTTTGGTTGGTGCGACTTTCTCTTTAAACAGCTTGCCAGCAGAAAAAGCTGGCACCTTGGTTGCTGGGATTTGAATCGGTTTCCCGGTAGAGGGATTACGTCCCTCCCGTGCCTGCCGCTCTCTAGATTCAAACGTACCGAAACCCACCAAGGTCACTTTGTCCCCAGTTGACACCGTTTCGATGATGGCATCGACGGCTGCGCTGAGAATTTCGTCTGCTTGCTTTTTGGTAACCGAAGCCTTTGCCACGATCGCATCAACTAATTCAGCTTTGTTCATATCAACTCTAGAACGCTACAGCCTTGATTTTAGGCAGTACGTGGCACTTTGAAACGATTGCTTACGGTGAAGTCAGATCAATAACACAGTCGTTCAACATTTGCGTGCGCGTCCTGGAGCGCATAAACGTGGGATTGTGTTTTGGTGACGGTTGCGGCTACGTCGGAGCTGTCAAATCGAGGCGTATCTGCTTCTTCTGCTTTCAGCATGTCTTTTGCTTGCCCGCACGTCCAGGGACGACCGACCCAATAACCACAACTGCTAAACGTCAGCAGCACAAAGCCAATAATTAGCCCAATTCGAAGACGCTGAATCGACTTGGGTACAGAAGATCCGTTCACTACAATTTGCCCTCCTTGCGTTCCTACTTAATTTGCCCAGTTGCCTCTTTGTAGGAACTCTACTCTGCACGGTTTTGGGCGTTCGGGATGAGTGAAGTCGTTGGCAGTGCTGCGATTGAGTTGCAGTTAGATCGGAGTCGATTCAATCGTGATCTGCGCGATCTAGAGACGCTAGCGCTGAAGCCGATCGCGTTGGGGGTGAATCTCAACCTTCAGCAACTTGAACGCCAGCTTAAGGGAATCGCTCTTAATCCACTCACTGTAGGGCTACGTGCCGATACTAGCGCCCTAGAGAAACAGTTGCAGGCATTCAGTGCCACAGTTGTTGTCACCGCCAGACTGGATACGGCCGCAGCGGAACAGCAACTCAAACGCTTTGCAGGGGAACGGACTCTAAAGCTGTCGGCGCTGGTTGATGATAGCCAGCTCACGGCCCTCAACAAACATTTAGACCTCAAGCAAAGGCACTTTGCTCAAGTCAATGCCTATTTCAAAAGCTCCCCGCTAACACCGCGAGTTGATTTTCAGCAACTAGACGCCCTGGAGCGACGGCTGCAATCGTTCCAGACCAGTAGCTATAAAGTCACCATTGACGCACAGGTCAATGTCGCCGATCTGCGATCGCAGATCGGCACCTTAGATGTGCCAGTGGTTCTCCGCTACGCCAATGCCCAACCCTTAGCAGCTCTGACCCAAAAGGTTGAGATTGACACGAAGGGCATTGAAGACTCGCTGGGTAACAGCGTTGAACGAGCATTTCAGCGGGTTAAGGGTGGAGGATTACTCAGTGGATTAGGCAGTGTGCTGACGGCTCCGCTCAAGCTGGCAGGCGGCGCTTTGAGCACTACCTTGAGTGGTCTAACGCTAGGAGCCACCCAGGAAGTCTCGCGGAATTTGGGTAAGGGACTGTCTACCGCACTGGAAGGAGCACTGTCTAAGAGCGTTGGCAGTTCCGAACTGTTGGGGGAGAAGGTTGGGGGTGCAATCGGTTCTGCCGTAGTGCAGGAGTTTCAAACTCAAACTCAGAACCTGGCTCAGGTACTGGAACAGCAGATCGACAAAATTCAGGACGGCAAACTACGAACCAAACTGCGAGAACAGCTTCAGTCAGTGGTTGAGCTGCCTGGGCAAGTTGGGCAAGCCGTTCAAGGGACGATCGGTCAAGACAATATCAATCGGGAAGGATTATTCCAGCGGGGGCAGCGTAGGCAGACGGAGCAAGCCAAAACTCCTGTCTTGAGAGAGGAAGCAGTTACCGAATTTCGTGAATCGATCGCCACCAGCAAAAGTGTCGAAGCTCGCGCTACACAGAGCAAAGCCACATTAGAACAGCAGATTGCCGTCAGACAGCGAGAGGTTGCAGAAGTAGGGCAACAATACGAGCAGCTCGCGATCGCCATTCAGAAAGCGGAGGCAGGCGGGGCTAAGGTTGCAGACATTGAACCATTAGCCGCTCAACTTAATGCCACAGCACAGGACTTTCAGCAGCTATCGCAGTCCCTCACTGCACTGGTACAGGCACGGGATATTGCCACCAATGCCGTGCAAGAGGCAAAGCAGAAACGCCTTGCCGCACGACAACAACTCGATCAGGTTAGCCCGCAGCAACAGTCCAGGGCTTACGCCGAACTGGCTCAAAGCACGCTTGGTGAAGCCTTTGATGCTGACAAACTGCCCAAATTAGTTGTTGACGAAGCGCGGCTTAAAGCCGTTGGCGCAGGGTCACTTTACGTCCCGGCTGAAAATGCCATCATCACGACCAACAAAATTTATGAGGCGGTCAAAAGCGCATCCCTAACGCAGCAACAGGCAGAGGTATTAGGGGAAGAGATTGCCCACGCTGAAGACTTCGATTTTGGGTCTTTCAAGGGCATCCAGGCAGCGAAAGATAGCCGTCCGATCGGGCGCAAAGTTACTCCTACAGCCGAAGAAGCAACCAGGTTTGCACCAGAGCTAGGGCGGTATGCACCCGAAAAACGAGAGGCAGAGCTAAACGCCAAAGTCAAGGGCGCAAGGGGGGCCGAAGATTACCTGCAACGGCAGGATCGGCTGCAAGCAATCAGCGATGCCAGCGATGTGGCAGTTCAGGGTGAGAAGTTTACGGCTCCTGCACGCAAGGCGGTTTTCAAAGACGCACTGATCACCCTTAAACAAGAAGCCTCAAAGCGATTTGTGGAATCGGATGAGGCAATCGGCCAGTTCATCGACAGCTACAAAGAGTCGCTCACCGAGATCGAATCAATTTCTCAAAGAGCGGCCCAATCGGCAGGCACGGCAACTCGCGAAGAAGTTGCTGCATTGCAGGAAGAAATGAACCAGGCGATCGGTTCCCTCAGCCACATCTTCGACCAGGTGCGAAGCGAGATTCAACGCGTGCAGGCGATCGCTCCTGAAGACGCACTCCAAGAGCGGCAGCAGGAACTTGCTGGACTGCTCAAGCAATTTAGTAAGAAAGAGCTAACGCCACTGGCGGAGCAATTTGGCGTCCAAGATGCTGGCTCTCTTAAGAAAAAGGAGCTAATTCAGCAGCTAACGACAACCGCTGACCCCAGGCAGTTAGAGCCAAAAGTTTTTGAACTGACTAGAACCAAAGCACAGCAGCAATTAGAGCGGCAGGAACAACGTGCGGCACTGGCTCAAACAGCCGGGGGCGTTGCCAGAGGAGCCGTTGAACTGGCAGGCGCGACAGCCAGCAAAGTCCAGGACATAGCAACCTCTGCACCTGTGCAAAATGCAGTACAGGCAGCAGGAACCGCAGGCAAGGCGCTATTGGCTGTTGGGAAGGTGGGTTATACCGTTGCGTCCGGCATGGAAGCCCTGGCGCTGGATCTTGTTCCAGCCGGACGAGCAATCAAAGCGATCGCCCAACAAACGGTTGTGCCTGCCGCCTTGTTTGCGGGCGCAACGGCATTACTTCCCGGTGGTGCGAGTGTCGCAGCAGGGCTGAGTCATGTCGTTGGCGGAGTGGCATCGCCGTTACTCCATGCAGCCGGTGCAGGGGCAACCGACGCAGCAACGTCAGCGATCGCAGGTCATGTGCCTAATGCGTTTGGATTGGCGAACGGCATTACCACAGCGCTGACAGGGGCGATTGATAGTGCCGTTAACGCGGCCTCAGCCGGAGTGGCTCAGGCTGGTGCGGCCCTGCTGGGTGGCAAAGTCATTCAAACGGCTGCGGGTCGCACATTGGGTGGCGCAGCGCAAGCGGTTAACAATTTAGCAGCACTTCCTCCAACCCAGGCAAAAGCACTTCCTCCAGCACCGGCTAACACACCTGAGAGCGCCATTACCGCGTTGCCGCCGTCGCCTGCATCAGCTCAAAGCCCTCAAGTTGAAGTCGTATCGAGTCCCAGCGGCAAAGAACAGCGGTTTGAAGAACTCAATAGCCAGTATTCCGCCGCTGGTTTGCGCGAGATTGCCAAGCGCGTTGGTATTACCAGTTCACGGGCGAGGAGCCTGAAGAAAGAAGACCTGGCGCGCGAGTTAGCGTTTACTGACTTTGGCGTGTCGATCGACAAGGTATTAGCTGAAGTTGGTGACAGTGCGAAACTCAAAGCGTTTCAAGATGGGGCTAAAAGCGCGGCTGTGCCAACATTGCCAGCCTCAGCGCTCACGGCGATTCAAAAGTCGAATGACAAGATCAAGCAGCTTTACAAACAGTTCCAGGCGGCGCAGGGACAGGAACGCGTTGCGATCGCTCAAGCACTAGCAACGGCTTCGGATCAACAGGTTGCCGCAATTGAAGACGCATTCAAGCAATACCAGATTGAAGGCAGGACTGCCCAACAGCTCTCAGGTTTTCGGACACAGGCGATTCAAAAGTCGGAAGCACCCAGGGCAGAAGCACGTGACGTGGCACGCCAACAAATTCAGCAGACCCAACGTCAGGGCAGCACTTCACGAAACTTTCAAACCGTTAACGCTACAGTCGTCGATGTTTCCGCAGGCGATGACCTGAATGCAGCCAACTTGCTGGCATCGCTGCGTGAAGGTGGGCAAGCGGTCAACCGCGAACTGAGTGCTGCGATCGAGCGATTTAATCAGGCACAACACAGCCTCGCCGAAACTATCGGACGCGAGGTTGCTCGCTTTGCTGAAATTGAACCAGAGGCAACGTTGCCGGCCACACTGCAAAAAGCCGCGAACACTCCCAAAGGGCGAGATTTGCTGGTCAATACGGCAGGCTTTGCGGCATCGGTAGCAGGCAACCACTTTGGTGGGGCAGTTGGTGGAGCCGCAGGCGATTTGATTGGGGCGATCACGGCACGGCATGTCCTTTCAGGAGGACAGCACGGGCAGGGGGATGAGTTGTTCGGCGACCTGGCTGGATTTGCGATCGGGAACGCTTCAGCCGCAGCATTGGGTGCTATTCCAGGGTTGGGCGGGGTGCCGCTCAAAGGAGCAGCAGTTGCACTGGCAGCCGTTCCTCAATTGAGCAAATTGCGGCAACGCATCCAGGGCCGGTTGGGAGAGGACGATGAAGCGAAGGCAAGCGGCGAAGATTTAGAGTCGGCCAATCTGGTTGGCGGTGCAACTGGGCTAAAACGCACTCTTACCAGCAAATCTCGACAGTTGCTTTCGCAGTTGGAGAAGCAACTTGGAGACACGATTGACAATCTAGCCCTGGCGCTCTCCAGCGATAAAGACTACGCCGGACATGCAGGCAAACAGGAGATTCGGGCACTCAATCAGCTCAACCAAACCGTTGAACGACTGCTAGAAGAACGTGGGGAGATCATCAACGAAACGTTTGATGCGGAGATGACTCGCGCCAATCAGGAGCTGCTGGAGATCGGGCAACGTATTGCCGCTAAGACCGCTGCTCGACCTGACTTTGGGCTACTGGCAGACCGGGCGATTAATGACGGCACCCAGGCAAAGTCGCAGCAAGTCATTGGCGAAAACCAGCAAGATCTGCGAGCAAACAAACGTCGCGCCTTTGAGTTAGAGCGCCAAACCGGGGAAGCGGCTGATCCAGGCTTAACACGCATTGAAGACCCGATCGCCGGTGATGACTTCAAGGGTGTGTTTAGCACCTTACGAAATGTCTTGAAAGGTGTTCAGGCTGATATTCGCGCCGCTGTTGCAAAGGATGCTGAAGCGCTGGCTGTTGAAAGCAAGAGCCTGTTGAACGATATCCGTACCGGCCAGGCGGTTGCAAAAGGATCGGGCGACAGAACCCAGGAAACGCGGCTACGAAAAGCAGGCGATCGCACTGAACGAGCCATTGCTGGTTCGGAAGCCATTCTGGCAAAACCTGCTGCACAAGTGACCAGCAAAGATATTTCGGCACTGCAAGGGTTCAGCAAGGAGTTGCGGAGTGTCTATGCACTGCTCGATCGTCCGGCACCTACTAATCCCGGTGGTTTAGCAACCCTATCTAACCTTTTAGAGAAAGCAAAAGGGGCTACCGCTGGATTTTTGGCTGGATTTGTGGGGCTGCAATTAGTGCAGTCGATCGGCTTCCAGGTTATTGGTTCAATCCAGCAGCTTTTCCAGGGGCTATCCGCCGATGCAATCAACGCATCCATCAAGTTGGACAACCTCAAAACAGCGCTCGATTTTTCTGTGGGGGGTGCTAGCCAGGGCACTCAGAGTCTGGAGTTTGTTCGCAAGACAGTGGCGGACTTGGGGACGCCATTAGAATCATCTATTGAAGGTTTTAGCCAACTCTCGGCGGCAACACGGGGCACAGCCGCAGCGGGCAAAACGACCAAAGATGTCTTTTTAGGGATTGAGCAAGCTTCCACTGTGTTGGGGCTATCCGCTGAACAGACAGGTGGTTCCTTGTCAGCGCTGACCCAAATTGCGTCCAAAGGCTCCGTCCAGGCTGAGGAGCTACGGGGGCAATTAGGTGAACGCATTCCCGGAGCATTAGGCATTGCAGCACGAGCAATGGGGGTCACCGAGGCCCAGTTGAACAAGATGCTCGAAACGGGCTCTTTGCTGGCAGATGATTTTCTACCCCGATTCGGAAAGCAGCTACAAGCCGAATTTGGTGACGCAGCCAAAACGGCTGGCGACAATGCACAGAGCGCGATTTTCAGATTTCAAAACGCTTACCTAACCCTCCAGCAAACTGTTGGTAAGGAGTTGCAGCCAGGGTCAGTGGTTGGATTCAAAATCCTCACATCGGTGCTGCAAGGAGTGACAGCGATCGCGCCTGAGATCATTGCAGGGCTAACGGCGATCGCCCTCACCATTGGTGTCCAAACGGCACCCGCACTATTTAAATTGATTGGTGATTTAATTCTCACCAAAGCAGCTACTGGCACTGCGATTGGAGGATTGCAATCGTTCTTTCAAACGCTCAACACCTCGAAAGCCGTCATTGGTGCTGTGGGCATTTTTGCGCTGATTGAATATTTCAGATTATTGTCCGAAACCATTAACACCGAGTTGGTGAAGTCGTTTGATGACTTAGCCGATTCTGCCAAACGGGCGGCTGACAACTCAAAAGAGGTGAAACTTCCCGGACAACCAGAAAAACCGGACAACTCGAAGCAGGAGGCAAAAGAAGATGCCGAAAAGCCCGCGCCGTTAGCAGGACCATTAGACGTTTTGACCCGCGGCAATATTGATTTCAGCGATCCAAATCATCCCAAGCTTGTTGGCAGTAAAACGACCTTCCGCAACTTTGGCGATGTGGAGCGTGATCGCGTCGGTGGTGACATCGATAAATCAGTCAGTGAAACAGGTCAACTCCTATCTAAAGGTCGTGCTCGTCTCACAACCCTGGACACTAAAACCGGAGAAGGGGCTGATTTACAGGCGATTGATCAACAGCTTCAGAATGCTGAACAGCAGCGTAAGAGTCTGCAAGCCCAAGCGGAGCAAGACTATACCCGCAAAGGAAAGACCATTCCGGCGGCGCTTCAACAACAGCTTCAGGATGCCAACACTAACATTCAGAGCCTTGTGGACAAGCGCGGTGACGCAGCGAAGCCATTTACTGACGACCTGAACTCAGCTAATAAACTGATCGACGCTTACAAGTCAAAGTTGAAAGAGCTGGATGACCCCAAAAATGAAGGGCATTTTGGCAATAAAGCTCAAACGGAGGAACGGCGTAAGCAGCTCCAGCAATCGCTCAAAGACGTCACCGACTTTAAGAATCAGGCTGAGGAAAAATTGGGGTCACTGAAGGTCGATCCCATTTTGGGTATGACCGACGGCTTCAGAAATTTGGCAGCAGCGATCGAGAGTGCCGAACGTGCAACGAAACTTTTCGTCAGTCAACAGAAAGATTTCATTCTCAAGGGTCAACTCAAAACGTTTGGTACCGATGAGGACGCGGCCCGCAGCGCCGCACTCAGCAATGCAATTTCCGACCGTCAGGGTATCCAACAAAATTTGGACAGTACTGATAAGGCATTGAAAGATGGCGGGACATTGCTTGATCGACCTGAAAACGAAGCCGCGTTGAGGGGGTTTGGCGTCAGTAAAGATAATTCGATTGAAGATATTAAAAAAGAGCTAGAAGCCACACCCCAAGACGATTCTGGAAAGGCCAAACGCACCTTGCTCCAGCAATTGTTGAACTTCAAGGAGTTGCAACAGAAGCGCGGTGATTTGCAGGTCAATTTGGACGAAGCTGATTTGAAGGTGCAGGATCAGGTTCAAACAAATACACTGGCTGTGCTCGATCGCGATGCAACGAAGCGCGACCAGAAGCTCAAGCAGGATGACGATGCCCGTGCTGTTCCAGTGCGTCAGGCCAGCGCTGACCTGGCACGAGACAAGGCCAATAACAAATTTTTCAGCGAGTCAGATGCCGCAGTAGCAGAAGCGGACATTGGCATTAAGACTGCTCAAAATCAAGCTACTTCAATCGATCAGAAGACCGACAACACGCAGCAGTCCTTGGAGGAGTTAAATGCCAAGAAAGACCAGCTCAGCGCTGAAGAGTTTAACAAGCGCCAACGTGAGTTGACGACACAGTTGGCAGACCTGCGCGTTGAAAAAGCTAACGCGGCGGCGACGGTGGAGGAGGCACTGGCAAAGAAGGTGGAAGCGACCAACCGTAGAATCATTGAAGGGTTGGAGTTAGCCAATGCAAAAGCCGCCGCCGCTATTCAACTATCAGAAACTAACCAATCGACTGCGGTTAAGCGAAAATTCCTGGCAGCAGGGCTAACCGACGATGCCCAAAAGCAAGCTGATCTGGAACAAACCGGAGTAGATGAAAGAGCCACCCAGCAGCGTTCTCAGCTATTGCAAAAGGAGATTGTTGACTATAAGCGAGCCGCCGCTGAAAAACGAATTTCTGGTAAAGAGCTAACGCAAAAATTGCTGGAGTTTAACCAGCAGTTAGCAGAGAGCAATGGCAAACTTGTAGATCTCCAAATCCAGCGCCAGAAACAGCTTCAGGACATTTACAACCGCGAAATTGATAAGCAAGTCAATGCCCAAAATCGCGCTGACAATGTGGCCATTCGTGGCTACGAGCGCCAGAAGGCAGCGATCGACCGTATTAACCAATCACTTGAAATCACTCGCAAATTAACGCAGAGCCGGGGTGATTTGCAGCAGGCGGTCGCTGCTTACAACCAGACAATCGCGCAAGGTGCGGCGGACAGTGCATCGAAAATCCTGGATCTCTTCAACAAATCGACCCAGGAACAGGACCCAAATAAACAGGAAGGTTATCGAAAGATTTTACGTGCCCAGGGCTTTCAACCTTCTGGCGACGATGATACCGATCGGGAACGGTTACTTGACCAAAAGGAGGCGGCTGAAAAGAACCTTGCCGCCATTAAAGAAAGAGCGCTGCAAACCGAATATGCCATCAAACAACAGCTTCTAGAATTGGATCTCAAGCGCGATCGCTTGCAGGCAGAGCAGGCATATCGAGAGGCTCAAATTGCGGAGTTGAACGCGAAAAAGGATTTCACCAAGAGCACAGGAGAACTCAAGAAAGCCATTCAGAATGGCGATCCTGAAAAAATTGCTGAAGCGAAAGACAACCTGGATTCTTCTCTTCAAGCTTATGACTTAGCCAAGCAAAACACTGCTGGAGCGCAGGAAGGGGTCGCTGCAATCGGTGAGCTGGAGGCGAATGCCAGAGCTAAATTCGACGTCGAGCGTGACACAGCCTTTGCTCAAACTGCCCAGGAGCAACAAAACCTCACCGTCAGTCAAGCTACTGAACGAGTTGAAGCAGGGTTAGACCCAGACAAGGTGCTGAACGGTGGTGGCGTGCAGACTAACTATGGTGTGCAGTCGGGCAACTATGCTCGTCGTGGAGGATACTACAACGACGATCGGGGGTTACGCGATACCCGATCGTCGTTCTCACCACAACCCAGTACGCCCGCTCCTGATCGCAGCAGCGGTGTGGTCGAAGCATCAGGTTCGACGGGCGATCGACTGGGTTCTTTCTTTGATAGCCTGACCTCGGCGGTAACTCAACGCCTAGACATGGTGATTGAACTAATGCGGCAGGACATGGGCAACCCCAAATCGCTGACCTTCCACGCGACGGATCCGGTTGAAAGCTATGCCGACTACCAGAATCGGCAAACAGGCAATGCATTACGGTCACAGCCCAGTTATTAGAAGGCGATCGCGGTGTATAGATGCCAAAAGCCAAAAGTCTAAAACAAAGCCCCCTGAGTGATTCGGGGGCTTTTGTTTTGTGAATAATGCCGAATGTCGAGGCTCAAGCCGCGACTAACACGCGTTGCTTAATGCAGTGTGCTACGTACAGCACTGCTATCGGGCTGTCTTCGCACTCAAATTTGTAGCACTGCTTAATCTGCCATCCGCTACTCGCCTCAGTTGGCTCCAGGTCATCATCCCAACTGTAGACACTGGCAAGGTCAAAAATTGTCTGTGTTTTCTCGCTGACGAAAATATGCCGCGTCTCGTAGGACATTGCTCCTACTTCCGCTTGAACGCGAGCGCTCGAATTACACCACCAATCCTGCTTCTCAGGCGCTTCTAGTTCTGGGGGGTGAATGATCGCAAGCGTGAGACTGAATTCAGACGATGCAGCCTTATAGCTATAAGTTTGCAGCACCTTACATTTGATGCCATCATACTCAACGATCTGACCAATCTGAGGTGGAGACGCCACGAACCAGGCATCATTCATGATTGCGTCTACGTTATCCGCGTTGGGATCAGCAAGTTCAAATAACGTCAAATGTTGCTGCATGGCTGGATTCTCAAGTATCCCTAAAGTATAAGCTACTGCTTTGGATGTCTGCGATTGTATTCGTCAAGATCCCTCAACCGCGCAGCATCTTCATCGGTAAATGGAGCGGTATCGTCGGGAATCGGCGGGGGCTGTGGCTGGAGTCGCTGCGTATCATGCCAATTCGGATCTTCAATGTATTTGGGAATCCCATTGGGGGGATTTTCAAACGGGTGTGTTCGATCAACATAAGGATTTTCAGGGTACTCAGCGGCACTCTCCGGGTACGGAATCCCAATTTCACGATACATATCGTTGTAGGCAAAGCGGTTCGCCCTTGCGTCTTTGCCAAGAAAGACACAGAGCACTTGTCGCCGGTTTCCCGGCATTGGATTGGACTTGATCCGCAGTGTCAACCGAAGATTGTGCTGAAAAAACCAGAGTCTTAGCCTTTCGCACTCCCCCGCATTTCGAGCAGGGTGAGCCTCTTTCACCCCGTCGATTTCTTGAAAATCCTCGGCGCTGGCTCTGGAGTGCCGTTTTGCTTGCATCTCAGACAGCGCGATCGCTGTCCCGGTTGCGGGGACATTCGGCTGAGCTGGTGCCGGTGCTGGTTGAGCTGGAACAGTGGCAGGCGCTTGATCCTGCCCTTGCCAAGCCTTGCTAATCCCTTCGGCAATATCACCAACAGCAGGAGCAGGCACCGCAAATTCACCCGATCTCATACAGCCTGGTAGAGACATCAATACGATTGCAACGGCTAAAGCTTGGGTAGTTCGCATCTTGGTTTCTCCGTTTTAATTTCAATGCATTCTGAATGCAGGCCAGAGTAGCACCCTGACCTGCAACAATGATCAGTTTGAACCCCAGTCCCTATAAGCGTCTGGGTATCGCACTGAAACGGCAGGACGGCGATGTCGATTCAAATAGCGACTATGCAACTTTAAGCCGATTGTGTCGGCCCATGAGTTGAGATCGCCTGGGCGATAGCGCTTGATTCGCTGCCCCAGCCAATCGGCCCCACGGTTCAAGTCGCCCCAGTGGTATGTGTAGCCGTAAGCGGTTTGCTGAACCAGTAAAACGCTGGCAATTTGTATGCCAGCAATTGATCCAATCGAACAAAGAAGCAGCAAGTGAAAGCGAAGAAATTTCATCCCTTCGCCCCCGGAAACTGATCGACCTTCCATTGAGCGTTGAAATGAACTACGAACACCCTGTTTCCTGTTCCGTAGTACCAGGTTCGCCCGTCTTTCGACTTGCGATCAGGGTCGCCGTTCGTCTTTTTTACAACCTCTTTACTCCAGCCAATATCAGCACTGTAAACCTTTGCCGATCTTGAAGCTGGTCTTGAAGCTGGCGCGGCGACAGTTTCAATGGGTGCAATCGCGATCGCACAAACAGCGATCGCGCCTGCCACCCCCAGAACGGAGGAGAAAAAGCGTAATAACATTGTTTTGGACTCCACTAGGGTTAACTGCTCTGGAGTCTGGGCACTGGCAGGGAGGGAGCGACCAAACTATCCTCTCTGCTATCCCAAACTTGCGCGCATGATGCACATTGCCATAGTACAATCTCTTGTTCGTAAAAGCGAACGATCTGGTACAAGTTCGGTACAATAATGCAATATCTTTATAGTTAAAGTTATGCCCAAACGTTTTCAAGTCGGTCCACTAGGCGAACACGATGACGAGTGGCTAACGGCTTGGGCAGCACTTACGGGCAGATCCAAAAGCGATCAAGCCACTATGGTTCTGGCCTTTAGAATTCGCGATCGCAAACAATCCATTCAGGAGTTACTCGAACATTCAGCCAAGCGACGCGGCATGGAACCTGACGAACTGTTTGATCTACTAATACGGAATCCGAAATGGTTGAAAGAGAACCCCATTGACGGTGAAGAAGACGACGACAGCACTCCAGAACTAGAGTAGCGATCGCAAATAACCGCGATCACGGCGCAGGTGGCGGATCACTTGCAAACAACTTCTTGAATCGCTTCTAAGTGCCTATCATCAAAAGCCAGCAGCAATTTGACATAAAGCGAATCTTCAGGCGAGATGGTCTTTGCTCTAAAGTTTTCTAGCCTGGCAAGTGGCTCCCATATTTCAATCCACCGATGACCACGCGATCGGCTCAACAATTTCATGCGCTCAAAGCCGTTTCCTGCGTTTGGGTTTAATACATACGCCAAACTACCTTTAGCAGAGGCACTTGTAGCGATCGCATAATTGCAAGCTATTCGCTTTAGGTCAGGCTGATTCTCAGGCTGATTCATGGACAAGCCTAGTAAGTAGTAACCACGAAATTAGATTAAGTTTAG
This sequence comes from Oscillatoriales cyanobacterium Centralia_MAG_596, assembly GCA_021323955.1. GTDB lineage: Bacteria > Cyanobacteriota > Cyanobacteriia > Leptolyngbyales > Leptolyngbyaceae > Stenomitos. The sequence goes on along the minus strand of JAJPKC010000561.1, from coordinate 51,309 downwards.
CTGCTTTCAGCGATCGCTTCCAGTGGGAACCCCAGGGCATGAATCCCTCTTCCCCCGCACTCACCAAAGATCCATCGCTGCCTTCTTTCCTGCACCCCACGTATCTCGACGCGGCAAACGAACTGCAAATCGTTTGGGATGTGTGGCAGGAGCTAAAGGGCTGCAAAGGCGATTACCTCTCTAAAGAAGAGGAAGAACCACCGCTTGCGTACAAAAACCGTCTTGCCCGGACACAGTTCGACTCGCGCTTTAAGCCAGCGCTGAAGGGTCACGCCGGACTGTTATCTGAGTTTGTTCTATCTGACGATGTGGCACCGTCGATCGCCGCTGCACGCGACGACATCGACCTGCAAGGCAGCAGCATTGAATCATTTCTGACAGACCAGGATGAGACAGTACTGCGGGACGGCGGGATGGGCATTCTGGTGGAGCATCCGCCACAACCCACCGATGAAAATGGCAACCCACTGATCCAAAGTGCGGCTGACGAGCAAAACTATGCGCTACGACCGTACCTCGTTGCCGTCGATCGACGCAACATCCTTAACTGGAGCATTATCTATGAGCAAGGTAAGCCGATCATTCAACGCTTAACAATTCAGGAAAGCCGCCTGGTAGCAGTAGATGATTATGGCGTCGAAACCAAAACTTACTATCGGGTGCTAACCCCTGGCAGATTTGATGTTTATGAACTGGTACAGATCCAGGGCGGCAAATATCAGAAGGTTTTAGTACCGGAGCTATCCGGCGCAACAGGTTTAGAAGTTGTGCCGTTTGTCTGGTACTCGGTTAGCGATAGCAAATGGTTTGAAAGTCAGCCTCCGTTTCTCAATCTGGCTCAGTTGAATATTGAGCATTATCAGAAACGATCGAGCCTCAATGAGGTGATTCATAAATGCAATCTACCTGTGCCCGTGCGTAAAGGATTGATCAAAAACCTCGCTGATCTGCTGAAAGGCGTGGTCAAGCTGATCATCGGTCCCAACTCTGTTGTAGACATCCCCGCAGACGGGGACTTTTTCTTTGCGGAGCCAACGGGCAATGCCATTAATGCCACCCAAACCGATATTGAAAAGCTGGAACGCTCCATGGATCGGATGTCCCTAGCCTTCTTGACTGGCGGGGAAGCGGCAAAAACGGCAACGGAAGTGGTGATGGACACTGCCCAAACCCAGTGCAGCCTGAAAAACATGGCACGTCGGAAGGAATCCACTGTGCAGCGACTTTTTGCGCTCTGGGTGCAGTACACCGGAGAAGACCAGGGCGGCACGATCACTGTCAACGAGTCTATTCTGCAAACGCCTGCGAGTCCCCAGGAAGTACAGACCATTTTGGATGCGATGGGGGTCAAGATTAGCAACCAGCTCGGGTTACAAATGCTGCAAGAGCGGAAATGGCTGCCACCAGACACGGATATCAAGGAAGAGTTACGGCAAATTGGTGATCTTGAGGCCCAGAACCAGACCGTGTTGCCTACACCCGACGCGATCGCAGCCGAAGCAGCACGACATGCCGTTCAAACGTTGCCCGTTGCCGCGTAGGAATACCACAGCGGACTGTACAGCCAATTCGTTAGGAACTAAAATCGATGGACAACTTAGACAAAGCAGCAAGCGCTGCTGAACTGGCCTCACAAGCGACGGAAGGAGTGGCGGAAAGCGGTGTAGTCGGCGCTAAAGCTGCTGCTACAACCAGCAAAGTAGCGGCTGGATTTTCGCTGCTCTCTACCATCCTCTCTGCCTTCAAAACAATTTTCGGTAAGAAATGAGCGCACCCACAGAACCGGGTCAGCAAATAGTCAAACCATTAGGACAGCCAATCGCGCTTGAAACGTTGATGAAGCTCTCTAACTTCACTCAGGCTGATCTGGACCGGGCAATCACCACCGCGAACCCACGCTTACGCCGTTATCTCAAGGCAAAGGTGAGGGAACGCTAGGTCGGCTGCAATCAGCATATTGCCTCCTGTATGGGTTTACCTTACCCACCGCGCAGCCCGGTGGGTTTTTTGTAGGAATGCTGAGGCAGTTGCTACTACTGCTCCATGAAAGGCTTTTCGCTGATTGAATTGCTTGTCGTTGTCATCATCATTGGGTTGCTGTCGGCGATCGCGCTCCCACTGTGGCTCACTCAGGCAAACAAAGCTAAAACTGCTGAGGCATATACCACTCTCAGAGCAGCAAACCAGGCCCAGCTACTTTACTTTTTGCAGCACAACGCCTTTGCCACGAATGCTAACGATCTACAAGCAGGCATTGCGCTAGAAAGCCCCAATTATGTTTATGCGGTCACGGGCAGCGTAACCGCTGGTGATACGGAGGCGCATCCCAAAGGCTGGCTGGTGCCAGGGTTCCGAGGTTGCGTCTTCGCACAGCCAACCGATAAACCGGCGATTGAGGCTGGCGGTTTAGGCCAAAGTCCACCCCCATGCGAGTGAACCATGCCGTTTAGCACCGAAGAAATTTCTTACAATCCCCGTGCTGGTCGGTATGTCCGCAGCGATGGCAAATTCGTGGGCAAAGAAGTGATCCGCAACCTGGTAGATCAAGAACAACAGCAGCTCAAGGTACGTTTGCAAGCTCATACTCGTTTGATGACAAACCAGCAGATCACGCTGACAGAATGGCAGCTACGGATGAGCGAAAGCCTACGGGATAGCCATTTGCGAATAGGCATTTTGGGCGCGGGTGGTCAGGCTCGTGCTCAATCACAGCATTTCGGTGCAATCGGATATCAACTACGACGCCAATATCAATACGTGGACGGCTTTGCACGGGCGCTGTACGAAGGTAAGTTAACCCGAGAGCAGGCATTAAGACGTGCGGGCAGCTACGCCGATTCGATTAACACTACCTTTCACCGGGCAGAGCAAATCAGCCGGGAGGATGAAGGGTTTGATGAAGCGCTGCGATCGCTCGATCCACAGGCACGGCATTGCGGATCGTGTGTTGAGCACAGCACCAATGGCGAATGGCGACCGACGAGCCAGGTTGTCCCTCCAGGCACTAACTGCGCGTGTGGGCAGCACTGCAAATGTCAGATCTATTACCGACGCAGCAACCGACCCAACCCAACCATCCTCAACCGGGGAACTCTAGCCGCGTGAGAAATGTTCTAAGTTTTGAACTGTTCCCCCACTCCCCACTCCCCACCCTTATCCATGCCCTGGAACACCACCTCTATCCCCACCGACCTGGAGCGCATTCGTCGGGCACTGAAAGTGCCTGCGGAGAAGACCTATCTGGATATCATCCGCTTATCAATGAGCCGTCTGGAGCTGCAAGCCCCTGACGCGATCGCTACGGTACAGGAAATCCTGGACAACCTGGACAACAACCGGGCGAAACGGATGGCCACCTTGGGTGATGCCAGTAGTGCACTGATTAAAGCAGATGTACTAGAGTGGCAACCAGGAGCCAAGTCAGACGGCATGGACCAGCTCGAAGCGCTTTGGGTGCAGGAACTTTGTGCAGCACTTTATCTGGAACTCCCAGTTCCCTCAACCTATGGCAATGGTACCCTCGGACGAAGCTAACCAAATATTGGGCGAACTGGCACTGCTGATGGGCAATGCCATTCGCCAGCAAGACGTAGATCTGTTGCGCCAGGTCTTGCGCCAGATCGCTGTTACTAGCCCTGACCTGGATGCCCGTTGGGCATTCCGCACTGTGCAACGAGACCTATCGCCAGAGCAATTGCAATGGTTTGAAGCGGCGATCGCACAAATCCGCAACCCTGAGTAGGGAACGGGGAACGCTAGAGCAATAAATTCAAACGATATTCTGCCCTCTGAGTAGAGGGCTTTTCTGTATGGCAACCCCATTCCCTGATTTTGTTCGCAACACCACACTCACTTTTGAGGTGCCGACGGGCGACATTACTTTTGATGAGGTGGGCAATGCGATCGCGGAGACTACTAGCATCAGAGTCACCGCCATGCTTGAGGCCAAGGTACCCGCTTATGGCAATACCATTCAGCGCGCTCCAGAAATTGACGAGACGGCACTGTATCTAGAAGGCTATTGTCTGGAGCCGATGAAATTGCCACTCAGCATTCTGCCCAAAAATTGGGCAGTAGCCACTTGGAGCGGCACTCCAGGCTTCTTTTACCTCAATGTTCCGATTAACCCACCTTACGGCAGGGAGGGAATTGGGGCAGTGATGGAGGAGAGCGCTGGGACTAAAATCGTAGGATGGTTTCAAACATCGAGGGCGGAGTATGCCTGATTTTCAAGAGCCATCGGGCGAGGAATTGCGCCGGCAGTCAGAGCTCATACACGATTATGAGAGCATGATTCTGAACAGGATACAGCCGCGGATGGGGGCTGATTTTGATCGGACTCAGCCTTCGATACAAAGCAGATCCATCCCCGCACCAAGATTCCTGCATTTACAACACTGGGAACTCTGCCTGGGCGATCCGGGTCTATGCCAAGTCCGTCTTGGCCCCCACTGGCTGGCCTTCCCACTGTTAGATTTCACACTCAACAACGACGCAATCATCATTCGATTCACTGTTTTGGCTGCTGAGTTTCGAGCACCCATCCGGACTTTTTTACGGCTCCAGGAAGGAGATATTTTTGGCGACATCTTGGAATGGCGCTATCACAGAGATGCTGGTGACTTAGCGCTCAACGTGATCCTACGGCTACGGCCAGAATCATTTGAAATGAGTGCTCAACGAGGCGAAGCCGTCAGGTATAGGTGCACAGTATCCACTGCCCAATATCTGCGCAATGCGACACGCGAAGAACTGCTGATTGAGGGGGGGCAATCGCTCTCTACATTCCGGTACAACCATGAAGCTCCTGACTCCTACTATCGACGGTTAGATCGTGCTGGGCTGCTACCCGATCGCGCTGAAGCGCTAGAAGAATTCAGTCAAGGGCGAGCCGTGCTTAATGCATTCAATCAGGCGCAATCTCACTCACTTATCAAACAGCCTGCACTCTGTAATGGATGTCAATACTTGCACGGCCATACCTACCGCGGCACCAAGCTGGTTTGTGGTATGCATCCTTACGGCAATGGGGAAAACTGCAGTGACTTTAAGGCAAAAACGTAGATGTCTGGCAACTGGGACTGGAATCGATCGGCGCGGCGGAGCAAGGAAGCACGACGGCTGGAGAAATTGAAGCTGGGTCAGCCCAAGCGAAAACTGCCATCATTGAAGGGCTTTAAGAAAGACGTGCCATGAGCATTCCGTTTAACGTTCAGCACCAGATCTGGCTGCACTCGGTCAAGAGTGGAGAGACTTACTGCGAGGGGCTGAAGCGACGATATCCCAAAGTGCCCGAAAACATCATGGTGCTGGTGACGACAGCGCTGGTGCGCTACTCCCATGAGAGTGTGTTGGATGCCATTCGTGATCGCCCACCACAGGAATGGGTAGAGGCATCACCAGACGATGAAATCGACAAATTTTGCGGTGTACTGCTGACCTGGGTAGACCCAGTGATGCAGAAAGCGTTTGATTGCCTTTCAGGGATGATTGCGCCCCAAGAAGCACACGATCGCGCCCAGGCGTACCGGGAAGAATTACTCCAAACCTTTCCCGCATCGACTCACAAAGGGGTCAATGATTTGCTGGTCTCAACAGGCACGATCGATTTTCTGGTGGAGACCGATCGCCGTTGGTGGCAGTACAACCGGGAACATCTGTCTGATCGTCAGGAAGTCATCGATCGCCTACGGCAAGTCGCTCGGCAAATCATGCAGGAATGTGCAGAGGCAAATCAACAGGCAGAGGAAGTAGTGGAGCAGTTTAAGGGCTTTGCCAAACGTGCGGCACAGTCGAGCAAGCGTACTCTGAACTAACCGCTGCGGGAACACCAGGGCACTATTATGCTCTGAGACGATGACTGAACCCAAACAATTGCACCACCAGGACATCGCACTTGAACAGCAGACACAGCAGAAGTGCTCACCACCAGAACTCACGCTCGAACAGCAGATGCAGCAGAAATGCCGAGAATGGCAGCAACGGCTGAGGCTGGCTGATTGGGATGTAACTGTAAAAGTTGTGCCTGCCATGGATATGAGCAGTACGCAAGCGCAGGGCTGTATTCACTGGCGCATAACCGAGAAAACGGCAGACATTAAGCTGGTTACACCGGAAGATGCTGTTAAGCAGAACCCAATGCGACCCTACAACCTTGAAGAGACGCTGATCCATGAGTTGCTGCATCTGCACATGGCACCGTTTGAACCAGACTCAAGTGAACAGACTGAGTGTATGGCAATGGAGTGGACGATTAACGCGATCGCGGGTGCCTTGCTCAAACTAGCAAACTCACAGGAGTCGGCAAATGTTTAACTGGTCAAATCAGCGAATCGCCATCTTAGATTTCGTCATGGCTGGCAGTAGTTTTAGCGGCTGGATTGCCAATGTGCTGAAAGCACACGACCCGCTCAATCCCTACGCGATCATTAATCTCTCCTGTGCGGCGGTTTTGCTTTTTATAGGTTTGGTGCGGTTGGGCAAAATTAAAGGCATTGAGGCAGAAGACAACGATGAATTTTGAACTCAAAACAACGGGCAATGCTACTCCACGCAGTACCACCGTGACGCTGGATGGGCAAGATATTGGCGATCGTGCGTTCAACATTGAGCTTGAGCTTGCCATTCCAGCTAATGGACTGGCGATACTCAAAATTCATTTCCATGAAACCGACGCGAATGGCAACCTGCGGCTGGGGGGTGAAGGCGAAAATCGGCACCTGCTGACTAAAACCGTCTCTTACACTGGCTCATTCACCATCTCTGGCGATGTGAAACAACTTCTGGAACCAGTCGATGGGGATTAATTTCGATCGTGCCAAGCTCAACGCTGGCATCACCAAAGCATTCACGAAAACCGCTGAGGTGTATGCGGCTCAGTTGCAGGTAGAACTGGACACCCCTGAGTGGCAGTGGACAGGAAAGGAAACCAAACGGCGTAACGGGGAAGTCGTCGATTCCCCACGGGACATCAACGACACGGCAGAACTATTAGATTCGCAGCAGCCGGTGGTGATTGAAGAAAAGGGTGACGTGACGGTTGCCACAATCGAATATGACTGTGACCATGCAGCAGTAGTCTACACAGGCTGGACGGATGATCAGACGGTTTATCCTGGTCGTCAGTGGGATAAAGCGGCTCAGGAGCACATGAATGTGACTCAGCATTTTGCCGAACACTTGAAGAAGGAGCTAGGACTATGACCGAAGATAAACCTGTGATTGAAGATAAAGCACCCTGTATTAAAGGCACGATCGACAAGCAAGCAGCGCTCATTGTCGACCTTCAAAAACGACTTAGAGAAGCCTGTATCAGGAACAATGCCGAAGACTCTAACCAGTTTGCTCAGGCAATGCTGGTAGCCACACAAACCTGGAAGCTACTTTTGGATACCTGGGAAGACGTAAAGCCAAAACCAGCGGCGACCTATCAAACCTATCAATCAGACCCAACCCTTAGGAGAGGGCCATGAAAGCTGAAGATTTGCGCGATCGCATCCTTCTCCTCTTAGCGGAGGAGTTAGGCACCTACACCATTGGGAAGCCCCCGCTGACCAATGATTCGCCTGCGATCTGCATCCAGGATTCGGGTGAGACACGGCCTAATGATCGCGCCATCACTGGGCTAGAGATCATTATTCGTCGTAGTCCTGAACGAAACTCTCCAGCCGTTTATGGCGGTGTTCATCGCCAGAGAGTATGGCAACTTTTTCTGGTGCAGCACCAGGGCTGCCACACTCTACAGACCGCGATCGACAAGTTAGAGTTGTCCTTCCCCAATACAAAATCGATTGTCATTGGTGCAAACCAACAGAAGAACATCCGCGAACAGGTTAGCGTCAAGATTCCTGACATGACGGAGTTTGCCAAACAATAAAGGCCTGGAAGAGCAGAGCGAGGGAATACCACAAGCGACCACCCTCGCGAGGGATTCCGCTTCCATGTCTCAAAATTTTGTCATCGGTGTACAAACCGAAATTCTGTTTGGCATTATGCCGGGTGAGCTACTCTTGCTCGACAATCCGACCGCTCCGCCCGATGTCGTGATGACCACCAGCGCTGCCGCAAATGCCGGTACTGCAACGATCGCGCTGACCGCCTTGACCAAGCCCGTTGCGGCTGGTAGCTTACTCAAGTTTGCCGTGCCCGTGCTGGTAACGCTCTCTGCCAATGCCGCCGAGAATGCAACCAGCCTGGCTGTATCAGCATTGTCAGGCGATATTCCTGACAACTCCACGATCTACTTCTTTAATGCTGGCTTTCAGGTCAACACTACGGCAGAGGCCGCCAACGCTGCGACGACCGTACCGATCGATCCATTGCCTGCGGCCCTAGAGAGCGGTGCGGTTGGTTACTACTTCACCACGGCATTTAAGCTCGCGTATTCCACCAAAGATGCCAAGACAGGCGATACCAGCTTGTTTGTTGAACCACTGGCAGAAACGATCGCAACTGGTTCTGTGTGCCTGCACTCTGGGTTGCAACTACTGCAAGGTGGGACGACATCCGACGAACAAATCCAGTCCAAGGACACCGAATCGCAGATTTACGGCAAGGGCTTGATTTACAGCACCGGGAAAGTCACTGGTGCAAGCTGGCAGGTCAGCTATTCGTTTAACGTGCTGCCCAGCGACCCTGGCTATTTCAGCTTGAAATATGCCGCAGCGAATGCGATCGCAGGTGTGCGCGGCTGGGTGAGAAAGCTTGATCCGGCTCCCGATGGTTACACCGTTGGGGAACGCATTGAAGGCGTTTGCGACGTGACTGATTTTTCGAAGACTAACCCTTCGGACAATATCATCACAGGCAAATGCACGTTCAAAGGCCGCGGTACACCAACGATTGGGCACTACGCCTAACCAATCACTGAAGGAAGTCGAGCAGTCGTAGTTGAGCGAGACTGCCCGACCTCTTAGTCATTCCTACCTTGAGATGCGGTGGGAACTCCACAGTCAGTTGAGCCAAAAAACTGCCATGAAACTTCCATTTGTTGTTGAACCTAAAGCTGTTGAAACCGTTGCTGTCGGCAACGAAGCGACTGGAATCTTGAATATCCCTAAACTAGGTGACCTATCGCCTGTAGAACGTCGATTTTTGAAGCAGCAAAACTTGATCGATATACGGAGAGAAGGGATAAAGCTGGCAGCCGAAATTGCAACTAAAGAAGGAGCACGGCTCAGTGACATCTACTCTGCCCTCATCCAAAATGATATGACGGCTCTGAGTGACTATCTTGGCGAACTGATTATCTTCCAGGATTTAGTTGATGAAGCTAATGACCAGAAGGCATTAGCATTAGCGACGGCGATTCTGCGGTTTCGTGTGATGCGGGATGAGGACTGGACGATCGAAGACACGCTAAACACCGATTTACTTCCGCCAGCGCTGGTCAAAGAAATTGTCATCTTTGCCCATAGAGAGGAAACGGGATGGGCTGAAGAAACGGCACCACCAGAAAACCCCTCCGACGAAGAATTGGGAAACTTCTAGCTCAAGCGCCTGAAGATCCAGACTGGGAAGGGATTTTTTGGCGTATTCAGCGTTACTGGCCACACGACACACGATTCGACGCTGAAAACTTTGGGTTTCAACCAACCTGGTTGATCCTTCAGGCACTTGAGCATGGGGCGAAATTGAAGCTGGAAGCGTTGCACCATCAAGAATTGGGCATTGCCACGCTAACGAGCTGCTTTATCAACGCCAACCGTGACCCCAAAAAGGGCGAACCTGCAAAGGCGTCAGATTTCTTCTACTTCCAGCCCAAAGATCAGAAAATCAAAATTCCGGCCCCAGCCTGCGATACGTTCTTTGCCCTGACCAAAGAGAACAAAATGCCGGGATGGGTTGTGGGCATGGCACCTATGGATACTTTGCGTGCTCATAAAGGCAATGGCAAGCGGCTGCCTGGTCGCGTCCGTGCATGGTCTGGCGATGGCGTGCTGCTGATTTTGCCACACATTGAAGGCAATACCGTACGCTGTCCACTGGCGTTTGTTAGCACGAAGCGCCAGGGCAGTCTTTCTCTACGTGACGTGGATTCTGGCACCTTGTTTCGTGTGCAGTTACCGCCAGGGGAACGGCGGTGGGTGTTGGGGGCTGAATTCAAGATCGCAGAGTAGTTTGGATTTGCGGGAACACCAGGGCAGTCTCATCTCTGCCCACGATGCCGAATGCCGTTGCCCTTTCCATCGACACTTTCGCTGTTTCACTACAAGAGTTTGTGCTCAACGGTTATGAGCGCACGGTGATTGCGCCGGGTGGTGAAGTAGAGTATTCGCTTAATGGCACTCCAACTGTTGATGGGCAACTCTATGAGCCGAAGTACGTCTGGACGCTAGCAGCGTTTCTCAGTGAAGCGGAATGGCGGCAACTGTGGTTGATCTATCGGCGATCAGAGCGGAAGCGGGCACAAGATCAACCATTTAGCATCACTGTCGCGGATTACGTCGAAGCATACGTTGAAGACCAGGATGGACGCAGCAGAGCATTAGCGCCTGATGGTGAGGTCGTTGCGTTAGACGGTGGTGGCATCGAATATCCAGCCCTCTTCCACGCTCGGATGTACGAGCCACGCTGGGAGCATTCTAATAATCTGCTCTATCCATACATCGCCCGGTGCGTGCTGCGCGAGCTAGACCCGGTGCCAGCGTCATGACGATTAATCTCAGCATTCGCCATTACAGCGTCACCATTGCTGGATTGAACTGCAACAACGCCGTGGTGAGCTTCACTGGCTCAGACACTAAGCTAGACAACGCGTCTGGATTGGTCACCTTCAAAGGGACATTAGTGCTGGGCTATCCAGAAGGTGGTAGCTTTGAGAGCCTGGACGATCGCGTTAACGATCGCTGGAGTCGGGGTAACTCGCTAACGATTCAACTTGCTGACTCGTCAGGCAGCCTGCGACTGCCCCCCCGAGGCGGAACGCTGCACATTCTAGAGGCAGCGTATGACCTCAAAACCCGCAAGCTGACGCTGCAAGTCGCTGATGTGCTTGAGTTGCTGCGAATGCGGGAACCGTTGATGAATGCGTCAAAAATTTGTCTGGGCACCAATTCAGCCAAGACAGAAGTGATCAGCAATCTGCTGGCAGCAGCCGGTGCACCGCAACTTTTTGCAGGTGATGCTGTCCCCGGCTTGCTCAGCATCCCGACGCCAAAGCTGTTAGACGGGAGCTATATCGACCAGGCCTCAGCGATCGCCGCCAGCGCTGGCTATTTTCTGTGGGTAGACACAGCAGGAAATGTGCGGGCAAGTGCCCTTGATACCAGCAACCGCGCGGCCGCTTTTACCATCAACAGCAGCAGCATCGTGCAAACTGAACGCGTTGCAGGCGAAGCGCCGCCATGCGAGCTGGTGATTAAAGGCAAAGCAGCCGTGGTCAAACCTGCGAACGATCACACCAGCTCAGACGATCAGCAGTTTGGCCCCCTGGTTTTGGCCGGTTTGAAAGCTGGTACAACGGCGTCCCCTGCGGGTGAGATGATCATTCGTGAGACAAGCGTGGATGACAACTTTCAGCGTTCCGGCAAGCAGCGCGTCATTCTGACGGTGATCAGAGAGCCAGCAGGAATTGTGTTTGCTGGAGATAAACAATACGCTGGAGTCACAGACCTGATCCTCAGCTCGGTGACCCGTGAAACGTACTACTACGAGCAATACAGCCCAATAATTGGTAACTCGGCAGCAAGTCTTTGCCAGCAGGGCAATCAAGGCAGGTTGCAACGCCACACGATCGAGATTTATCGCCCTGCAGGTGTAGCACTGAAAACAGTCTACGCTAGCTATCCCAAGACAATGAAAGTCGATAAGACGCGGCTGATTCTGGCAGAGCAGACCGAGACCCAGTACACCTACAACCTGGGACTCTTTGTTGATGACTACTCAGATGGATATGCGGCTCAGTGGACTGTAGTTTTAGGCTACGGTCCCAAAATCACGACCCTCAAATATCAACCAATCGGTGCGATCGACCCTGATGACTTTCTCTATCGCTCAAAGACCAGCCTGGGGACACCGGAAGAGCCGACGCCGAGTGAGTACACCGTGGACTACTACTACGAGGCTTCTCCGGGTGAATGGAAAAAAGAGCATCAGATTTACCAATCGATGTGCATCAGTAATCCGGAGGCAGCCAAACTGATCCGGCAGAACAAAGCCATCCCGCGCAACAAAATTGCGTTACTCGTTACTCAACTCAATGAGGTAGACGATGCGACGACGATTTCAAACTCAGGGCAGGCAAACCCACCGGCACCGGATACTTACAGTGCAACGTATACGGTAACCGAGAAGACCGCGCAAATCGTCTTTAAGATGCCAACGAATGCAGCCTCGCCGTACCGGCAATCGCGGCGTGACCTGACGTTTGAGTACATCAGCGCAACAGGTGTGGGGCTTGCGGCAAAATATAGTGCGGAAGCGCAATGTTTGGCACTGGCAAAAGTCTGGGGAGCGGTGCTGTGGGGACGTTACAAGAGCTCGTCTTACACGACCGATTTAAGCGATTCATGGTGGAGCTACAAACCACTGACCAGAATCGACGTAAACGAGCCGCAAGCTCGCTTTGCCTACCTCGGTGATGGATTCTCTATTGCGATCGCAGGCAAGCGCTGTGCTGTTAGCTTTGATGGCATTCTGCTAGGGCAAATTGTGCAGACGCCGATCACAACACCAGCGGTCTATGACGAGCATGGGACGTTGATCACTCCGGCGGTCACGACAACGACAGACATGATTTCACCGCCTTTTATCAACTGGAAAGCGTTGCAAGCGTCTTCAGGCAGTGCGATCAGCCTGACACGACGCGACTATGATTTGTCACCAGTGACGCGATCGATCCAGGTAGCAAGCGGTTCAGGGCTGAAAGACTATCAGCCAAGACGGATCAGCGTGGCGGGCGCAGGTGCCGCCAGAGGGCAACACAGCACTCATGCAGTGCGTGTAGCGGGTGGCAGCGCTGTGGACATGGTGAAGTCTCTGACCTGGGCGGAGGTAACGCCCGAAAGATGGCAGCAAATGAGCGATCGACAGTATCGCAAGATCATCGCGCCTTACTAGCAACGGTGGGAACGACAGGGCAGTATTTCTAAAGCTGCCTGCCATGTCTGCCTACTATCACAACGATTGGATCAGCCGTAAGGCGAAAGTCATGTACCGGGGGGCAACTCCACCCCAAGCAGGCAAATTTCAACTGTGCTTTGCGGACACTACGAGCTTAAGCCGTTCTAGCCCTCTATCAGATTTTGTGAACGCAGAGCTAATAACCCAATACGGCTATCAGCGTAAGAATCTGGTCTGGCCAGAGGATGGCAGTTTTTCAAACACAAACTTACGCCATGAGTTGCCGTTAATCGAGGCAACTTGGACGGCTTCTGGTGGCTCAATTCAATTTCAAACCGCGTTTCTGCTCGCAGACGCACACGCCAAAGCGCAAGAGACGTTCACCACCACAGACGTAGACCCCGCCGCGAACCACATCACAATCGCAAGCAATTTGCTCGCCACAAATGACAGCATCATTTTTGAAGCATTGCCAGGAAGCACATTGCCGACTGGGTTAACGGCTGCAACGGTCTACTATGCAGCCAGTGTCAACAATGTCGCTGGTACTTTTCAGGTGACAAATACAGTCGATGGCACGCCTCTGACAATTTCAAATGTGGGTAGCGGTAACTTCAGGATGCGCTATGCGACCGGTTCGGTTGTGCTGCTGCAAATCGAATCTGATCCGGTGATCATCCAGGACAGCAAGCCGAATGTCTATGAACTTGCCGTGGTCGAAATGAACACTGTGTATGGGCCAGGAGTATGACGACTTACGCAGGTTATGGAGTCAATTACTTGGCTGATTTAAAGGCGATCCCACCAGAAGACCGCTGCAATTTAATGTGCATTGCAGTCCTCGAAAAAAAAGCGTGGTATCAGTTCAGCAGCGGCTCAGTGCAGACGCCCGACGATAATCTAATCGTGACTCCGAGCACCGGTGATGGGCAATGGTTAGCGCTTGGCACACCCACAACGAGCGGTGGGGGTAGTACTGGGGGTGGGGGAATGCCCATCTATCGGAGTGACAGTACAAATCCAATCGCCGACAATATTGCACCCGACTTTGCCGGTCAGTTTTTTGTCGGTGGAACGTCGAGCGGGAGCTGTACGGTCTGGGTAGCGGTCGGCTCGACGGTTAATGATTGGAAGTCGATCTATTACTTCTCGAATTCCTGATGATTGATGACGTGCTGCAACTGTTAGCCAATCAGCGATCGCTGAATCGCGCTAATTTTGCTGATAGTCAGTCAGCGCATGCGGAAGTGGCAGCGAGTAGGCCACGGCAATGGGAGCACTATGGGCGCGATGCTGACTCAGGCACGATGGCGATCGCCCCATCAGGGGGTGACGCACAACTGCTGGGAGTAAGCACTACCAGCGGTTTGATGAAACGGGGCCAACCGGTCAGGGTCAATGCATCCGGCGGTACTGTGCGGGTTGACCAGCGACCAGCCGCGCGGGTGCAGACGAAGACCACTACAACCAGCAGCACGCCTGCCAATATCAAGATTCTCGCGAGTGTCATCACTGCCAACGGGATTGAAATTTATGTCGGTGGGTGGCAGTCAGATCCAGTGCTGGTGGCAACGCTGACGGGTGTGAGTGCGAATCAGGTTGGCTTTGATCTGAATGCAACCTTAGCGAACCTGGGCGGCGATGATTGGCAAGTTGACCTGTGCTACGCGATCGCGGGGCATTACTACGCTGAAGTCATTTCGAGCGACGGTAGCCGCAATTATAAGCACGAGACGCCCGTGCTTTGCGTCTCTAAGGGCTATGGATTTTTCACTGCAACGTTGAATGAGCAGCCCAGCTCGACCAATTCACAGAGCAGCGGTACGACGCTGCCCATAACGATCACAGAGACTACGGTAGTCGGCAGCTCACAGCAGTTCTATCTGTTCAATCAAGTGCAGAAGGTGATGGACATCCCCGGCTACACCTACACCAATACGATCCACATCGTTGATTATGGCTACGGTGGCACGAGCAACAATAACGCCAGCGCAACAATTCAATATAGCTACGATCAGCTTTTACTGCCGGGAGACAGCGAGTTTAGTAGTCCCGTAACGACGCGAAACTATGGCGATTACATCGTGACTGCGATAGTTTCATCCGACGGCGCGGGCTTAGATACGCCATCAGTGTCGGGCACGATTCAGGATCAGATCATTCTCCGGATCAATGCTGATGGTTCTGGGGGTGTAGGGCAAAACACCCTGTATCCATTACCTGGAAACACTCAATACATCTGGGTTGATCCTGATGAAAATAATGTTGATGAGGATGCTGATTTCTTCGTTGTGCCTGCATTGATTGACGTGTTCAATGGCAACTTCACAATGCTTGATCCCAGCGACATCAGCACCTTCTACGCTGCGATCTATTGGACTGAGAACACGACGCTGCACTTGAACACATACAGCACGCTATTTGCACTGTATGAGCAGCTCGAAATTGCGGTCTATCCGCTACCTTTGCCAAATGGTGCACAGCCAATAATCTACGCCGGTTCTTATCACCCTTAAAGCTATGGACGTTTTAGAATTACTGGCCCAACAACGATCGGATAATCGCGCTCAGTTTGCAGTACAGCAGGCGGCCAGGGCGCGAGTACAGACTGCACGCAATCAGCAACGTGCAGGCACACCGCTGGGGTTTAACGCTGATCAGGGAGTGTTGATGGTTGACGTTGATGGCAACGCTGTGCCGACCAACTCGCTCAGCTCTGGACAACTACCCAATAGCGTCGTTGTCAGCGATTCTGGCGGGTTGCGCGGTTGGGTCGATGGCATTAGTGCGAGTTAGTGACGCTCAACCATCAAACCAAATTGGTGATACGAGCAACAGCGTCAATCGACCAATCGCTGTGGGGGAACTCCAGGGCATACTCTAGCGGCGGGATGCCCTATGTCTTATCACTTCAATCAACCCTCTGGTTACGGGATGTTCCCGGAGGTCTTTCAAGGCTCTGGACGTTTGTTCCGTCCATCGATTTTTTTCAATGCCGATGATGGTTCTGGCGCTGGCGGCGGCGATCCAGCCCCTGCCCCTGCTCCCACACCAACACCGGCAGCCGATTCTACGCCACCTGAAGACGTTTCAGGCTTAAAAGCAGCCCTGGAAGCAGAGCGCAAACGCAACAAAGAATCGGACCGCTTACTGAAGCAACTGCAGGAATCCGTCAAAGGAATGGATCCGGAGAAATACAAGCAGTTTGAACAATTGCAGCAGCAAGCAGAGGAATGGAATAAGCAGAAGATCACCATTCGTAACGAAGTGGAAACGGAGTGGTCTACCAAGCTTCAAGCTGAAATGACCAAGACAAAAGAGTTTGAGGGCAAGTACCTCGACCTGGTGAAGCGCACCGAAGCCGAGAAAGCTTTCCAGGCAGCAAAGGGACGCAGCGGTGCAGGTGATGCAGGCATTACTTTCTTTGATAGCCTGCTGTCCGTCGTTAGCAAGAACCTGCGGCTCAACGATAAAGGGCAAGTGGAAGTGATTGATGCTAACGGCACTCGCCTGTTTAGCAAGACGGATGCAACTAAGCCGATGACTCCCAAAGAATATTTCGAGAGTCTGCGAAATGACCCGGTATTAGGGCATTGCTTTGAGCCGCAAGCTCGCGGCGCAGGTGGGGGGATGCCTCCTGGTAGTGGCAATGGCTTTGGCAATACCCGCGAAGACTGGAGCAAATTGCCGCGATCGGAACGGTTGACTATTGCCCGTCAGCAAGCAGCGGGTTAGGGCGTAAGGGCTATGAGAAGCAATTGTTTGTTCGTAGCCCTTACCCAAAAGGCTTTGCACTGGTCAGACGTGCAATTCAAAGTGCGCTGGACAGTCAAAACCGAGATTCCCCATTGCTACTGGTACGTGCGTAGCAAAGACAAGCATTTTCACTTTGCCGCTAAAGACAAACATCTCTCAAACTACCAACTGTTGTGGTTTGAGGGACGAGTTGAACGCTTCTACTGGCAAAGGATGAGGGATGAAGGCTAAAGGCTGAATGAGCTTCCCCTACACCCTACTCCCCTCACTCTTACTCCCCTCACTCCTACTCCCCTCACTCCTACTCCCGTGGGAATAACACGTTCAAGCGCCTCGATCGACGGGATGTCATCGGGCAAACACCCCTCTGGCAATGGCGGGATGCCTTCACCAACGGGAACGCAACCAACCACAGAATTTACAGGTGAACACCGATGTCATTAACCCTTTTGGAAGCCGCAAAACTGGCTCCTGACATGGGCACGGCGACGATTATTGAAGAATACGCTGCCACGTCCGATATCCTCCAAGCAATTCCGTTCCGCAACATTGAAGGCTCTGGCGAACATTACAACCGGGAAGATACACTTCCTGGGATTGGCTTTCGCGGTATCAATGAAGGCTTTGATGCCAGCACAGGCATTCTCAACCCTCAAAGTGAAGCACTGAAGACAGCCGGTGGCGACCTGGACGTTGACCGCGCGATCGTGGATCAAAAAGGCGACCAGGAACGCTCCTCCCAGGAATTGATGAAGGTCAAGGCCTTGAGCTTGGCCTGGACGCGCAACTTTATCAAAGGCGATAGCCGCGCTAACCCTCGCGCCTTTGACGGGCTACAGATGCGTGTTGGTGGTACCCAATTGCTTGATAACGCAATGGCTGGTGGCCCTTTGAGCTTACTGCAATTGGATGCGGCCATTGACCAGGTTGATATGCCAAGCGCATTAATCATGAATAAAGGGATGCGCCGCCTGATCACAGCCGCAGCGCGGAACCCCTATGTGTCTGGTCACATCAACTACGAACTCAATCAGTTTGGGCAAAAGGTGATGTACTACCAGGGCTTACCCATTCTGATTGCCGATTACGACAACACCGGCGCAGATATCATGCCCTTCACTGAAGCCAGCGGCGACGGCTCCAGCACCCTTTGCACCTCCATCTATGTCGTCAGTTTTGGCGATCAGATGGTCAGCGGCATCCAGGGCAAAATCAAAGGCAATTTTGGCATTAGCGTTCGTGACCTTGGCGAACTGGAAACCAAGCCTGCCTACCGCACGCGCGTTGAATGGGATGTTGCCATCACTGTCAAGCATGGTCGTTCGGTGTCCCGTCTACGCGGCATCACCAATGCACCTGTGATTGTGTAAGTTTTTAGCTTTTAGCCTTTAGCCTTCATCCTTTAGCCTTCATCCTTCAGGAGACACTCATGCCTCGTTCTACTCTCCCTAACCGTCGCGCAACACAGTTTGACCTCAACCTGCAACTGCGCGACCAGGCGGCAACCGCCGTCTCAGCGACCACTGCTGAAACCGCCATCGCCTTTCCCGCGAACAAACAACTGGAATTCAAAGCCGTCATTAATGTTACTGGCTACACAGGCTATGTGTCTCCTACGGCGCAATGGGCGGTGGATGTGGAATTTTCAGCCGATAACGTCACCTTCTACCAGGTTGGGAACTCGCTCGTCCTGACGGGCGTACTGAGCCAGCTTGAAATTGCGCTGTCCGGTGGTGCAGTAGAAGCGGTCATTCCAAATGCGTCGTATGTTCGCGTTAAAGCAACGAAGACAGGCACCCCTGGCGACCTGTCCTATGGTGCGTTCCTTGCTCCTGATTCTGATTGCTAATTCCTATGCCTCAACCCATCGATCCGTTTCCTATTTACAAAGACGGTCAGACCAAGCACGTTCATGGCGTGGATTATCCAGCCTGGGCGGCAAAGGGTTGGGCGTTGGAACGCCAGCCACCTGCAACAGCGGACACTGCACCGACGATCGCCCCGGATTCAGATCTGCCTCCCCTCTCACCCACAGAACCAACGCCGTATGAGGCTCGTAAAGCGCAACTGGAATCCCTGTTGAAGGAAGACCAGGGTTGGCGCAATATCGAGCGGATTGCCAAGGAATTGGAGATGCCTGAGAAGCCGAAAGGCGGCTGGGCCGATGCCATTCCACTGATTCTGGAGAAGGAAGGGCTAACGCCGTGATTCCTGCTGACCTCAACCTGTACATCAAGCAAGGTGCCAGTTACGTCCTTTCTGTAACGCTGTTGCAGGGAGACGTGATTCGCACGACGACTGATGTATTGGCTGGGGCAGTAGCGATTTCGGTAGAGCCCATCCGGCAGGCGATCGCCAGTGGCAGGAAGCTGCTGCTAGGGGATGACCTGGTGCTGACCGTAAGTGCAGCGGTGGACGTGGGTGCGGTGTCTTTGCCGATTGATCCCACCCCACTACCCATTGCCAAGAAAACCAAAGGCTGGATCTGTGCGGATCTGACGGGCTGTACAGCCAGCGCCCCCATTAAGGGCAAATTGCAGACTTCCACCAGTCCCAGCCAATTGACACCTGTCTTCGATACGGATCCACTAAGTGGGCGGATCGACCTGATGTTGCTCCACACCCAGACCAGCTTATTGCCTGCCAACTTGTCCGTTGGGACCATCATCACTGATGAGGTTCTACAAACCCGGCAACGGCAGTCAAATGATTATGACTGGGAGATGGAAATTATCTATCCCGATGATCGGGTTGAAAGTCCCTACAAAGGGCTGATTGTAGTCTATCCCCAGATTCTGCCCCCCGCGACTGTGACGCCATGACCGAAACTGTACGCCAAACAACAACTGTGATTGTGCGACCGGAGGTGGCGATCGTTCACAGCAGTCCGGTGGCAAAAGTAACGGCAATTCACAGCACAGCCGGAGTCCCAGGGAAAAACGCCGATTCTCGTTGGGGGAACATCACCGGGGATTTAAGCCAACAGACTGACCTGGAGGCAGTACTCAGCACAAAGCAGCCTCACACAGACACGCTAGACAGTCTCGAAAGCGCTGCTCCTGGTGCGGGATTGCTGGTCAGTAACGGGATTCGCTATTTCACAACCACGAGCCTTGATGGAGGCGAATTCTGATGGTTAACACAGTACAAATCAAGCGATCACAATCGACCAATACGCCCACTGGCTTGCAGTTTGGGGAATTGGCGTTTTCGCAGGCATCAGACACCCTGTTTGTCGGTCGATCAGATACGACTGTCGAGGCGATCGGTGGTGCGGGTGTGTTTGCCAAACTAGCCTCGCCTGCATTTACGGGCATACCGACCTGCCCCACAGCAAGCACGGGCACCAACAGCACGCAGATTGCCAGCACTGCCTATGTACAGGCGGCGATCGCGGCGATCCTGCAGGCCAAAGACATTAAGGACTCGGTGCGTGTCGCTGTCACTACCAACGTCAATATTGCCAGTCCCGGCGCGGCGTTTGATGGGGTCACGTTGACCAATAGCGGCGTTGATCGCATCGCGCT
Organism: Oscillatoriales cyanobacterium Centralia_MAG_596; assembly: GCA_021323955.1. Taxonomy (GTDB): domain Bacteria; phylum Cyanobacteriota; class Cyanobacteriia; order Leptolyngbyales; family Leptolyngbyaceae; genus Stenomitos. The sequence continues at coordinate 30,964 of JAJPKC010000561.1, read as the reverse complement.
ATTTGGGCAAACAACCGGCTCGCAAAATGGGATTTACGTCTGGAATGGCGCATCGTCAGCACTCACCCGCTCCGCCGATGCCAACATTTCCGCCGATGTGACCAGCGGCATGATCGTGACCGTTACTGAAGGCACCAGCAACGCCGATACGGTCTGGTTCCTGCAAACGCAAGACCCGATCACGCTGGGCACCACGAGCCTGAACTTCATCCCGTTCCCCGGCGCTGGTGGCATTGTGGCTGGAACGGCGATTCAGCGCAGTGTCAACACGCTGAACGTCCTGTTTGATAACGTCACCATCTACGCGAACGGCTCCAACCAGCTCGCGATCAAAAGCTCAACCACCGCTAATCAGGTCATTTTGAGCAACGGGTCTGGATCAGCCGGCTATGGCGCGCTGCCATTGGGTAACACCAATGCTGTGACAGGCATCCTGGGCTTTGCCAATGGTGGTTTGGGCCTCAGTTCAGTGATTAATGGCTTAGTGAAGGGTGACGGGGCTACAACCTATAGTGCAGCGGTCGCCGGAACAGATTACCTCTCACCCGCATCGACGATCGACGGTGGCACCTTCTAATGGGTACAATTCAGCTCAAACGATCCACAAACGCTGGCAGCGTGCCATCCACGGCGCAGCTTGCAATCGGTGAGTTGGCAATTAACGCGGCTGACGGCAAAGTCTACCTCAAAACCAGTGGTGGGGTTGTGGTGTGTATTGGACAGGATGTCAGCACTTACACACGAACAGTCGGCGTTGGCTATTTTTACACCGGCACAACTGGTCTATCACAGGGCTACTTTGACGACTTCGATGGAAAGTGGGTCTATCTCACCAGCGATACCATTCGCACGATCGGGAATGCCAGCAGTGGCGCGGCGATCGCCGCTACCTGGACGGCGACCCTGTTCACGCACATCTGGAACCAGTATTCAAACACGCAATGCCCACTCTTGGATTCCTCTGGTAACGCAGCCAGTCGTGGATCAAGCGCTGCCAGTGATTATGCAGCCAATCGTCGGCTGACGCTGCCTGATGTCAGGGGGCGAGGGTTTATCAGCGCTGGCGCAGGTTCCGGCTTGACCGCCCGAACACAACACGCGCAGATTGGGGAAGAAAGTCACACTCTGACGACGGCTGAGCTACCATCCCACTTTCACCCCGTTCCCCTACAGACCTCAATGGGTACTGGGGGTACTGTGTCATTCCAAGCAGCTGGCACCAATCAAACAACCGGTCAGACTTCTAACAGTACAGGTGGGGGCGGGGCGCACAATACAATGCAGCCATCTCAAATCGAACATTTTATTATTTCAGCAGGGGCGCGATGAGTTTCAGACATCATCCCGATGGTTTAATTTACATCAACGAGTTATGCCTCCCCTTACTGTTTTTTCAACAACAGGAACCAGGCTACGTTTTACCAGAAGGGGCGACTGGGCGTGAATATGTGCCCAACATCCGGCATATACTTTTTGATGGCAGCAGTCAATGGGCTGACGCGATGCCCTGGCCCGAAGGGGATGGTTACTTAGCAAAGAAGGCGCAGTATCAAACCACCTTTGAAACCGCTAACACCCCTGCACCAGATCCACAGCCGCAGTATATCGGCCTTTACAATGAGCTACTATCACCGGACGGCCTTAGCGTGTTTCTGTTTGTGCGTTCGCTCAGTGATCAGAACCTGCCGATCGCCAATGCTTACGGCGATTTTGTCAGCGCGTTAACGACGCCCTCACCAAGCCTGCCGGCATTGCAAAGCTGTATTAGTAATTTGTTTGCGGCACTCCAAGGCTTCAACCAGACCTTCAGCCAGAGCCAGATTACGACAATGCGCTCGCTATTGGACCGGAACGGATTCCAGGCAATCTCGTTTCCTCTTAGCAATTAGTTGTTTTTAATTACTATTGAGTAGCTGCTTCTAAATACCTTCCACTGCCCTTTCAATGCAAGTGGAGAGTTGGCTTTAAATTGAGTTAGTTGATCAACTGATTTAATCGGAAATGCTTAGCAAGCTATAGCTGTAGGCACAGCGCAGGGATTGCAAAAAATAAAAATTTAGTTATTTAAGCAAACAAAAAAACAGCACTGACCTTGCCAGTGCTGTCAACCAAGTAATTAATAAAAGCTTTGGTGCTACTGACTAATCGCGCTTAACTCCTTCTGTAACTGTTTAATCGCCCGTCTGCGCTCGAAACGCTGCTGCCAGTCTTTGTAGCTATCTGAACCGTTTGTGCCGACCTGAAGGGATTTCACTAGCTTGCCCTGGTTCATGAAAATAGCATCACGGTGCCAGACCGTGTAGTAGTAACCACCGTCCGTTGGGTATGTCACGGTTTGAGCGTGATCGCCTTTCCCAATGGTCTTAGTTTTGCGGTAGCGCTTCCACTCAGCTCCTGCTGGTGCTACAGGGCCCGATTGACGGATCCGATCTATCTGAGCCAACAGGTCTTCCCGTCTCTGCTGCAACGTTGGTTCTGTGGGAGCAAGAATGGAATGCCTCGATGCGAGATAGGCGAGTGACTCTGGCGTTGCTCGTTCATACAGTCTGAGGCTATGTCGGGGATAGGCGAGGAGCAGTCCTTGATAATCAATTTCGACTTCAAAAGTGGGGAGATTGCGATAGACGGTGACGATCGCTTCATACAAATCGTCGTCAGCCATCACCTGCACCAAGTCACCAGGCTCGAGCGTGACCGTAAACGCCTCGTCTCGATTAGGTGAAACTGGCTGAATGTATGGATCGTCCTCATCAACCCGGTAACCCAATTCTTCATCGTAGAAGAAGTCATTATCTGCTCGAAACACGCCAAAAATGGAAACGGCATGAACGGTGAAGATTTCGCCATAGCAGGGGTTATCTGGCGCTGTGACAACCACTTCTTCTCCCCGGCTGGCAGCTCGCACGGGCTGAGTGGGGTAAGGCAGCGGGTCGCGATCGGGCAGCTTACGAAACCGTTGCGCCTGGTCTTTGCCACCAGCAAACGTCTCCCCTCGATAGTGAACCCGCAGGAAGCTCTGGCCAAAGGTCTCGACCACTTTTCCCCGTCGGCGCTGTGTTTCTGGCAGTTCCTCGCCGCTTTCGCTGCGGTAGAGTTCTACGAAGTCCCCCACCGCTGTCTCCGACGCGACTGTTGCTGTGTTTTCCACTTCAAGTCTTGGTCTGCTGATGGAACCGCGATCGCCCGGTCTTAGTTCTGTGGGTTGCACCGATAATACAGATTGTCTTTCAGTTTCACTGCTCTCTTTTGAGCCAGCAGCGCCAGTTGTTCCGTTACTTGCGCTGCTGGCAAGTGGTTCATCTGCTGGTGCAATTCCTCCAGAGCACGCGGTTTCTGCCGGAGTAGGTTCATCAACACGGTTTGGATACGCTCTGCCGTTGGTGTTGTAACGTCCATCTTGCTTTGCCTCCTGATAGGTGCCGAGTTGTTTGAGATAGTCCTGAAGGTGATTGGATGCCGTGATCGCGGCCTGTCTCAGCGCTTGAAATTGCTCCCAGGCCGCATCATCGGGACAGCAAAAGGTATCATTCTGCGTGGTGATGGATTCATAGCTGCTGCCCGGATAGATGTAGCGCAACATCTTCGGCGTGTGCGTTACCAGTGTGTAGCGGATTTCGGTTGTGTAGAGGTACCAGGGGAGATTAAGGGTTAATCCACCGTTGTCAGTTTCTGGGTCTTTGCAACTAATCACAGTGGATGTGAGCGGGTTAGGCGCTTGCTTGATGCCACCGGCAGCGGCCAGATTCTTGGCATAGCTGCCCAGTCGCATGAGGTAGCTTGCCAGCTCGTCTAGCGCTTGCTTGAACTGGTCGTGACGTTGCGTGCCTTCAAACCATTCGGTGTCAGAGGGGATGCAGTAGGCTTTGTGCTGAAAGATGTTTTTATGTCCGGCCACGCGTAGCATCGTCGGTGTTTCGGATGCCACTGTTAGCCGTTCGATTGGAGCTGGGTGGTAATAGCGAGTGCGATCGCCGATGACCAGCACCGACGGCACCAGCACGGATGCTTGTTTAAGGTTTGAGGGTAGAGCGGCAATCATCAGCCAACCTCCTGACGTAGCGGAATTTGGATGCGATCTGACCTCTCACCCTTCCCGGCTGGCTCCGGTGGTCGGAGGTCAAAGAGGTTGAGCTGCCCGATGGTTCGCTCCAGCTTCGTCATGTGGTTGGCCGCTTGAAACGGGCGATCGTGGTTGAGGTGGCAAACACTGCACAGCGCTTTGAGGTTGCGGCGATCGTTGTTCCCAGGGTCTTGATCGAGGTGGGCAACAGTCAATAACCAGCGCCGGGGATGCTCTAAAAATTCGGCAACAACGGGGCATTCTGAAACCCGTTGCGTGCGAATCCGCTCGATAAACGTTCCCAAATTATCGTCAGGTCGCAAGCAGTCTTTGCCGCATGACTTACACCGCCACTGCGCGGCCTGCTTGATTTCTAGCGCGATCTCAGTCCAGTTAGCCGGGTAGCGAGTTTTATCCATCGGCATCGCGGCTGCCCTCCCGGTGCCAGTCTGCGGGCAACGTCATTGAAGCCCGTACCCATGTGCTGGTGTGATAGTCAAACCACAGTCGCAGCCCAGTATCGCACCCGATGACGTGGACGCGATCGCATTTGCAAACGGACTGGCACTGCTCGGCCAGATCAATCAGGTTGGCCCCAAACTGCTCCTTTGCCAGCAGTGCTGCATTCTCAAACAGCACTACAAGTGCGGGGACACACCAGCCAGGCTCGACACCAATTTCACCGAAATACCAGGTTTTGGAGCATTCCAGGATCTCTTTTGTTTGCAACGCCAGCCGTTGCCAAATCATTTGCAGCACAAACGTATCGAACTCGCGGCTTTTGATCAATCGCTGATAGACTGCGCGGCTCAGCTCATCTGGAATCCGGTTAACATCCATTGCGGGTTTCCTCCGAATAAATGACCCCGTTAAACGCAGCCGCCAGCGATCGGGCGGCTGCTAAACCCATATCGGGAATTTCGACCTTGCAGCGGCGATCGCCGCTGGTGGCAATAAACCCGTCCTCGCAAGGGATTAGCGTTAGCGCCTGGTGCTGATCAACGATAAACAGCGCCACGCCGGATCGGATGTGCTCGACATTGAGGCGATCGCACTCTTCCAGCTTGTAGTCCTGCCCACATGGGTCAAGCACCACCACGACGCCATCTTTGCGACCGCAGCGCGTTGGTTGAAACACCGTTTTCGTCGGCTGGTGGCAGACGAATGTGTCACGAGTGAGCCATGTTGGAAGCGTCGTCATGGGGTGCGATCGCCCTCCTGAAACAACTCCTCCAACCGCCGTCGATTACGGAACGTCTGAAACTCGGCGATGAGCGGATAGGTTTCCTCTGCTGCAACCCCAATCCCCTCCATCAAGAACCAGCGAAAGTAAGCATCACTCTCGGCTGCTTCCGCCGTCTCAATCAGGATGATTGCGTGTTCTAGCGCCTGAGCCGTTTCCCACTGGCACGGCTCGCCGTACCAGGCAATGTTGATCAGGGCTTTGCGGGTTTTGAGTCCAAAAATCACCTCAACGCCTTCCAGTAATGGCGAACGCCCTGTTTTGAGGAACTCGCGCAACTGAGCCGCTATGAGGAGGGCTTGCTTTTCTGCAAGCTGCGCTGGCGATCCAAACCCTTTCTGCTTGCGATCGGCTGCTTTGTGCAGGTAGATCATACCCTTCACGATCGCCGCTTCTCCTTCGGCATACCCTACCGCCTGAAATAACGCCTGCGCCTTGGCCCTCGTCTCTGTCAAAGAAATTACCCCGTTCTTTTCGTTGAGCTGCCAGTAGACGCCAGGCTGATGGGTATCGGCGGTAAACCAGGCATTCGTGAAGACGACATCCGGTTCGACGTTCGGCAGCAGTGGAATGGTCATTGCGATCGCTCTCCTGTTAGCAGTTTCAACCCGCGATCATTCACTGCATTAAAGAGGGTCTGTCCAGACGGCGTTACCAGATAAGGCAAAAAGACCTCTGGCAGTGTCGCCAATTCTGCCTGCACGATCGCCATTTGTGCTTCGACCCAGTCTTTAGTGATGCGCCAGGCTACCCGGCGCGCTTGATCCTCAGTTTTGTAGCGCGGCGGGATGTCTCGATCCTTTTTCATGGCTCTGAGCACGCCGATGTGATTGCTAGGCAAGCGAAAGCTCACAAATTCACCGTTGATCTCAGCCAGGAAGGTCAGCGCTGCCGGTAGCTGCCCCTCGTAATCCACACTGATGTTTTTAGCCCCGTACTTAACGAGACAAGCATGGATCTCGGCGATCGTCCTGAATGGGTCGATCTTGGTGGTGTAGTTAAGGATTGGCACAATCGCCTCCCTCCTGCCTGAGCAGCCGCTTTCTCTGCCAATTCATAAGCAAATCGATCAACGCTTGGGCGTCATCGGCAGAACAAGCAACCGCAATGACAAGACCATCACAATCAGGTGGAATTTCAGATTGTCCTGGCTTTATTTCACCTGGTGCTAACCCGCGGCTATTTCCAGGCGGAAACATTGGCAATACCACAGCTCTACCGCTTTGCTGTGCAACGTTAAGGAGTAGCTCAGCCGCTTTGCCAAGCGAGTTTTGCTGTTGAGGTACTTTTTGAAACCCTTGTCCAGGCATTAGCGTTGCCTCCTGCGAATCATCAACCTTTCTGGTGAGGGATACCGCTGGTTATGCCACTGCCTGAACTGCGCCAGTGCGACTTGGGCATGGCAATAGGGCATCAATTGATGGATCTGAGTATGCGTCAGTCTGCCCATGGCTTCGACACTTTCAATGCCGTGATTGACCAGTGCATTGAGAGCCGTTCTTGTGAGGCTGAGAGTGCTGAGTGGAGTCATCAGGGTTTCCATGTGCGCGTTGTGTTGACGGCAATCTGTGGATCGATATTCATGCCCACATCAGCCGCTTTAAAACCTGGAAAACGTTTTTCGTAGGCCTCACATAGATAGCGGGCTTCTTCCTGTATTTGCCCGCGATACTCCGCTTCGGTAAACACGCCCTTTTGGATCAGCAGCACCACCAGAGCGTTCACCTCGGCTCGCAGAATCATCGTCACCTCACGGTGGTCTCGCACCGCTTGGCACTCAGAATCGGTATCGGTCCTGGTGCCCAACTGCCAGCCTGCAAAGACTGAGCGCCATTTGGCTAAACGGTTCATCCAATCAGTCATTGTGATCGCCTCCCTTCACACGATTTTTCTGAAGGCTCAAAATGCCATTACGAAGCTGCATCAGCGTTGCAAAGCCTTTAGGGTCAGCAAAACGGAACTGCAGTAGCTTGCCTTCTTCTAGCGCTTGTACAGTCAGGTCTTTTTTTAGCTCCAACAGACCACCACATTTGATGCAAACAGACAAATCACCTGGGCTGGGAGAGTCGAGACCACCTGGCGGGCTACAGGCGTCAAGGACGTGATTGCAATAGGGGCATGAATTTTCAGGCGTATGGATGGTTCTGGAGGTCTTACTCATTGCGATCTCCCTCTTCTGTTGAGTTTTCCTCTAGCTGGCTGATCGCGTCCAACACGTCTTGTTACCATCTGTACTTGTCCCGCGTTATAGTGCTTTGCAGCTTCTAGTAACTGTCCCAGCGTTGTCGTTGGCGAAAAATCTATCAGTGTGTTTAGTGGATCAGTCATGGTGATCGCCTCAATCAAAACGGGATATCGTCAAACTCGATCGCGGTTGCCGTTTCAGCCCCCGCAGCAACCGCTTCAGCACTCGTTGGTTCTGCCGCCTTGGTAAGGCTGTGCTCCCAATCAGCCGCCATCTGCCTGATGATGCGCAGCACGGCTTTGCAATCGCCGATCGCGCTATGGTCGCCACCGGGTAACCGCTGCCACTTGTACTCGCCGTCGTGCCGCAGCTCCCCAACCCATTGGGAGTACCAATGCATCGCACAATAAATGCCGCCGCCGTTTGGGAAGATGCGGCATCCACGGTGATCGCTGGTGGGAAACGCCAACTGAATACCGTAGGGCTTGATCGATTGCCGGATCAGCCTGATATCAAATTCGGCGTTATAAATCACCACGTCCCCTCTACCAACGGCTTTGAGGAGCGGCATGAACACAGTTTCAAATGCGGGCGCGTTGCGTGTAGCGAGGCGATCGCGAGTGATGCCATGCACCTGTACTGCCTCTGGCTCAATTTCAACGGTTGGAGTAACGAGCGTATCCAGCAAAACGGTTTCGTCGGGTGCTAATACCCCAAGCTCAACGATTTGGGCGTCTCGACTCAGCCCCGTAGTTTCGGTATCGAGAATGCACCAGTCTTGGCGCTGCATCAGTTCGTAGGCCCACTTTGCGGCTTCCTGTCGGTCTTTTATGCGGTCACTCATGGCAATCCTCCGCGTCGCCTGGTAAGTCATACAGCGTGTCATCCCATTCGTTTTCAGCCTCGATCGCGTCATACTCTTTACTCGTGACATCAAACTCTGGATGCCAGCCTTGCTCTAGCGCTGCTGCAATCTCTGGGTTGATTTCACCCAGTCGCTGCTGAAAAGAGATCGCGGCTTGTCGGGCCAGTTCTGCGCTCTTGCCTCGATTGCCGGGATGCCGCAGCGCGAGTTGCACCGTGCCCACCAGAACAAAGAGGTAAATGGGATCGACCTCAAGTGTGATGGGAGGTGATGTTTTGAAGGTTTCTGCGATCGTCTTAAAGTCAGGTGTTTGCATCTGTTCCTCCCCGCAGTTGGTCAAGTTTGGCGAGGCAGTCCTGGCAGCGCGCGTGTAGATGGCTGATCATGTGCCGTCGCATTGCCTGTTTCTGTGGGTTGATGGTGTTCGCCTCAGCATTGATGCGTCCTTGCGCCATGAACCGCAGCATCAGCTTGCGGTAGTAGGCGATGTTGCCTTCGTACCAGGCGATCGCGTGTGGGTTGATGGCTACCGGCTGAGGCTTCTCGCAAATTGTGAGCACTTCGGGTTGAGGAACCACCATTAGTTCTGGTGGTGGTTGCCAGTTGAGCAAACTAAGCTGATTCATGCCTCACCCCCAATACAGCCGTTACAAGATCGATGCGGTGCCGGGCTTCCTGGTTAGCCGCGACGATCGTCGGATAGCGATCACTGGTGAATACCCGTCCACCCTGCATCGTCTGAATCGTGAAGCGGTATTGCTCTGGATAACCCGCAATCCAGTAGCGGAAGCCGTTGTAGACCAGCATAGATGTGCAGTGAAACTGGGATGGATCGTGGTTCATACGACAACCCTCGATGCAGATGACCATTTGATCAGGCGGCCTTTGAATGGGAGGCCATGCGTATCTCTGAAGAACCGAAAGCACTCGCCCCAATCGCTAAAGCCGTCTGCGATGGCAATCTGAGTGCACTCCTCTCTTTTCAGCCAGCGATCGTCCATCTTGATGCCCAGCTCATAGTGAATGAGTATTGGCTCAATGCTCTGGCAAATCGGATCTGGCGTTAGCAGCTTGCGACAGGTTTTGGTCCGCATCCCCGTATAAAGCTGCATCGCTTCGCCTGGCCTTGAGTGACGAGTGCGGCGCTCTGCTCGAATGGTTTGCAGCTTGAGACCAGCTTCTACCAATGGCGCGAATTGTGGTTTGAAGTTGTAGGCAACCACTTATTCAACCTCCTCACTCAACGCTTCAAGTGCCGCGATCACTTGCTCAGCGCTCTTGTGCAATACGACCACTACAGCAAAATACGTCTTATCTTCAGACCCAAGTTTGAGCGTGGAGACTCTTGCCGCCATTTCTGTTTGGGTTTCAAGCAGTTGACGCACAGTCATATCGAGACCTACCGGACCGTCAAGGAATTTCATCACACACCTCCCTGCGAGATCGCTTCAACGTCCTTCAAGCCCTCGTCCCCCAAACGCACCGCCTCGCGGTAGCGCACCTCGCGCAAGATTTCGTGCAGAGAGTAGACCGGGTCATCGGGTTTGTTCTCGCCTTCAAAGAAGCAAAACTCCTCAAGGATTTGATAACCCTTCCGCTGTACAACCGTTTGACGGCAAATGCCCAGCGTTTTGCAATGCTCTACGGTCGTCTGACGATCACCGCCATTGAGGTGAAAGACGGTCTGCCAATAGTGCCGTATTTCGCTCACGCAGCACCTCCTGCGGGGCACCCCTGCTGATCTTGATCTTTTAAAGAAGGGGTGTCCTGTCCGTACTCATTATGAGTTAGGTCTCGGTTGAGCCACGCCTCGTAAACCGCAGCCCTCCCGTCATCAACATTCAGGTAGCTGTAGCAGCGCTGGCTATACGATCGGATGTCTTCGGGCCACTCAAAGTTGTCTGGCAGATCAAACCGTTCCTCGCGTTGGTCGGGCGTGAATTTCCCGACATAGCTCAACTTTTTGCCCAACTTACCGAGCACCGCCTGCACAATTTGGATCGGGCTCATTTTGGGCGTGATGGTTAGACCCAACAAATCCCGAATGCTGCGGCTATAGTAGAGTGCTTTGTCAGCGATCGTGGCAACGGTAGTGCTAAAGCGGGTGAACAGGCGATCAGGTCGCAGCAGGTCAGTGATGCCTAACACCTCCATAATTTTGATGCCACCGCCTACCTGGGAGCGGTTTAGTGTCGGAAACCAGGCTTTGTTGTCGTGTAGCTCTCCCTCGAGAGCACGTCGATCACGCTCTTGCAGGAACTCTCTGCCCAGCGTGAGGAAGTAGTAGAGCCTGATTTTGGGATACCAGCCGTTGTCGTCTTTCTCGACGATTTCTGCTGTGACAGGTTGGAGGTAGCGATCGTACAGGGCATGCTTCCGCTCTTTGGCTGTGTCCTCTGGGCTTTTTGCCTTCTGTTGCTTGAGCCGCTCATACTGATTGGGCGTGATGTCATCGGCTGCGGCAATCGCTTCCCGCCATGCCCGGTACTGCCTATCACGCGCGTTTTTGAGGCTGGAGATCGTCACTGCCAGCTCTGCTGGGTCGATTGCTGGCATCGCTTCAATGAGGGTGTGCCCCTCACCCTTCAACCCGTAGAGAATGACCTCACGGTAGTGGGCCATGCCTGCGTTGATGCGAGCAGCGAACTTTGACCAGGACTCCATTGCAGCCGCACTGCAATTTATTTCATCCAGGTCAAAATTGGCGATCGCCTGAGTGAATGACCCGTTTGTCAGTGACAGGTTGGCCCAGGCAAGCTGATTTTGCGAGTAGATCAGCAGCTTGTGGCTGACGGCTCCATTGCCAATTCGTCCCAGTCCATACTTGCTGATCCAGATATGGCGCGGGACGGGTTCCCTCACCCGTGCGAGTGACTGACGAGACGAGTTCTCCGCACAGATGCCCTGGAAGCACCCCCAAACGCTGGTGAAATGCCCGCGAATGTCGATGGAGACGCCAGTTTCGATACTGGGGCTGGCAATCACCACATCAAAATTGGGCAAGACTTCATTGAGGTTGCTCACGCAGCCATACGCTGGATGATTGGGATCGGCAATGGTTTCTGAGTCGATCCGCAGGATGCGCTTGTCGGGATGGCGCTGGGTCAACAGTGATTCAAGGGTGCGCGTACTCCAGAGCGATTTCGCCTTTTGGGAGTGGGTGACGACAAACGGTCTGCCACCACCACCAATATGCTCGTCAAGTTGTCCCAACCAGACTTGAGGCTTGGTCTGGTTGTAGTGATGGATTGTCCAGGCCTCGTCTTGAGGCTTCCAGTCGTTGACTAGCAACCAGGGCTGAAGCGGTAACCCGGTGAGGTCTTTGATGAAGTCAATGCTGAGGTTGGTCAGGTCAGCGTCGGAAAGATAAATGCGTCCGGCCTGGCTGGTCAGCGTGTTGATCAGCAGTTCTTTTAGCTGCTGGAGAATTTCGATCCGATGGTTCCGGACTTCGGTGTCAGCACTCAGCAAATGCCAGAACACCTGTTCGCACTCGTCAATAATGACGATCGCGTCGTTCCAGTTCTCCGCATGAAACCGTGCCTGCGAGGATTCGTGCAAGCTATCGACGCAGAGCCCGTACCCAAGCAGCGAACCCTGCTCAGCCGTCCGTAGCTCCGTCACGTAGGGCAACCCTACCCTGTCCGCGATCGCCTGGACGAGCTGCACGCGATGCCCAATGAGCAACACGCGCTGTCCTGTTCGGGTGGCTTGCTCCACGATGTCGATAAAACTTTCCGTCTTGCCCGTCCCTTTGGGCGATTTGAGGCAAACCAGCTTGGCCTTATCCGGCGGCGATACCTTGCCCAAATAGCGCTGGCTGACGCGCTGGCTGGCGGGATAGGTCAGTTTGCTGTACTGATGCACCTGCCACTGCCACAGCGGTTTGGCAGCGTCGTAGCAGCGCTGGAAGGCTTCTGCACCCTGTACCACGATAAAATCATCAACACCCTTTTCGGGACCCGGTAAGTCGATGACATAGACTTCGCATCCGGCACGGTTTAAGAGCTTGCCCAGCTTATTGATTTCCCGATTGACGTTGGCCACGGTCTTGGGCTTTCTGTCGTGATCAAAGCAGATGTAAAACCGCCTGCCAGGGCAGGCAAACATGGCGATATCAGCAATCAGATGAGGCTCGATCGCCTCTCCTCTAATGTCTTTCGTGCGGACGGCTCCGCTGACCCCGGCCAGGGCGATCGCCACAAAACCAAAGCTCAAAAGGCAAGCGCCCTTCTTCGCGCCCTCGGTGATGATGATCGGGATCTCCGGGTTGGTCAGCGCTTCGAGCCACAGCCGGGGATTGCTCGGCACAGCCGCGAAGAAGGCTCTGGCTGAACCTTTGCCCACAGGCTGCTCATACTTGAGTTCTTTGCCCTTACTGCTACGCGCGCGATCGAGTTTCAGACATCCCCACTCCATTCGCTCCCAGTTGTTAAGCGGGTCTAACCCCCGAAACGTCCATGCTCTCTGGTTCTCTCGCGCCTGTCGCCCAAACCGCGTGACCGTCCAGTTCAAAAACTCATGAATCGGGTAGCGTGGCTCCCGCGAATGAGGATCGACCTCGATGTCGTAGATTGTCTCGACGTTTGCGGCGATGATCTCGCCACTGACGCCGGATGCCTGCCACTCTTGCCAGTGTTCCAGCGCAATAGTGCCTGGAGCGTCAATTTGGGCTGTGGGACTGATCTTCTGAGGGGTTGCTGTCATGATGGAGGTAGTAAATAAGGCATGTCCCAGCCCTGTGACAGAGCCGGGACATTTTTCTAAGCGGGTTGAAGGGTACTGCTGCGATCGCCGTTGAGCGCAACGTTGATGACGGGTTCGTGAATTAACATCAGCCGTTGGTAAGCGGCATGATTAGCGCGGGCGGATGCCAGGTCTGCCTCTAATTCATCGATTGTTTTCTGCCATAGTTGCGCCTGTTGCTCAAAATAGTTGCTGGGTATCGCAACCTCGACCAACGATGATCGTTGCGGTTGCGTTTCCTGCAATACTGCAAGCTGCTGGCGCAACTCTCGATTACGCTTCTCCAGTTCGATCGCTTTCTGCCGCGCTTGTTCGAGTTGAGCCGCGACGTCTATCTGTGCTGTATCCACCGGGATAGAGGTGTCAATAACCGTGACTGCCTCGGCACGTCGTTGACGCGCCTTTTTCAAATCGTCCAATCGCTCTTGCGCGTCTTCATACGCCTTTCGTGCCGCTTCACCCGCCGGTGTGGATGTGTAGAAGTAGTTACGAAGCTCCAACCGCAGTGACAATTCATTACGGCTGGGCAATCTGTAAGTGCCATCGGTAATCGCTTGCTCGACTGCTGATTCAATTCCAACAAGCAGACGGTCGAGGTTTGGGTTGTTCCGGCGATCACCAGATGTTTTCTCGTCTTTTTGCTGATGGTGGCAAATTTCGTGTTGTAGGGAGTCGGTCTGCGTCATTTGTTGTCTATATCCTTCAAATGGTTCTATGTCGGGCATGATGGGCTTCCAGGGACTCTCTGTGGGGATATCAGCGATGCTTTGACGCACGGGTGGAGCGTCTGACGACCACGCGCTTTTGTAGGTGGGGTCGATGTAGCTCCTGACTTCGCCAAATTTGACAGTGGCAGGGCGGAACAGTTTGCCTACGTCGTAGCCTGCTTCGTACCAGAAGACTGTCTCGCTCCAGGGAAACTTGTGGGAGAACACCAAGCCCTCTGCCACCAATTCCTCTAACAGCGGTTGATAAATTTGCTCAAAGTTTCCGCCTGGGCAATGCGATTGCATCTGCGCGACAGCGAGGCCAGGCGTTTGACGGATGCGCTCTAGCAAAGCCTGTTTCCGCATGTGCGGGCGAATGTGCTTTTTATTGGGCATCACCATTGCCTCCGCGGGTTGAGGTGGTGAGGCGTAAAGATTGGGGGGCGAGATGCTATAAGTAGTGCATTCATACGTATTCCTCTGTCTGTGAACGTGTGAATTCTGAGTGCCAACGATTGGGAGTCGGGACGCGCAAAGAAAATGAAGGGCGATCGTGGTGCAAGCCGCGATCGCCCTTGACGTTCAGGCGTGAACGAGTTTTTTTGAGACTGTTTTACTCCCCTCCCCTTGTGTGTCCCGTGCTGCCTTCTCAAACATGGCTTCGCTCAACCAAACGGCCATCGTCTTGCCAGCGATCGCCGAGCGGATTTTGGCAATCTGGAGCACGTCGTTAGCCAGGTTTGGTGGACGGCCCAATGGTTGAAGCATCTCCTCAGTAAGTGAGGTTTTGCTGACGGCAGAGGGGTCTTTCTCCTCTCTGTCCGCCTTTTCAAGAATCGCGAGGCCAACCCAAACGGCCATCGTCTTCCTGCTTAGCTTGGCCTGCCTTTTAGCAACGTCAAGCGCCTTTCGACTAAGGTTTGATGGGCGGCGTGTTGGCTCTGATGTCTGAGAAGGCATAAGACATGTAAGGTGATTTGTGTGTTCGAGGTGTTCGAGACATCATACCCTAAAAAATGTTGTTTGAGACAACAATGAAAAAGAAGGGTATTCTTAAGAAAGACCGTATGCAAACTATGAATGTAGTCTCAGTTAACATCGGCGCAGAACCGACAGGTTATACACGGGAAGGTATAGAGCGGATGGCGAAAGCTATTCGTGCATCGATCAAGGTGCGCGAATGGACCGAGCGGAAATTGAGGCTAGAAATTCAGCAACGTGCGAAAGATCTAGGACAACCAGAGCTGCACTTGTCAGGCAGTACGTTGAATCGTTATGCAGGGTCGCCGCCAACAATTAAGCAACCGAAAGCTGAGGCGCTTAAAGCGATTGCCCCTTTTGTGTTCAGAGTGATAGCGATCAACGGAGACGACATCCAGCTCGACCTGGACCACACTTACGAAGACGACTGGCGCGAATTTGCCCGCATTGGCACTGCCGACTTCGAGAAATCCGCTACTTTGCGGACGCAAATGCCCCCCAGCAGATACCACAATCAGACACCTGGATGGGAGCAAGCAATGGATCTGGATGCGATTGGTAGAGGGAGCGGTGCAGTCGGTAGGCTAATTCGTGCAGAGATGAGTGAACGCAACCTCGATCCAACCACAGAAGAAGGTTTTCGCGAGTTTTTGAGTCACTTCCCCGCGAATGACGAGGCCGATGTGGCAGAGTTGCGAGATGTTGTGCAAGGTCAAATTGCCTTTGTGGATGACCGCATTATTGGCTATGTCGCCAAGGCGCTGCGAATGTTTACGGGCAATAAACGGTATACCGTTGAGGTTTTGGCCAACCTTAACACCCCCAACGGAACGACCAATGGGCACACACATTCTACTCCTGGTTTAGGGTCTTAAAGTGATTGCGCCAATAGCCGATCTGCCATTCTTCTCCTTTGGCATGAGAGGTTTTGGTCATCACTTCACCTGACCCTGGTAGATAAATGGCGGTAATCTGTTTTTTCCAGAGATTGCCCTGCCAGTACATCTCATAGCTTTCATGGGCGATATCGCCATTGGCGATCGCTCGTCTAATGCAGTGCTCTTTTGCTTCAGCAATTTCGCTGGCAACCGTCACGAGAGGTTGTCCTAACAACTCGTCAACAGGCTTATTGAGAGCAGCTTCATTACCGAGGTACGGTTGTACGGCCAGAAAGGGATAACCTTCACCTTCACTGTGGATGCTCACTGAGCAAAGGTTACTCAAGTCGATCAAGTGCAAAGGATAGCGAGCAGCCCATCTGCTAGCGTTTTTTTTCATGCGTCTGGTGGAATCGATCAACTCGCCATTAGAACTAACTTCCAGCGAGAAACCAATAGACTGCACCGCCTGGCGATGGCTCCATAGTTTCAACCCAAGAAAATCATTCCGGCAATTAATTTTGACATGGAGACCTTCAATTTTGACGTCTACTTGACTTGGATCGATTGGAATGGAGTTGAGCCAGTTTAAAAGGGCGATATCGTTCGTTGATAGTGGCGTGAAACTATCCATCAGAGAAAGACCGTTAGGGGAACTCGCTAAGGTCGTTAGTGTGCTTGCCAATTTGGAAGCCGTGCCTAGCTACACCACCCCTTGTGATGAGCCGTGTTGTACTACTTGCCTTGCGGTATGGGTGAGAAGCAGAGCCTGAAACTAAAACTAAGCCTGAGATCTAATTCCTGTTGTGACACAAATTCCGGCTGATGACATCCAAAAAATATGGCGTGAGTTTTTGAGTACGCAAAACATTATCAAGCCATTATCAAGCATTGTCTCCACGGATGCGCTTATTTCGTTTGGGCTTTGTGCGTTCTAACCATTCCTCAAGTAACTCCTCAATCAAATCCGAGCGGTTCATATCCAACTCTGCACAGCGTATTTTGACTGCTCGGTAGGTCTTCTTGGAGATGTACGAGGTGATTTGAATAAAGTTCGGGTTAGACCGCTTGCCTTTTGGTCTACCTGGTTTGCCGTCTGACATTGCTTTCCCTAAAAAGGTTTCAGCCTTCTAGGGTTTCAGGGTTTTAAAGGTTTACATGTAGTGCTGATCCAAACTTGTGAGTTTTTGAGTACGCAAAAATAGAAAAGACCCTGCCACATACAGGGTCCAGAGTGCATCTTACTCAATCTAGCTTAGTGTTCCTTATTCAACCGTGGCTGTATCTGGCCGGCTTGCTGGTTGCTCAGAGGGCTGCTGACCAATCGTCTCACGGGCAGTTTTGATCAACCCTTTACAAGCAGCGGCTCGACTGGAAGCTGGATACTTGGACAAGATTTTGTAGAGCGATCGCTCAGCAAGGCTGCTACCCTTTGCTTTTGGCATAAAGTTGTCTGGTAGCGCTGCAATGCCCTCGAACACCTGTGCTCTCAGAGGGTTGCTTCCATCCCAGCCTTGAGCATCCAGGAATCGACCAATGGTGACTGAGTAGCTCTGCGCTTTGCTAAAGTCTTTCAACCGCCGCTCTTTCGGCATAACCTTGCCGTTGTCTTGTGCTGCGGTGCGAGCACGTCTCGGTTTTGCGGCTTTTGCGGTTGGTTCGACGCTTGGTACCGATTCCGCCTGTGGTGGCAAGAGGAAGTCTGCCTCTAGTCGCTTCAGGTAATTGGTAACCCAGGTGCGTTGGGCGTCCTCGGTAGTGATGTAAGTGCCCGTGCGATCACGTCCAGCCACACCACCCAGCTGCTTGATTTCAGCGGCGATGTGTTCAATCGGAATGCCTGATTTTTGAGCCAATGGCATCAGGTCAATAAAATCCGGCAGGTCATTTGATGCTGCGGGAGTGGCTGTTAACTGTTTTTCTGCTGGCTTTATGGAGCGAGGTCTGGTTGGGGTTGCAGTAACCATAGGATCAATCCTTAAATCGATTGTATCCAGTGTACGTGTTACAACTTCAACTGTTTGGGGCAATTGCGTCATGGCGCAATAAGTCAAGTGTCCATCCACAAAAATGGACAAGTTATCAGCGGCTGCAACGGCCCAGCTCGCCATGCGTAGATCAACCAAAATCGGTTGAATCTTATCCCAGGCGGCGCGATCGCAGATTAACAGCAGATCGTTGGTCAGGCAGGAGATCTGTAAATGGCAAAGTTGTAAATCCGCAAACATCGACTGCAGCCGCAGCAGTCGAAAATCACTGAGCGTTTCCCAGTCAGTTTTGGTTAATTCAGGCGTAAGGTCAGATGCCATAATAGGGGCAATTCCGGCAGAACGCTCTAGGGTTCCTACTGCTCTTACTGCGGGAAAGCTACAGCAGTGATTTGGTATCTCACATGCTCAAAGATGTTCTTGAACGCGCGGCAGAAGAGCTGCATGATGTTGAAGGTAAGGTTGAATCCCTGGTAGAGCAAATTGCCGAAATCCCTGCTGTAAAGCAGGTCGTTGAAGCAGTGCAATCAGACGTGGAAACTTTGAAGTCAACCCTTGCAGGGCTTGTTGATCGGGTATCTGTGATTGAGGCTGGTCTACAGGCAGTGGAAGGAGAATTTAATCCTCCTGCCGCTGCTTCTGCTCCTGCTCCTGTCGCTGCCCCTGCTCCTGCTTCTGAGCCTCCGGCAACAGCGGCGGCCCCGTCCGCCTAAGTCGGATCCAAATCTGGTTCCAACCCCTGGCAGCAATGCTGGGGGTTCGACGTTTAAAGCAGATCAGCTAAGAGGTTGGTGACTTTGCCCTGGGCGTTGGCTCTATTGTCGTCGTAAATCATTAGAGTTTCTAGCCGCGCATGGCGACTCAGTTTTTGAACTTCCCGCACATTACCATTGGTAGCATTTAGTGCAGCCGTGATGGCGCTGTGGCGGCACCGGTGTGGAGAGAGATGCTTGGTAATACCAGCGCTGGTTGCCGTCTCCACTACCAAATTGTAAATGGCGTTCCCCGATAGCCGGTGGCCATAATGCGCGCGATCGAGCGCCACGAACAATGGGGCGTTTGGCGCTGGAACGGGATCTCTGGCAAGCACCCAATCAACGATCGCTTCTGTTGTTGCTGTGCTGAGGCTGATGGATTCGGCCTGCGTGCCCTTCCCCTTCCCAAAAATTTGCAGCGTGCGAGCCTCGATATCCAGGTCTCCCACATTGGTCTGGCTGATTTCATTGCGGCGCAGGGCATTTTCCCAGAGCAACCGCAATATAGCGTAATTGCGTCTGCCTGCTAGCGTATTTCGGTTGGGCACAGATAGCAGCTTGCGATAGGCCTCTAAACTAATCCCGCTGGTATCCCGGTAGCTCTGCACTTTCTCGCTCTCTACTTGCTCCAGGCTCCACTGGCAGCGATCGACCTTTTGGGCAAACGCCACGAGGGACTTGAGGGCAGACAACCGCCGATTGACCGTGGCCTCGCTCAGATTGCGCTCAATTAGGATCGCTTTGTACTTCAGTACCAGAGAGATGGCCGCCGCGCGTTCCAGGCTCAAAAACTGCCCAATCAGCGTTGGTGTTGGTTCCTGGTTGGCAACGGTCACGAAAAAGTCTTTCACGTCTCTGGCGTATGCCCGTCGCGTGTTCTCGCTCCGCTTGTCCGCCAGGTGCTCGGCGAGAATATCGCGATCGGTGACGTGGAACAGAAAGGGTGAAGCGTTGGTTTGGGCTAGAGTGCTCACGCAGGTTAGGCAATGCGACTCTTTAGCATTCCTCCTTTCCAAAGGATGAACTTGATACAAAATCCGGTCTATGACCTCAAGCTGTATCACTTGCTCAGTCTACGGCATAGCAGGTAAGCAATCCTATATACATCAGTTGCCGTGCATCTTGTGTGCCAGCAAAGACTGCCCACTTTTTACCATCACCAGTTTGGTTTGATGCCTGTATCTGGGATAAACAAATGCCTCTATAGCTACCGAACACGTTAGCTATGTGAGGCGTGCTTCTCGAAACCAGACAACAGAAAGAGCCAGGGTGATCCAAACCCTAGCTCCGTCAAAGTCAACATTACTGAGGTTTTATGAAAAACCCAAACTTTCTGACTATTATCACTTTAGCGCTTGCCCTGTCACTGTCCAGTTTGCTGGCAGTCGCCATTGTCACTCGTTACCCCGGAGTTATTGGGATGAGCTTTCAGGCTGGCCCAACGAGCGGACATGTTTTTATCGATGGTCGGAACTCCAATAGTCAACGGAAGTTGCCTGAAGCTAACTAATCTGGGGGTTTAGGAAAGAGCTATTGTCGCTTCTAGCAAGTGATAATGGCTCTTTCTACACTCTAGAAGTAGGCTCAGTCTTTTTGATCTGATAGTGTGGGCACCCATCGCACGGGCCATCCGAATTAACCGCACAGCGAATGATGGGCGATCGCGCATTAAACTGACAGGACGCATCGCCGATGGTATTGGGATGACGCTGAATTTCCTCAGCCCGTTCACGATGCCGGGAATGATCGCCAAGTACATCGGCTGTTTGCGCCGTTAAAATCGCAATCAGAACGATCAAGGCATCGCCTTCAGCTACCCACTGCCCAGGGTCGAGGCCTAACATCCCCCATACCCAAAACATTCCTGAGCCGAACGCGGCGATGACATAGGACATCATTTTCAGCCATCGCCAGCGTTTTGTGTTCATTGGGCAACCTGTTTGCGGCAGGCCATCCAGGCAGTTAACTCACCGATCGCAATCTCCTGGCTGAAGTAGAAGCGAGGGAATAAGTCATGATAGTCCACAGTGAATTCTGCCTCACTACCTGAATGAACCTGCACAATGCCCACAAATCTGCCAACTGCAGCATCGTTTGTGAGGGCTGTCAGAGAAACCGTACAGTGCGTTCCGTCCATTTTCCAGCAAGGATCGCACGCCAGATTTAAATGAGGGTAAGGGCAGGTATAACCAACTGTCTTCAACTGCTGCCAATTTGCCAACCACGACGCAACCTCTTCTTTGGCATTGTCTTTACTGAAAAAGTAGCGCGACCAGCCCCGATCGTCTACGGCTTGGGCTTCTAAAAACACTTGCCAACGACCGCGATCGCAGTAGGGCGGACGTTGACTGAGGCAGAAAAAGCCATTCTCCCAGTAGTAGCGCTGTTCTCCCCACGCCTCTTCAGTCCATTGATGCTGCGGTGGTGATGGTGATTCTGACAGGCTCATGGGCGGTAGTCTCCCCATTCAGATAAAAGTTTCTCGACGGCTTCAGTTACGCGATGTGCATCGACTGGTGTCCACAATCGATTGCGCGCCATGCTCCAATCCGCAATAGCACGACGGAGGGCAATGCGTGATCGCTCTTGTGCTCGTCGATCAAGTTCTGCCTCTATTTCTCTGAGGAAACCTTTTGCGCCTTCGTGCCACATAGCCCATTCGGGCTGATCGCGAATCCACTCCCAGGCAATCAGCATCGCCTCAAGTTGCCCAACAGAGAAACTCGCCCAATTGTCAAATGTGGGCAGAGGAATCTGAGGGGTAGCTCTCTCAGTCATGGGCAATCGCCTTCCTCAATTTTCCGTAAGGCATCATCGACAATTTGCTGTCCTGTCTGTGGTTTGTCGGCTGAAGTGATTAGCTCTGGATGCTGGAGTGCTTCAGCTACCGTTCGGGCAGCCACTTCCCACGCCTGCTTGATGGTTTCTGGCAGTTGGTCAAAGGATGGCATGGGATGCCCCTGATAATTTTTGAAGCCAACGACTGATCCATAGGCGTTGTAAGCGATGGGCGCGATCGCTTTCCAGGTTGTGTCTGTAGGGTGAGACATGGCTAGTACACATGATTTATGCCGATTATGGCGAGAAATGCCAAAATGCGACACCCCCAGAATTGAGTGTGTCGCATTTTGGAAAACCGGCAAATTACGCTGTGATGCCTGCTGCCTCTTTGACTTCGTCAGGCAGAGAGCGGACTTTGCCATAGCTCTCGGAGAATTTTACCAACACATCATAAATGTGCTTGCCCCCTTCCGTCGTGCCGATCAAACGGCTATACCAAATGTCTTTCCCGTTCTTTTCAAAGTTTCGGCGCAGGTAGGTTTCGCCACGCCAAATCACAACTGCTGGGCCAGAGCGATCGGCTTTGTGGATCGTGGCACCAAATTCGTCCCAGTTAAAGGTTGAGTAAGCGTCCAACGGATAAACGAACCGGCACACGGTTTTATTGATGATTGCCAGGCTTAAAAACTCGGCGATCGTGTTCATTTTCCCAAGCGTGGCCCCGATCCGCGAAAAGAGGGAGTTTTGCTGCTTGAGTAGATCATTCTGCTGCTGGAGCAAAGCATTACGCTCTCGCTCAAGCTCCAAGCGTTCTTCTTCAAAGGTGATAGGTTCTGGCATGGTGAGGGATGAAGATGAGGGGTGAAATTTAGGTCGCCCGTGCTAAGCAGAGGGGCGATCGTGATGCGTTTGGTCAGTACGGTCTTAAATCGGCAATGGCATTCTCGATCGTTCCTTCATCCATCGGAGTCAGGTCTTGTGCCCGATTGTTGAAGAAGGATCGCACCGCGATTGCTTCTGGTGATTCAGAGGGAAATGAAATGGTTCTAGCTTCTACCCCATCACCTAAACTGGTGACGGAATCTAGGAAAATCCTGAGTCGTCCGTTGTGCTTGAGCCTCCCAGCTTCGATTGTTGAGTGAGACTCTGGTGCGATTTCTGCAAGATGCGTAATGTGGCTGAGGTTGATGATGAAACGACCAACCTTGATAAACTGGCATTGCATACTTAACTCCTACGTTAATCAATGGATTAGTGGCAAACTCTGTGGTGTGCGGCATGGGCACGAAGCTCTTTCAGGCCAACCGTGCCGATGATGGGCATGAAGCAGGGAGATAGGTGGAGGTCGATCGTGCGTTTGTCGTGCCTGTGATGCAGCATCCAAGTGAAGATGAACTGGGCAATGCCAAACAAGATTCTCAAGGGGCATAAGTACCAGAGCAGGAAGTTGTTACCTGCCACTAAAAGCAGCACAGTGAACAACACCAGCCGGAAGACGGCTCCACTCAAAGCGCGAGGTGACAGCCATTTAAACTCTCTACAGAACGTGATTTCAGGGTGAAAGCAGCAGAGCAATACGGCAGTAAAGGGATTGGCGCTATAGAACAGCCAGTCTGGATCATTAGGACTGCCCAGAGCGGCATGATGGCGCTGATGCACCTGACGCTGCTCGTTGAGACCCACACTCAGGGGACTCATCACTAAGGGCATCAATTCTTCAATTAAGGGATAGTGCCCCTTGAAATGGGTCCGGCTGTGAATACTGAATGCCCAACGGCTGAAGAGTAGGGCAAGGACACAGGACAACGCGAACCAGGGCAGAATGCCTGCGTAACAAAGACCGCCCACCGCGTAGACCGCGAAGGTGCAAACAAGATTGCTTGATAGCATGGGAAGGTTCCTGACCTGTAGTGAGTGAACCACGGCAGTTGCTCTCCGTCGAAAGTTAGCAACTGCCGCTGAATATCGTTAAATGCTGCTGAACGTTGTTTAGATGCCGACCAGTTCTCTGACTTCCAGACTGGTTAGCTGTTGTGCAATCTCTTGCCGTGCCTGGAGCTTGGCGACCGAGAACTCATTGCGCAGTTGTTCCAGGTGCGCCAGGGCGCTGGCTTTTTCGTAGCTCAGGCGGTTGACCTGTTTGGTCAAGTCTGGATAAACGTCGTCTGCCATTAACAGTTCATGTCGACGTGTGGTACGCTGCAATTCGTTTTTGAGGGTGAGGTCAAAGGCAACCTCAGCATTGACCGCATTTTCGCTAGAAGCAATGCGAATTTTGAGATTATTGAGCGTTGCCTCTAAGTCATTGACTGTATGGGCCGCATTGGCGATCGCGATCGGGTAATGTTCAAGTTCCAGCATTGGTTTCAGTTTGAGGTTAAGTTCTTAGGGGCGGAAACACACGACCAGCAAGATTTAGTGCTGACGTGTTCCCGACCCAACACTAGAACCAGGCCCACCATGATCCGGTGGTATATAGTTGGAGGCTTTAGGTTCTAGCAGTCCTTCGCGATCGGCAATTATTTGACCTGGCTTCACGTATTCGCATGGAGTGCAATTCAAATTGTCTGCACTACGAGTCCCTGCTTCTCCGGTGTTGTAGCATTCGCCGCAACGGCCAGCATGAATGCATACCTTTGGTAGAGGGGGTGCTGGAACTCTCAGTTCGGTTGCTGGAGCGGTTTGAACAGTAATTGAAAGCAATAGCGATAGCATTAAGTAACTCCTAATCGTTGTGGGTTAGTGAGGTGGGCGATCGCTGGTGTGGTAACTGGGCGATCGCCCATTGATTTTGATGAACAGACTAGAACGGCACTGGTTTGATCAATGCAAGCGTCTGCAGCCAGTCTTTATTTTGGAGATAGTAATTCCAGGCCGCCGCTCGGCTCTGGAATACAACCGATTTGCCGATCATTTCAACTCCGAAAATGCATTTATGCAGCCGGTGCGGTCTGACCTCTCCATAGAAGGAATAGAGCATGTGCAACTCCTCGATCGACGGAACAGCTAAATCGGAAACAGGGAGAAAGCGCTCAAGCATTGCTGTGACTGTTTCAATCTGACCTGTTCGTAGCTCATCTAGGGATACAGGTTGGGGAAGAGTTGATACCATGATTGACAAGTCCTAAATTACTAACGGATTCGCGCCTAGCCGTCCTCTGGTGTTCCTCCCGGCAAGTTGGTCACCTTGAGGCGGCTTTGGCGTGTTTGGGCTTGGCTGTTTGCCTCACCTTTCATAACTGTAATCTGTCATCTAACAGTTGTCAATTGTTAGATGGCAGTTTACAGTAGAGACATGATGCGATTTGATAGAAGGTGTTATGTATGCCCGGTTTAATGCGACTTCGCCAAACGAAGACGATCGAAATAGAGGTGCCTGGGTTAGGGGCACGAATGGAGAGTGCTAGAAAGCAGAAGGGTATTTCTGTTTCGGCTCTTTGCAGACAAGCTCAGATTAGCCGTAACTATTGGTATGAGCTAGTTGAGGAACGTATAAACGGCGCTTTGGAAGAACCAACGTTTCGTAGGATTGAAGCTGCGTTAGAGGTAGATTTCAAAGTGCAGTTCAATGACTAGATATGCAGAGCGCACCACGGTAGACGGACTCTCAAACCATCCCTACAGCACTCGCAGGCTTCCTGTCCCATATCGCGATGACACGGGAGAAGTCTACGAGTCTACAGAAGGCTGTAAAGAGTGCGGGGCTAAGCTGAGAAGCAGAGACAGTGGCCTAATTATCCACAAACCTACTTGCTCCCAAGATGTATATTTTGCAAGTTGAGCATGATCAAACAGTCCATTGACACCGTTGTCCATTGCTCAGAATGTGGCAATGAAACGCACGTAAGTTTTGCCTATTGTCTTGAGCACGGTTGGCAAGAATGCTGTGACAGTACGATGTCGATCGCTTCTACAACGGCGGATATTGTGGAAGCCTGCAAAGCAACCATAGAGAAGATTGCGTCCGATCACTATCTGACAAGACTATATTTGCCTTTAGATGCTCGCCTGCTTCAAAATATTTTGAGTAGTATGGATGCACTGCCCTACTGTCCTATGCAGTTAGATTGCAGTGCGATGTCCAACCAGCCTAAACAGTGCCCCAACTTTGAACCATGCTTTTACAATGTGCGTGAAGAGCATCGTCTTATCCGCCTTGATTAGAAGCCTTAAGGGTTGGAATTTCTGTAGGTCTACTTTTAGCGAGGTCTTATGGCTTTTGTAAAAATCGGTGATCGGATGTTTAGTTTGGAAAAAGTCAGGACGGTAAAACTTGGTCCTGAACCTACTACGTTGGGAGTTGCACTCAACCAGGTCACAATTACTTTTGACAGTGGTGATGAGTGGAAATTTGACGATGAAGAAGCTGATAAATTGAGGGACTATTTCAGCAAGCAAGGTGATGTCAGAGATCTGATGAAGCCGAAAAAGACGTTAAGCGGTTCGTACGAAACCCTTCCAGGTTTTGCACATTGATTTAGGAATCAAACAGCAGCTCGACGACTGCGGGAAAGCTACAGCAGTGCATCTGTAGCAAACCATGACTCTTATACCTATCCACGAAACCTTCCAGCAAACGTTGCAGGGAGAGGGCTATTGGGCTGGCTCTCCCGTCGATTTCATCCGTCTTCAAGGTTGTCCCATCGGCTGTTCATTCTGTGACACTGGTTACGCCGACGGCGGCAAGCATACCCCCAGAACTGAGTGCAGCATCGATGACCTGGTGAGTGAAACCAAGTCGCCTCGCGTCGTTATTTCTGGTGGTGAACCATTTATTCATAAGCAACTGCCGGCCCTGGTCGAAGCTCTGGAGATGTCAGGCAAGCAAGTCTGCATCGAAACCTCCGGCGCATTCTGGCAACCCGTATCACGAGCTGCCTGGGTGACCCTCTCGCCCAAGCATCATGTCTCACCAAGGTATCCTGTCCATCCCGCGATGTGGCTACGCGCAGATGAGATCAAGATTGTGATTGCCACTGGCGTAGAAGTTGACTTTTACGATCGCAATATACGTTACTGGTCAACGGACTGGCATGACTGGGCGAATCAACATCTGGAAGAGTTTGAAGCGTATCTCCAGAGGCTATCGCCGACCAAACATATTTTCTTGCAGCCCGAATGGAGTGACAGGGAACGCACGTTGCCGCTGGTATTGAACTTGTTGCAACAGCATCCAACCTACCGTCTCTCGCTCCAACTCCACAAGCTGATTGGGGTGCAGTGATGATGAGCCAAGCACATTATCCGCCAGAGTTGCAGGGCAAAGTTGCGCCCTATCGGCAGGCGATCGCCAATCCCACACGAGAACTCCCCATTCTTTTCCACTACCAGATCAGCATCAAAGTGCGACGACAGCACTACAATCCGCCGATCTGGACAGATGCTCACTACCACGATTTTCGCGTGACATTGCATCTGCAAGCCGTGCTAGAAACCACTGCCATGTACGGCATCGATATGGTGGAAGCAGAGCAACGGCTGCGCGATTGGGCAGCGCAATTGCCGGAGGTGGTAAACAATCACCCGACCTGTGGGGGCGGCACAACTGAAGAACTGTGCCTGTATTTCGCTCAGATTCCTCTCGACAGCCATATTGATCTGCTGCGCGTGGATGTTGCCGAGGTACCGGAACGAATTACCAGCCTGTTTATCACTGCTCCGCCAAGCGCATATTTGAACTGATGGGTTGAGGGAACGATACCCGCAAGTGCATCTACGAGGTTTATTTCATGGCTAAGAAGTTTTCACCAGAAGTGGTGTGGTTTCCCATTGACCGCATCATTCCCTATGTTCACAACAACAAAAACCACCCGCCTGAGCAAGTCGATAAGATTGCCAGCGCGATCGCCGAGTACGGGTTCGATGTGCCGATCGTTGTAGACGAAGACGGCATCATCCTGAAAGGGCACGGTCGCCACCTGGCAGCCCAAAAAATAGGGCTGAGAGAAGCGCCCGTCATCGTCCGTACCGACCTCAGCCCCGCTCAGAAGAAAGCCTGCCGCATTGCTGACAATAAAGTTGCCGAATCCAGCTACAACTTTGAAGCGCTGAAGCTGGAGATGGAAGCACTCTCCGAGATGAATTTCGATCTGGAGCTGACCGGGTTCAGCCTGGACGAGTGCGGCAGCCTGTTCAACCTGGGCACGATCGACTTTCAAGGCGCTCAAATCTTTGGCGAGTCCGGCATACCCACAGAACCAAAGCAGCCCGAAGTCTCACACGCGCTTGACGATGATGAGCAACCCTTGCCTAATCAACCTGCCTCACTAGAATCGGGTAACAATGAGCTGGTCAAGTCAGACGGCTCGCTGCTCGAGCTGACCCAGATTACGATCGCCGAGCCACGTCACCAGGTCGAAAAAGGTCAGGTCTGGAAAGTGGGTCCGCATATCCTGGTCATCGCTGAAGTGCTGACCGAATGGCAGAGTTGGAAAGATTTTCTGACAGGCGATCGCACGATTTTTGCGCCCTATCCTGGTCCGTTTGTCCCACTGACCGTTAAAGCAAAAGAGTGCCATCTCGTCATGGTGCAGCCGGACGCTTACATTGCTGGGCATATCCTTGACCAGTATGCTGCTGTCAACGGTGCAGAGGCGGTGCAGCGTGGCTAACCGACAAACTACCAGCAAATCTGGTCCACTTTTTGGCGATCGTGTCGGTGTCCAAAAAACAGGCGGTGGCACCTTCGACCCAGCCGAAGAAAATGTCTACTTCCTTGCCTCCGGCGTGGGTCGTCTCGCCATTGCCGAGCCTGTCTACGACCATCTACTGATTGCCGTCAACGAACTCAATTCCGAATCGGAGCTGCAACACATTAGCGACTGGTGCGATCGCGGCAAAAAGCTTTTCATCGACTCTGGCATCTACCACCTAACGCAAGAACACGCGAAGGCTCACCGTTGCTCGATGGATCATGCGCTAGGCTTAGCACCCGATGAAATCGACGGCTTCAGTGACCTGCTGGAGCGGTATGTGGAAATCTATCGACGGTTGGGCGATCGCTGCTGGGGCTTCATCGAACTCGACCAGGGCGGACGGGAGAACAAAATCAAGACACGCGCCATGCTGGAGCAAATAGGTCTCAAACCTATTCCCGTGTATCACCCGTTCAACGATGGTTGGGATTACTTTGACTATCTGGCAGAGCGGTACGATCGCATCTGCTTTGGTAACGTGGTGCAGGCTGACCGCGAAACGCGGAAGCGCCTGGTCGCCACTGCCTGGGAACGGCATCGCAAGTATCCCCACCTGTGGATTCACTTGCTGGGACTGACTCCAAATGAATGGCTCAATGCCCTGCCGATCAACTCTGGCGACTCCTCAAGCTGGTTGAGTTGCGTCCGCTGGAGCGGTGGCTATCGCGAGAAAGCAAACGGTAAATCGGTGGGTGATTTGCCTCGCAACTATATGTATCAGTACGGTGCAGAGGCGGATTCCCCACGCGGCAATAACAAAGCAGTGGCGATGAGTGCCTATGGTTCTTTCATGCAGTTGCGGAACTGGCGGAATCACATTCAGGCATTGAAAGACGTAGGCTGCGAGGTCTATCCGGCAGTCTATTGATTTCAGAGAAATTCCAGCCTGATAGCTGGTTGAACAGACTGTCAACATAAGCGCCGCAGCCAGTTCTCCCGTGAGTGCAGAGGACAACAATATAGCCCAGGCTTAAGTAGCGATTAACGCAAGCTACAAATTCCCCGTCTACGGGCATGAGTGTCAGCACACGGCGCGGACTAAGCAATTCTTTCGGCTCGTATATATGGACTTCCATTTATGTCTCTCTCTGCTTGTAGACCTGTCGATGAAACAGCAAAACGTCATCATAAAACCGCTCTTATGTTGACGAAATAGCCAAAAATCGACACATCAGTGAACTTGTATAGAGGCGCTAAATCAACTGGTGATCTTTGAGAAGTGGGGTGATTGCCTCAATCAAAGCACCAACTGGCTCCTCCTTTTCTTTCAGCACCCAACAGCGCCATTGCAGGTTTGAAAAGTCAGACGGATCAAATTCGTCATTCTCAAAGCACTCATCCAACCACATATACCAGTGCATGATTTCCAGGCTGGGCGCTTGTTTGGCTAGTTCAAAAAGCAGATTCCGAATAGTCCTAATTCTCTCACGAGTAATCACATGAACAACCTCACAACAACCGCGATCGTACGTTTTCAAGTCCCCGGCTTCCACTGCTGGCAAGGAGCAACAGGCGAACGCGCCTATCTTGCTGACCGTCACCGCCATCTCTTCCACGTTGAGGCGAAAATCGCTATCTTCCACAATGATCGCGAAGTCGAGTTTCATGATTTCCTCGACTTTTGCCGTGCCAACTTCCCCGGTGGGGAGATGGGTGGGCAGAGCTGCGAGATGATGGCTGAAAATCTCATCAAGGCAATTCAGGAGCGTTATCCAGGGCGATCAGTGACGGTCAGCGTCTTTGAGGATGGCGAGGTAGGTGCAGAAGTGAGTGGTGCTAATGCATACTAATCGCGGTTCAAAGATCTAAATTAACAAAAACTATCGCCATAACATAGAGTTATAGTCGCGTATAGGTGAAGTGCTGATATGGCAGCGAAAAAAGAGCTTTGGTTTGAAGCTGAGGGCGAAGAACAGGATGGGAAGAAACCTAGCCTTCGTGTTTACAGGAGAGGTAAAGCGATTTTAGTTGAGGGACCGAACTTTAAAGATCATGTGTGCCACCCATCAATTACAAATGCAGAGTTAGTCAAAAGAGAGATTTTCCATGTTTTTGGAATCAAGGTAGCCAGTATTAAATACCCTTGAACGCAATCAATCTTCTTCAAGTCAGCGTGTTTGAGGATGGCGAAGTAGGGGCTGAGGTCAACGCTGGATGCGAATATTGAATCCGAATTGCCATGCGCTGATCTAGCTCCTGGCGGTGACTTTCGTAGTAAGTCTCTACAGCCACTTGGAGGCTAAGTTCAGCGAAGACAACTAACTCGGCAATTTGTTGAGCATCAAATTCACACAGGGCGATCGCCCGCTCTTGACCGAAGTTGAGGATCTTAGCAACGAGCGCTTTATCGGCTGGTTCAGCCATAAGTGAATACGATTTCGCTAAAACTGCCTCTTATTTTGGCATTTAGCTAGAGCGATCGCATCACTCCCACCAGCACGCCTTGAACTTCAACCGTTCTGGCATCGAGCAGGATTGGCTCATAGTTGGCATTGGCAGGCTTAAGCGTGACTCTACGACCATACCGATGAAAGTGTTTGAGCGTGGTTTGCCCCTCTACTCTGGCAGCGACGATCGTACCGCTCTTGATATTTTTCACATCGTTGGTTGGACGCAAAATCACGACATCATTGTGGTCAATCATTGCCTCAATCATGCTA
Source organism: Oscillatoriales cyanobacterium Centralia_MAG_596 (assembly GCA_021323955.1). Classification (GTDB taxonomy): domain Bacteria; phylum Cyanobacteriota; class Cyanobacteriia; order Leptolyngbyales; family Leptolyngbyaceae; genus Stenomitos. Next base: position 420 of record JAJPKC010000561.1, on the reverse strand, counting down.
TCCCCGCGCACACGCAGGGCAAACAGCGATGGATCAAACAGCAATCGTCCTAAATCCAGCGTCTCCACTTCCGTGTCAGGAAAAACCTCAACTAGCCCACCAGCGGCGATCGCTCCTCGAATGATCAGCCCATTAGTCTCCTTCCAGGTAGGGCGAATGGTACGAGCTTTGCCATAGGTGTGCTCAAGGTAGCCTTTGTCAATCAGCTTTTCCAACCGCGACTGGATCGGTGCTGGCGACTTCAGCCTCATGCCTAACATCATCTGGCGGTAGGTTGGGGAATGCCCTTCGGAGTGGATGAAAGCAACAATCCAGTCATACAATTGCTGTTGCGCGGGAGTCAGGGATTCCATAAGGGAGACTTTAGAATATTTGTACTATTATGCCTCTCCTCTTACGATTGGACACGATCGCTCTGTT
>JAJPKC010000212.1 GCA_021323955.1 Oscillatoriales cyanobacterium Centralia_MAG_596 | reverse complement strand
TTCTGTGGGATGGGGGCAACAACGATTTTCCCTTCATTCGGCCCGATTTACACATTGTGCTGGTGGATCCATTGCGTCCGGGACATGAGACAACCCATCACCCAGGAGAAACGGTACTGCGAATGGCTGATATTGTTGTCATCGCAAAAGTGGATGCAGCAGCAGCAATTGATATCCAGCATGTGACGGAAGCCGCGCGGGCAGTCAACTCTACTGCTGCCATCGTTCGAGCCGCTTCGCCCATTCGGCTTGCCAATCCTGAAGCGGTAGAGGGACGACGCGTTTTAGTGATCGAAGATGGCCCAACCACGACCCACGGTGATATGCCCTATGGCGCTGGGTATGTGGCCGCGACCCACGCGCATGCGTTAGAAATTATTGATCCTCGTCCGTTTGCGGTTCCAGCGATCGCCGCAATTTACGAAGCCTATCCGCACCTGCATTCAATCTTACCGGCAATGGGCTATTCACCCGATCAACTAGCCGCCCTGCAAGCAACCATTAATAACACACCGGCCGATGTCGTTGTGTCAGCAACGCCCATTGATCTCGAAGCGCTGATTGATGTCAATAAACCGATCGTGCGGGCCTATTACGAATTTGCAGAAGTCAGTGAGCCTGGACTTGCAACTCAAGTAAAACAATTTTTGGTTCGGACTGGCGTTATATGATCGCTGGTTCAACCATGATCAATGTTGCAAAGTTGTAAGGATGGATTTTGCTGCCAAGTCCTGGTTCGACGAATGTTTTAGCGGCGACCTGTCCGTATGAACGATCGATGTGTAAGCCCATTTCAAGTGTGTCGGTTGCGTCCCCTCAATCCCTCCTGTATCTTGACGGCAATAAATGGCAGCAGCATAAGCAGAACCAGACCAAAGGCCATCAAGCCACCGTGCGATAGATTGTAGTCCGCTAAAATACGATCCCAAGAATATTTAAGAATCCATCGTCCCAGAACAATTTCAAACAGTAGGGTCAGACTGGCCCATAATAGACCGACTTGAAGTAATTGCGTGCGGGACGGCTTTAGCCACCCCACAAATAGGGTGGCGATCGTCACCATCAAAATTGATCCGGTTAAAAACGAAACTTGACGTGCGGGAAAATCGCCAATATGTGGGGCAAGCCAGAGGTTTCGAGCCATCCCATGCAGGGTTTCAGCAGCCATCATGACGAACCAGATTACAATGCTTTTCCAAATCACCATAACGCCTTCTATGAAACACAGTTCAGGGCATACTCAGTGTATTGATTGAATGTGGAGAACTTGTGAGGCGACATGTTTTAGTCCAACTCGTCATTAATCGGGGTCGGAAATCAAACGTTATTGGTCAGGGGTTATTGGTCATAAGGCCCTACAGGCATACCAGAAAGGTCGTTGTTGGGAAAGCAGCCAGGCATGAGCCTGAGGTATGGATGTTCACTTCCACCCCCCTTTTGTGGTGACGTGTACTGAGCGCTTTGATGATCATCACTGGCAGCTAAAGATTTGTGACAGTTGGAGTTTACCGTTTGGGAAAAAACGATAAGTAGATTTTTATCTTAGGTATCGTAATTCTCTATGCAGGCGCTAATTGATCTTTCTCGCGAAGACCGTTAGAGTACTTTTAAGATAGATTTCTAGTTATCGAGTTTTGGTAAACAATAGATTTCTATCAATGAGATCAATTAACTATTCCCATTCTCCAGTAAGTGGGGAATGACTCGCGGCTTGATTGGCATCGATGACTGAAAGTGTTCAGTTATCTGATGTCGGCGTTTAATCGCGTTTGTATTGAGCCGGAAAAGTTTGTCGCTGTCCAACCAAATCTGTGCGTGACGCACGTTTATTGCAACCCCACGTTGGGATGTAAGGAGGTTTTATGTCCATTTTTTCCCAGGTTTCGCGGCGTCATTTCATGGCGATCGTTACGGCATCAGCAGGTACGGTGCTGCTGAAGGGCTGTATGGGCAACCCGCCCGAAACGTCCACCACTCAAAGCGCTCCTGTAGCCAGCCCGGTGATGGCTCTTAAGCCGGAAATGCTCCCAGAAGTCAAAACCGTTAAGCTTGGATACTTGCCCATTGTGGAAGCTGCACCCTTGATTGTGGCAAAAGAGAAAGGGCTGTTTGCCAAGTACGGGATGTCCGATGTGGAAATTGCAAAGCAGGCCAACTGGGGCTCAGCACGCGATAACGTGAAAATTGGCTCGGCGGGGGGCGGCATTGATGGTGGCCAGTGGCAAATGCCGATGCCCTACCTGATTTCTGAAGGCATCATCACTGACAATACCAAAGTGCCGATGTATGTACTGGCACAGTTGAATACGCAGGGGAACGGCATTGCGATCGCCAATAAGCACCTGGGCAAAGGTTTGTCCCTTCAGGTTACAGAACAGGTCGCTTTTTTTAACAAGCTAAAGTCAGAGGGCACAAAGTTCAAAGCCGCCTATACATTCCCCAAGGCAAACCAGGAATTTTGGATTCGTTACTGGCTGGCTGGCAATGGCATTGACCCGGACGCTGAGGTGGAATTGCTCACGGTGCCCACCGCCCAAACGGTAGCCGATATGAAACGGGGCGCGATGGACGCATTCAGCACCGGCGATCCGTGGCCATATCGGATTGTGACCGATAAAATTGGCTTTATCTCAGCACTGACCGCTGAGATCTGGAAAAACCATCCTGAAGAATATCTGGCGATTCGGAAAGACTGGGTCGATCGCTATCCCAAGGCAACGAAAGCGATACTCAAGGCGCTGATGGAAGCGCAGCAGTGGTGCGACAACTTTGATAATCGCAAGGAACTGGCCAGCATTCTGTCGAAGCGAGAGTATTTCAACGTGTCGGAGGCCATTCTGATCGATCCGCTGATGGGTAAATACAATCTGGGTGAGCGATCGGTGAATGACCAGTCGATGGCACCGCTGTACTGGAAGGATGGCAAGGGCAGCGTGTCCTATCCATACCAGAGCCATGACCTGTGGTTTCTGACAGAAAGCGTGCGCTGGGGCTTCTTGCCGAAGGAAACGCTCACCAAAGCGAAGGATCTGATCAAACAGGTCAACCGTGAAGATATCTGGCGGGAAGCCGCAAAGGAGTTGGGTGTAGCAGCGACAGACATCCCTACCAGCACATCACGTGGCGTTGAAGAGTTTTTTGATGGTACCAAGTTTGACCCAGAAAATCCCCAGGCGTACTTAAACAGCCTGAAGATTAAGCGGGTGTAGCGGTGCGACCAGCATCCACTTGATCCCAAATCCACTACGGTTTGCGCATTTAACGACTCACTGAACCTGGAATTGGGAGACTTCCCCCACCAAAAGGACTGACTATTGATCGCGTTGCCAGCCATCGGATCAATCTGTAAGCGGTTGATGGCGGCTATACCCGTTTTGACTGATGATTCACTGTCCGTGTGACACCTGAAGTAAGAAATTGATCATTCACCATTGCATTTGCAGGAGAAGATACCATGACGATCGCGCGCAAACGATCAACTGCACCGTTAGTTGATTTTCCCTTCATTGCCCGTCTGAAATTACAGGAACGATTTGGCGATTTGTTGCCGCCTGCTATCGCGATCGTAGTTTTTCTGGTTGTCTGGCAACTCTTCTCCTGGATTCCCGGCGCAACGTTGCCCGGGCCTATTCGGGTAGTGCAGGAAACCTGGACGCTGATTCTCTATCCCTTTTACGACAAGGGTGGTACTGATAAAGGCCTGTTCTGGCAAATTTTCGCGAGTTTACAACGGGTCGCGATCGGCTACATTGCTGCTGCGATCGTCGGTATCAGCTTAGGAATTTGGGTTGGACTGAATCGAACCCTTTCTAAAGCGTTGGATCCAATTTTCCAGCTGTTGCGGACAGTGCCACCGCTGGCCTGGGTGCCGATCGCGCTGGCCGCATTGCAGCAAAACCAACCGGCGGCGCTCTTTGTGATTTTCATTACGGCTGTCTGGCCGATTCTCATTAACACGGCTGTCGGGGTGCGCCAAATTCCCCAGGACTACAACAACGTGGCGCGTGTCTTGCGGCTGTCGCGCCAAAAATATTTCTTCAAAGTGCTCTTTCCCGCTGCACTACCCTACATCTTCACGGGACTACGGATTTCCATTGGTCTAGCATGGCTCGCCATCATTGCGGCTGAAATTGTGATGTCTGGCATTGTGGGCATTGGCTTCTTCATCTGGAATGCCTACCAAAACAATCAAGTCAGCGAAATCATTCTGGCGCTGGTGTATATCGGGTGTGTTGGGCTGTTGCTCGACAAGTTCATGGCCTGGTTGCAGACGGTGATCTTACCGGCAGAGCAACGGTAATGTCACGTTGTGAATTGTGCCACGATCCAACCTTACTTACCCACCCTTCACACCCCACACCGTATTCCCATGACGACCTTTGTTGCTGTTGAAAATATTGAAAAAACATTTCCATTACCCAATGGCGATCGCTACGTTGCTTTAAAGGGTATTGACTTAGACATTCAGCAGGGTGAATTTGTCTCACTGATTGGCCACTCTGGCTGTGGCAAATCAACACTGCTGAACATGATTGCAGGGCTGGATTCGCCCAGTGATGGCGTGGTCATGCTGGATGGCGAAACCATCCGCCGACCGGGGCCAGACAAGATGGTAGTGTTTCAAAACTACTCGCTGCTGCCCTGGCTGACCGTGCGCGAAAATATTGCGCTGGCTGTGGATGAGGTGTTGTCTCACATCAGCCCTCAAGAGCGCCACGACGTGATTGAGCATCACATCGATTTGGTGGGTCTGCGTCATGCGGCAGACAAGCCGCCCGCTCAGCTATCGGGTGGCATGAAACAGCGGGTCGCGATCGCCCGTGCCCTCGCTATCCGACCCAAGCTGCTGCTGCTGGATGAACCATTTGGGGCGCTGGATGCACTCACCCGGGGCAATCTCCAGGAACGCCTGATGCAGATCTGTGAGGAAAGCCATGTCACTGCAGTGATGGTGACGCACGACGTGGATGAAGCACTGCTGCTGAGCGATCGCGTCGTGATGCTGACAAATGGCCCGGAGTCCAAGATTGGGCAAATTTTGGCGGTGGATCTGCCCCGCCCACGTAAACGATTGGACGTGGTTAACCATCCCAGCTACTACTCAATGCGGAGTGAAATCATTTACTTCCTTAACCAGCAGAAGCGGATTAAGCAGTTGCGATCGCGACAGCAGGATGCCGTAGCGCGACATGGACTGGAGAAAGTGAACCTGGAAATTGGCTTTGTGCCGCTCACGGCCTGCGCGCCGCTGGCCATTGCCCAGGAGAAAGGCTTTTTTGCCCATCACGGCCTGGATGAGGTGCATCTGGTACGCGAAGCAAGCTGGCGTGGCATCCAGGATGGGATTGCTGGCGGCTATCTGGATGCAGCCCAAATGCCGTCAGGCATGCCCATCTGGCTCACGCTCGGCGGCATGGATGAGCGATCGCTACCTACAGTCACGGCTCTGACGCTGACCCGCAACGGTAACGCGATTACGCTCGACAAACGGTTTTACGACCAGGGCATCCACACGCTTCAGGATTTGAAGCAAATGCTGTTGGCAACCCAGGACAAGCGTCATGTGTTTGGGGTGGTGCATCCCGCATCCATGCACAATCTTCTGTTGCGCTACTGGCTGGCCGCAGGCGGCATCCATCCTGATCACGATGTGCACTTAAACACCATTCCACCCGCCCAGATGATTGCCAATTTGCAGGCAGGCAACATTGATGGCTTTTGTGTGGGTGAACCCTGGAATGTGCGTGCAGCCGTCGAGGGCATTGGTTACACGATCGCGACTGACCTGGAAGTGTGGGATGGGCACCCCGGTAAAGTGCTGGGGGTGCGCGAAGCATGGGCACAAGCCTATCCCAACACGCATATTGCCCTGGTCAAAGCGCTGCTGGAAGCCTGCCGCTACTGCGCGGATCCAGCGAACCATGAGGAAATTCGGGCGATCCTGGCTCGCCGCGACTACCTTGGCACGGATCTGCAATACATTTACCTGGGCGACCCCAATCCACAGGTGTGCAGCATCCATCCCTCACCGAAAGAATACGCCCACCACCAGTTTTACGGACAGGGGATCAACCGTCCCAGTCGGACAGAGCATCTGTGGATGATGACCCAGATGGCCCGCTGGGGAGACATTCCTTTTCCACGCAACTGGGTCGAAATTTTAGAGCGGGTCTGCCGGGTCAGTGCCTTCAGCACAGCGGCACGGGAGTTGGGTCTGTCTGACCTGACCTACAGCCGGGGTGCAATTCAACTCTTTGATGGCACCACATTCAACGCTGATGATCCGATCGCCTACCTCAACAGCCTGGATATCAAACACGACATCTACATGGCAGAAGTGGCGCTAACACATTCTTCCCTTCAATCTACAGAGTCAAAATCTCCTTGACACAGTCGTTAATCATGACAAAGAAGCATGGTTAAGAAGATTTGGCTTCGGGCTGCAAACACCTATTTTCAGCTTTCCCTGGAGATTCTGATTGAGATTGCTTTGATTACTCTAAACTGGCGCTTTGGTAATTGCGACTGCATCAAAGCAATTCGTCCCTTGTTGTGGGCACTAACCATAATCAACGCCGGAACAATCACGCACACGATCGTCAATTTGCTCAAAAGAAAGACAATCCCTCACTCTCGAAATGAAATTGCTTTTGAGGTGCTGATCGAAGCAGGGTTACTCCTGGTAGATTTCAACTTTCTGCTCCATCAATGCGCGTGTGCTGTTTTGATTCGCTGGCTGTTTATTGCACTCACACTAGTCAATGCCGCTTTAATTTGGCTCACGATCCAAGATATAAGGAATATGCCGACCATGAAAAAATCAGCAGCCGTCAATTTATCGTTCCATCGCACTAATGACACAGCAGGATTATCCACGACCAAACCGTCATGGAAGGGGCAATCAGCCCTACCGCGCGATCGCACCAGCACGACTCAACTGAATCCTGCAGACCCCTTTTTAGTCGTTGATGGCGTCTCCAAAATTTATCCGACGCAGAACGGAGGCTACACTGTTCTGCAGGATGTCAGCCTGACGGTACAGCAGGGGGAGTTTGTGTGCGTCATTGGTCATTCAGGCTGTGGCAAAACCACATTGCTCAATATGGTGGCAGGTTTCTCACGTCCAACCGATGGATCAGTCACCTTACATGGAACGCCCATCACTGAACCTGGCCCCGATCGCATGGTGGTCTTCCAGGGCTATGCGCTCCTGCCCTGGCTCACCGCCTACGAAAATATTTATCTGGCTGTGGACTCGGTACATCCGCAGAAGTCGGAAGCCGAAAAGAAACAAATTGTGCGTGAACACCTGGCGCTGGTGGGTCTGGCAGACGCTGCCCACAAGCAACCAGGCCAGCTTTCGGGCGGCATGCGTCAGCGGGTGGCGATCGCAAGGGCACTGGCGATTCGCCCAGAGGTATTAATTCTCGATGAACCGTTTGGCGCACTCGATGCTATCACCAAAGAAGAACTACAGGTAGAATTGCTCAAGATCTGGAATGACCATCGTTGTACGGTATTGATGATTACTCATGATATTGATGAAGCCCTGTTTCTCGCCGATCGCTTAGTCATGATGACCAATGGCCCTGCCGCAAAGATTGGCGAAATCATTGAAATTCCGTTTCCACGACCGCGCGATCGCGATCGCATTATGGAGGATCCGGAATTCTATCAGCTCCGAAACTACATTCTCGATTATCTCTATAACCGCTTTGCGCATGATGACGAATAGCGAGTCATTCCAGGAACAATTGCGTAACAAAATGGGAGTACTGGCGACGATGCATCGCAAAGAGCAGGTCATTGCTCCCATCCTGGAACACAGTCTCGGAATACAAGTCATTGTGCCCGAAGGACTCAACACCGACGCCTTCGGGACGTTTACCCGTGATATCCAGCGCCCTGGCGACCAACTTCAGGCCGCCAGACTTAAAATTGCGGCAGCAATAGAATTAACTGGACTAACACTTGCTTTAGCCAGTGAGGGGAGCTTTGGGCCGCACCCGTCGATTCCTTTTTTGGCCTGCGATCGCGAAATTGTGATGCTGAGCGATCGCGACCAGAGGTTAGAACTGGTTGGTCAGACCCTTTCCACTCAAACCAACTATCGTTCGCAACAGATTACAACTGTTGAAGCAGCTCTGGCATTTGCCGAAAAAGTTGGTTTTCCAACCCACGGGCTAATCGCCATGCCCACTGCCCAGCCAGCACTATCCGATTCCATCTTTAAAGGCATTACCGACAGCGATCAACTGCTCGACATCGTAGGGTGGCTACTCAAACGATATGACCAGGCGCACCTTGAAACCGATATGCGCGCAATGTACAATCCAACTCGCATGAATGTGATTGCGCAGGCTACCCACCAACTTATTTCCCAATTTGAGCACTGTTGTGCTCAGTGTGGTACGCCGGGATTTTCTCCAGTGGAATACAAGCCTGGTCTACCGTGCGCCGTTTGCAAACAGCCAACGGAGCTGGCATTAGCAGCCATTTACCACTGTAAAATGTGTGATTTTAGTCAGGTAATCGATTATCCAGACGGAAACACGATCGCCGATCCGGCGCAATGCTGGTACTGCAATCCCTGACCACGTCGTAACTCATCACAACCCATTCAAATTCCATTTCAGAAAGTAGCGCGATTGCCCTGGTACAGGCAGTATAGAGCAGTGCCATGCCCATCAAAATCTAAGCGTCCTCAACGGCAGCAATTTCCAGCATTGTCTTCAGTACCGAATCCGGATTGAGGCTGATCGAATCGATTCCTTGCTCAACCAGGAAGCGGGCAAACTCAGGGTAGTCACTGGGTGCCTGACCACAAATACCAATCTTACGGTGGTGCTGTTTGGCTGTCATAATCGCCTGCTGCACCATCCGTTTAACCGCCGTGTTGCGTTCATCAAACAGATGAGCCACCAGGGACGAATCGCGATCGAGCCCCAGAGTCAACTGCGTCAAATCATTGGAGCCAATCGAAAATCCATCAAACACGGCACTAAACTCATCTGCCAGCATGACGTTACTGGGTAGCTCACACATCACATAAACCTGCAGTCCATTTTCGCCCCGTATCAAACCATGCTTTGCCATTTCAGCTAAAACCCATCGACCCTCGTCTGGTGTGCGGCAAAAGGGAACCATCAAAATCACATTGGTTAGACCCATTTCATCGCGGACTCGCTTCATGGCCTGACATTCCAGTGCAAATCCATCGCGATAACGATCGTCGTAATAGCGAGATGCTCCCCGCCAGCCGATCATCGGATTTTCTTCGTGAGGCTCAAATTGTCTCCCACCCAGGAGATTGGCGTATTCATTACTTTTGAAGTCCGATAGCCGAACAACTACCGGTTTGGGATAAAAGGCCGCCGCGATCGTGCCAATACCGTGCGCAAGTTTATCCACAAAAAATTGGGGTTTGCTGTCGTACTGAGCCGTCAACGCAGCGATTTTAGATCGGGCATGTTCATCGTCCAACTGGTCAAAGTGGAGCAGCGCGAGGGGGTGCGCCTGAATGTGATTCGCAATGATAAATTCCATCCGTGCCAGCCCAACGCCGTCATTTGGAATTGCCGCTAAGCTAAAGGCTTCCTCAGGATTACCCACGTTCATCAAGATTTGAGTACGGGTACGGGGCAGATTTGCTAACGCCATCTCCTGAATTTCAAACGGCAATAGCCCGTCATAGACGCGTCCTTCTTCACCCTCGGCACAGGACACGGTAACGGCCTGACCGGTTTGCAGGAGACTGGTTGCATTGCCACAGCCCACGATCGCCGGGATTCCCATTTCCCGAGCAATGATGGCGGCATGGCAGGTACGTCCCCCCTGGTTCGTGACGATCGCGCTCGCCTTTTTCATAATTGGTTCCCAATCCGGATCGGTGCGATTGGTAACTAGCACCTCTCCAGGCTGGAACTGTTGAATTTGATGAACGTCCAGAATCACCCTGGACTGCCCTTGCCCAATCATCGCTCCAACGGCACGTCCTTTCACTAGCACATTACCGTCTCGTTTCAGCGTGTAGCTTCGCAGCACATGTTGAAGTTTTTGCGATTGCACCGTCTCCGGGCGCGCTTGCACGATAAACAGTTCATTGGTGATCCCATCTTTGGCCCATTCAATGTCCATTGGGGTATAAACGCCACGAATCTTCGAATAGTGCGCCTCAATTTCACACGTCCACGTGGCCAGCTTGAGAATTTCATCATCCGTTAACGCAAATTGCCGACGATGTTCTGGCGACACACACACATTTTTGGTGAATTTAGACCCACCAACGTCATAAATCATCTTAATTTCCTTGCTGCCCAGACGCTTCCCTAAAATCGGGCGGAACCCCTGCTTCAGCGTCGGCTTAAACACCAGGTACTCGTCGGGATTCACAGCACCCTGAACCACGTTTTCACCCAATCCGTAAGCAGCCGTGATGAGAGCCGCATCCTTAAATCCAGTTTCCGTATCAATGGAAAACATGACGCCAGAGGATGCTAAGTCCGAACGCACCATCTTTTGCACACCAACTGAAAGCGCAACATCGAAGTGATCAAATCCCTTAATTTGACGGTATGAAATGGCGCGATCGGTGAACAGTGAGGCAAAACACTTGTGACAGGCCGCCAGAACATCCTCAGCCCCGTGCACGTTCAAATAGGTTTCCTGTTGTCCCGCAAAGCTGGCATCGGGTAGATCTTCAGCCGTTGCGCTTGAACGCACCGCCACATCCGTGTCAGCGCCATAGCGGTCACAAAGCATCTGATACGCCTGCACGATCGCCGTTTGCAATTCGTCTGAAAAAGGCGTTTGGAGAATCAGCGATCGCGCCTCTCGGCCGACCTGCCGGAGACAATTAATATCTTCAACATCCAAAGATGTAAACAACTGCCGCAATTGTGTCTCTAAGCCGGTAATCTCAATAAAATGGCGATACGCGTAAGCCGTTGTGGCAAATCCATCGGGTACATTGATGCCTTGAGGCGATAATTGCTGCAGCATCTCTCCTAAAGATGCATTCTTGCCGCCCACAATGGGAATATCTGCCATACCGACTTGCTGCAAAGGCAATATGTATGCTTGCGCTTTCGCGGCAGAGTTGTCTTTTGAGGCGGCAGTTGCTTGTAGCATAGACTTATTTCTCCATCCGCTCTATAGATCAAGCGCAACACACAGAGGACTTTCAAGCCATCGTTGGAATTGCCAATGCTCTATTTCGGTTATAGATGAAGAAGTTGGGGAACTTGTGAGGAGAGTATCGGACAATACAGACGTGAGGACGTTGAGTGAGGTGGTACGCACAATAGTTCATTTTCGATCGCACGACTGCGATCGCATGGCGGTTACATGACTTTGATATCGCGACCCGATGATGTGCTCCAGTTCTGGTTTGATCGACCACCCGGCAAAGGGGATACTGGCAACATGCGAAAAGTCTGGTTTAGTAAAGATCCGGACTTCGATCGCGAGATTGAAGAACACTTTCGGTTAACCTACGAGCAGGCAGCAGCAGGTCAGTATGACAACTGGCAGGAAACAGCCACAGGATGTTTAGCGCTGGTATTGCTTTTTGATCAGTTTCCCCGCAATATGTTTCGGGACACACCGAAAGCGTTTGCAACAGATGCGAAGGCGTTGGCGATCGCGGAAGGGGCGATCGCGCTGGGGTTTGATCAGGTTCTCCCCGTTGTCCAGCGCTGGTTTCTTTACCTCCCCTTTGAGCACAGCGAACATCTAGTCCATCAGCAACGGGCGGTTGAATTATTTGCCCCTCTGCGGAATAATCCTGATGCGAATGGTACTTACAGTTATGCTGTTAAGCATCTGGCAGTCATCAAACAGTTCGGGCGCTTTCCACATCGCAACCGTATTCTGGGTCGTGAGTCTACGCCCGCCGAAATCGCTTTCCTCAAGCAACCCGGTTCATCCTTTTAGTCTCCAGGAGAATTGTGCATGAGTTCTCAACCTGTCACCCCATCGGCAACTCAGATCGATCAGGCAAAGCAGGCAATCGCTCAATATATCAACAGCATTGACAGTAATCCCGATCACCGTGAGGGAGCTTATCCTTACTATCTTTTTCACGATCCCGGTCAGCCGATCATGGGCACGGTGCTCATGTTTCATGGGTTCAGCGCTAAACCACACCAGATGTGGCGCTTAGCCGATTACCTTTTTCGCAATGGGTTTAATGTCTATCAGGCGTCGATTGCGGGCCATCCGTTGATTCATCCAGCCAAAAATTGGCCCCAAATTGATCTCAAACCCGAAATTGCCAATCCCCTGAAAGAAAAGGCGTCGCAAGATCCTGTCCTGCAAACGTTCATTGCTAACCTTTCTAACAATCCTGAAGGAGCACAACTCAACCCCGTGCAGCAGGCGGCTGTCGTTGCCCGTCTGGTCAGTATTGAACCCCGATTGCTCGATATTGTGCAGGCGATCGAGACGCCTAATGATCCCGACTTTGACACCTACTTCATCTCGTCCCATCTGGACTACTTAACGAATGGCAAAGCACGGTTAGCAGAGATTGATTCGATCCCCGGGCCTGTTTACACTGTGGGGTTGTCTGTTGGTGGCGCGGTCGCCCTGTCTCTGGCCGCCGCGAACCCTGATCGAGTGCAAAAAGCAGTTACCTATGCCCCCCTCCTGCGGGTCTATGGCGAACAACGACGACAGTACGTTAACCTCACTGGGCCACTTGACATTAAAGAAATGGGATGGGATCCCAATCTGCTGTTTCCTGTCGGCTGTTTCACAGCCGCCGATCGCTTTGGTAGCAGTGTGGTGATGAGTCCCCCGTCGATCGAGTCACTCAAGAAGGTGCCAATCTTTATGGTGCTGACCGAGAACGAAGATGCGGCAGACATCAAGACCAACCAGGCATTCTACGAAGAAACGGGCGCTGAGCAGGACGGCAACCGCTACTACCTCTACCGCGCCATGGATCTGGTGCCGCACCCGATGGTTGACCCAACCGAAGTGAGCCAAAACATGAGCAATCGCTTCTGGAAGAGCCTGTATCAAGAAACCTATCGATTCTTGACTACAGGGGATGTGAGTATCCCCAACATGGGTAGTTTGGACGAAGATCCAAAGCTGCCAGCCGTACCGCCGGTTTAGCAACGGTGGCACCGGGTTGCTCACTGATTTTTGGCGCTAAGTGTTGCTGAAAATTCAGTGGTTTGTCGCCCTGCCTTAGCCGAGAAAGGGTTCTCCCGTTTTCCCGGCTTTCGGGAGTCAAATTCCCAACCTCGCAAGAATTTAAAGATCGACAGCATTAGCGATGACTTAACGTGCTGCCACTCTCAAGGATAGGCGCTTTGGGAACAATGATGTAGCCTTCGGCGAGATTACCGAGGGCTACATTGCGTTCCAGTCCCCAGTACCACCAGTGGGCAGCAACATAAGCGCATATCAGGCTGTCTAGCTGGTCTTCCAGGGCTTTTAGCGCGAGGCCTTTGAGGGGAATGTCTGATGGCAGTCGATCGCCAACGTTAAGCGCTGGTTCGAGGGTGGGAAGGCGATCGCCAATCAACTGCCGCAACCGCGCCAGTTCTGGCCGCCGCTCTGCGAGTTTGCCTTTCTTATATTTCAAAATTTGCTCTAGCCCAAAGAGATACACGATCGCGGGATGGGGAAACACCTCAATCTGATGCCGTCCGGGTTGCCTGGGTTCAATGACAGGCGCATGGTGAAACCCTTTGGCTTCCAGGCTCAACCCAAAGGCAACGGTACGCGTCGCAAACGGTAGCCCCAAATTAGCCGGATAGGAACCTGCGTGATAGCGCCCAAAATACTTGTGCGTCAGGCGATCGCACAGCCGCATCCCCGTTGCGTTGGGAATTAGCGTTGGTGCATCAACCGCAATCACGCCCGATTCATCAGAAGCCACGCAGGTATCCACCCAGGCAAGAATGGCTTCTGTGGCATCTTCTCGCCGTAAATCAATCAGCTCTAGCCTGTCATCCTGCCAATCGAGGCAGCACAACCCGCTTGCCCCCGAACTCCAACCCAAGTCGATGCCCAAAAATTTCATTTAACGGCCTATCGAGAATAAAGGCTAACCTTGGATAAAAGGCGCGATCGAGGTTGACCCATATGGACTCAGATGCCCAATCGAATCCTAAATCAACTTGGAAAAGTACCACACTTACGTTTTTAGTCTGCGCTGTGCTATTAGGTGGTGGCACACTATACAGCAAGTTAACAAACCCGCATGCGGATGTTTCGAGCATTTTCTATTTCGGACTTCCCTTTGTGGCAGGCTTATTATTGCTTTCCATCGTCAGGCTTAAAGTAATCACAATCCTTTCACTCTTGGCAAGCATTGTGTTTCTGGCGGTTAGCTTTCTCACGAAAGACCACAACCCAAAATTAAGTAGCATCAACTTTCTAAGTGCTTTCTTCGCGCTTGCTGGAGCGATCGTGCCAACATTATTCTCTCAGACTCAGAATTTCCTTTACAATCGCGGTTTTCGAGGCACTGGAGTCTATATCGATGTGGCTTCAACAGATGGCGGTAGCTGGAATGATACTGGTTGGGGCGGTGGCGACTGCGGTAGCGGTGACGGCGGCGGTGATTGTGGTGGTTGAGCGATTTGCAGATGCGTAAAGACGACCCACTGTAGAACTGTAGAGCGAAGGAATTAGGAAAATGGAGCTAAGCGGATTCGAACCGCTGACCCTCTCAATGCCATTGAGATGCGCTACCAACTGCGCTATAGCCCCGATCGCGTCTTTCATCATGCCTTGATATGAGTTATTAGTCAAGAGTTTGTGCGGTTGTAAACGCCGCTTCAATTACGTGGCTGATCGCGCTACAGTTTGTAGAAATGCGTGCACTCGTTTCATGACAGACACTCCCCAAAATTTTTCCCAGTCTCACTCTCAGCCTGATGTTGATGCCGAACGTCTGTTGCTTCTCCTGCGGCGAAAGGAAGGAACATGGGTTGAGTGGGGGCAGGCGTGCTCCGCGCTACAAAAGGCTGGCTATACGCCTCAAGCGATTTTTGAAGCAACTGGATTTGAGCCGATTCAGCAAAATCAAATTATTGTGGGTGCTCAGGTTTTTGGCAGCGCCGTGAGTGCGGGCATCCCGGACGTGGTGAAAGTCCATTTTGAGCATAAGGGCAGCGATTTGCTGTACGAGTTCCGCATCTTAACTCAAGCGGAACGGGCAGCCGCAGCTACGTTGGTCGTTGAGAAGGGTCTGGATTTAGATGAGGCGCGAGATGTCGCCAAAGCGCTCAAAGATTTTTCACGATTGAGCGAATTGCCAGCTGGCTTTACCAATCATCCCGGTGATGCGGTGGCCTATCAGGCCTGGAAGTTTGCCCGCCAGAAGTCTGACCTCCAGGAGCGATCGCGCCTGATTGCGAGAGGGTTACGATTTGCACACAGTACTGCGGCACGCCAGCAGGTTGAACAATTGCTGATGGACTTTAGCGTTGTCTCCACGACGCCTGCGCCACTTTTGCCTGTGTATCGGCTGGAAAGTGACGAGCAGCTACCGTGTATTCTGCCAGTTGTGGGGAAACTCCCGCTCACGAAGGCGGATCTGCAAGCCGTCCCCATTGTTGACCCGATCGACCCCTTTGGGATGGTGAAATTTGAGGGGGCTGCGGCCTGGGTGCCCGTCCCTGGTTGGCAAGTGGTTCTTGCGGCTGAAGACCCGATCGTGCTGTTGGGTGACAGTAAAGAGTTACCGACGCCGCTTGCCGGTGGTCGTGAGGATGTGCTCATCATCGTTGACCGGGCGCAGCGTGAGTGGAAGAACGATCGCTACTATATGGTTGAGCAAGCCGAGCAGATCCAACTCCAATGGTTTGAGCATCCGCCTGAAACACCGCTGTTGGGTCAGGTGATTTTGATTATGCGACCCAAGAAAATATTGGACGAAGACTATCGGAAGGAACTCTGGCAGATTGACGAGTAGATGAAGCTCAGCGTTCGTTTTAGCCTGTGTACAGAGGGGAGGAGTCCTGATCCTGGGCAAACGAATTCTGGGTGAACGAATTCTGGCCAAACCGTCTGTGAGCTAAGGCAGTCTCGCCAGAACCGTGGGACGACCGCTCTGGATGAGCGGCTGTCTTTGGTGATCAATTAAATTATTCTCTGTTTGCGGTATAAAGAGCCGGATCGGTACAGCCGATGTTTCAGCCGTGGGCGTGATAGCTGTCACCCGGCGGCGTTCCATTTGGTCACGCAACTTGGTCTAAAATGTCACGATTTAGCCGGTTGGTTTGTCACCGGAATTGCGGGTAGAACACTTGATACTAAAAGCATCGAGTTCCACTTGCCGCGATGCCTGCGATTAGTCCTTTGCCTTCAGCCCTTTCTGAACTGTTTGCCCAAGTCAGTATTTCGGGTGAAATGACGCTGGCCGATCGCTACGGTATTTTGGCTGTGCTGCTGAACCCCCCAACGAATGCAGAGGAACTGTACTGCATCGATCGCATCCTGTATCGCTGTCGTCAAGGACGTGTACGGTTGGTCGATGAGCTTTCAACAATTCTGTAACGCTGTGCATTTAAGTTCGTAGGGAAAAGAGGCTGCATGCAACTGGTTGAAATTGTGCTGGAAGTGCTGGAAAAAGGCGAGATATCAATGTCACTAGAGCGTCGAATGCACTATCTTTTGGAAACTGAGTCGCTTAATGAAGCGGAAATCGCGGCGATTGAAGCACTCATGGAGGCCATCTGTGAAGGGCGAATTCGGTCGGTACCCGATCGAACCCAGCCGCAAGTGAACGAAGTGGGACAGTTCTACAAATAAACGCACGGGTTGATCTCGTATGATCAAGGGAATCCGCAGTCCCACAAAGACTTATCTCGCTCAATCGTTCTGTGTCCGCAATGAAATCAACCTCTTTCAGTCTGCTTGTCTTTCTGACATCATTAGCGCTGACTACCATAGCGTCAGCCGCCAATCCCGACAATGTGAAACAGCTCATTAACGATCGAGCCTGTGCTGGATGTGACTTGTCTGGGGCTAATTTATACAGCTATGACTTAGACGGTGCTAACCTCAGCGGTGCCAATCTGACGGAAGCCGCGCTTCAAGGGTCAGACCTAGAGTACGCGGTGTTGACCAATGCCAGGCTGGAGCGGTCCAATCTGGCGCTGGTCAAGTTCGGCGGGGCTGATTTGAAGGGGGCAAAGCTCGGCAAGGCCAATCTGTATGGAGCGGATTTATCAGGGGCTGACCTCTCTGGGGCTGATTTGAGTAACGCTAACTTAGAAGGTGCCAATTTGCAGCAGGCCATTTTAAAGGGGGCCAATCTGCAAAAGGCCAACCTTTTCCGGGCTAAATTGACTGGGGCGATTATTACCGATGTTCAGTTTGATGGCGCACGGATGCCAGACGGTAGTGAGTATCGGATTGGCGGCAGAAGGGGTATCCCACCGGAGCAGAACTCGTCGCCGCCTTTACCCATGCGTTAGACAGTGCTGTGTTGGCTACGGCTCGCTGGGCACGGGTGACCTGAACCTAATCATCGTCTAAGTCCAGCAATTGCTGATCGATCGCCTGGACGCGCGATCGCACAATATCGTCTGACAGAATTCGTTTGCGGAGCGCATCGTTAAGGGCATCTTTTTCGGCCAGCAGCAAACGACGACGAATGGCATCAAGGCGGATAATGCGGCCACTGGCGGCTGTGAGATTATCAGGACGACGGTTATAGAAGTCACGGAGCGATCGCTCCGCCGCCGCAATGCGGATCTGATAGCTGGCGCGCATCTCCTCATACACAGACTTGGGCAACACGCCCGTTTTGAGCAGTGTGTCCAGTTCGTCTTGCGCCGCTTTTGCCGTCATCAACTGCGACTGGAGCGACTCGATCCACTGCTGCGCTTCAGAGTTTTGGGCTAGCTGAAGACGACGCACCAGCCAGGGTAAACTCACGCCCTGCCCCACCAGAGACAACAGCACCGAGCCAAACACCAGTGCAATCAAGGCTTCCCGGTTGGGCAACGCGCTGGGCAAGCTGAGCGCCAGTGCCATTGAAAGCGAGCCTTTGATGTTACCCAAAAAGAGAACGTGCTGCCAGCGAAACGGAATGGCCCGATCGACTCGTTGGACGATCGCCAGCAGCGGATACACCGAAAGAAATCGTCCCACCTGATAGGCAACCACGGCCAGCAGCACTGCCGGGAGGGTGCGGAGCAGTGTTTCGAGATTAATCTCGATGCCGATGAGCAAGAAGATGAACGTGTTGACGCCAAAACCGGCATACTCCCAGAAGCTGAGTACCGTGATGCGGCTGGACGCAGAGACGGTTTGCGATCGCTCCAGATTGCCGACGACCAGACCTGCTACCACTACAGCCACTACGCCTGACATGCCAAAAAACTGACTCAGTTGGAACGTCCCCAGGGCGATCGCGACCGTCAGCAGAATATTACTCAGCGCGTCACTCGATCGTGCATAGAGTCCAACACCCAGGTAGCCCAACGCCAGACCCACCAGACCACCCCCCAAAATGACGACCAGCAGTTCTTTAACCCCATCGGTCAGCGTCAGCGAACCCGTTGCATTCACTTTCAGGATCAGGCTAAATAGCACCAGCGCCATGCCGTCATTAAACAGACTTTCCCCTTCCACAATGGTGATCAGACGCGGTGGCACTGTGACTTCTTTGAAGACGGCGATGACCGAAACCGTGTCGGTAATGGCCAGGATGATACCGACCAGCAGTGCCGAAATCCAGGGCAACCCCAAGCCAAACTTTAAGATGGCAGCGGTGACTCCGGATGCGATCACCACACCCGGGCCAGCTAACAGCGTCACTGGGGTGACAGTACTGCGGAGGCGACTGATATCGGTGTTGATGGCCGCTTCAAACAGCAGAATCGGCAAGAACAGATTAAGGATCAGGGCTGAATCGAGTCCAATGCGACGGGGCAGCAATTCGGTAATTGCCAGTCCAGCTACAACCAGTCCGGTTACATAGGGGATGCGAAGCC
Organism: Oscillatoriales cyanobacterium Centralia_MAG_596; assembly: GCA_021323955.1. GTDB lineage: Bacteria > Cyanobacteriota > Cyanobacteriia > Leptolyngbyales > Leptolyngbyaceae > Stenomitos. The sequence goes on along the minus strand of JAJPKC010000212.1, from coordinate 7,737 downwards.
GCCGTGATATCAGCGCTACGCCAGTTGCGACGAGCAGCAGGATAATGAGCACAGTGACCAGTTGCGTTGCACTCGACTGTTCGTGGCTGATGACCGCTATAAGTGATGTCATAGGAACTTGACCTTAGAGCCAGCGCAGGATGCTGCCAAATGGATAAGCTATAGTCAGACGGATTGAATTGAGTGGATACCAGGCATCTAGTATTGGAACACTCAAACAGTCTAGAGTTTAAAGTCCGTCGCTTAAAATCTACTCTTCTGTTGTGTCAGTCTGAGGAGCTAATTTCGGTGAGTCCAGAAGCCCTAGTCCAACCTTTCCCGGCGATCGCAACGTCATCGCTTTCTACCGCCAGCCCGTTTAGTCCCGAGGACTTTAACGAGCATGTTATGACGACCTACGCCCGCTACCCGATCGCGTTAGAGCGTGGCTCAGGCTGCCGTGTGTGGGATACTGAGGGACGCGAGTATCTGGACTTTGTGGCTGGAATTGCTACCTGTACGCTGGGGCACGCCCATCCCGTGATGGTGCAGGCAGTCACGGAGCAGATCCAGACGCTGCACCATGTCTCCAACCTTTACTATGTGCCGCAGCAAGGTGCCCTTGCGAAGTGGCTGGTGGAGCACTCTTGTGCCGATCGCGTTTTTTTCTGTAACTCTGGTGCGGAAGCCAACGAAGGCGCAATCAAGCTGGCGCGGAAGTACGCACACGAGGTTTTGAATATTGCTGATCCAGTGGTGATCACCGCCCATGCCAGCTTCCACGGGCGTACGCTGGCGACAATTACGGCGACTGGGCAACCCAAGTATCAGAAAGGGTTTAGCCCACTGGTGCCTGGGTTTCACTACGTCCCCTACAACGATATAGCGGCACTGGAAACAGCGCTCGATACGTTGGACAGCACTGAACGGCGAGTTGCGGCCATCATGCTGGAAGCGCTCCAGGGTGAAGGTGGGGTGCGTCCGGGCGATCGCGACTACTTCCAGCGCGTCCGGCAGCTCTGCGACGAGCGCGGGATCTTGCTCATTCTGGATGAAGTGCAGGTCGGGATGGGACGATCCGGGCAGCTCTGGGGCTACGAAAATCTTGGCATTGAACCCGATATCTTCACCTCGGCGAAGGGGCTGGGCGGCGGCATCCCCATTGGGGCGATGCTGTGTAAATCATTCTGCAATGTCTTCCAGCCAGGCGACCACGCCAGCACCTTTGGCGGCAATCCATTCGCCTGTGGTGTCGCGCTGTCTGTCTGCCAAACCATTGAGCAAGACCATCTGCTGTCCAACGTCCGCGATCGGGGAGAGCAACTCCGATCCGGTCTACAGGCGATCGCCCAACGATTCCCCAGCGCGATCACCGAGGTGCGCGGTTGGGGGCTGATCAACGGCTTAGAACTTGCCGCCGACTCGCCGCTGACTGCATCTGCGGTAGTCCAATCGGCAATGGATCAGGGATTACTGTTAGTGCCCGCCGGTCCCAAAGTCGTTCGCTTTGTCCCCCCACTAATTGTTACAGAAGCCGACGTTAATCAAGCATTAAGCGCGATCGAGCAAGCGTTTACCGTGCTCTCACCTGAATAGGCCATTGACGAGGCGACAGCCGCTTCTGACAATTTTGACAATCCGTGGATGAATAGCAAACCCACAGAGCAAAGATCGCCGGTCAGATAGCCGACTAAAGATTGTGGATTGAATCAAAGCCGCCATTTCTCTGTACGGGCCAAGCCTTTGGGCCAAAGCCTGTCTAATCGCCGCTTGGATGACTGCCAAAGGCTTCGCCCCTGACAAATTTCGGACTGATTTAATTCGCATTCCTAAGACCGTGCGCGTGGCGGATGTCCTCAGTAATGAGCGTGATTCGTCACGTCTGGCTAATTTCACTGACAGATATTCTGTGTACCGCAAAGCCATTGTCACCTTCATCCAGCCCAAATCTATGGGCTGCAGTCTGGCGTTTATCGCTGTGAGAAGCGGCGACAATTTACCAGTCGAATTTGAGCAAGTGACTAACTTCCACACGCAATATTGATAGCCGCTTTCTGGTCTAAATCGAGCGATCAACGGCTGTTCGATAATGCAATTCTTATGCACGCCTAGCTTATTTTTAAGCACTTTCTCATGCATAGGCTTGGAAAGCGCTATATGTTCATTTTATTCGATGCAATTCGGAATTTTGATCACAAAGTTCCTCAGTCTATTGCATAGCTCAAGGAGATTCAATGAAAAAGCTTACTTACGGTGTTTTGTCTAGTTTGCTGATTTTAGCTACAGCAATTCCCAGTGGTGCAACAACACCAGCACCGACGATCGCTCAAGCTAATTCGGCGTCGATCGACCAGATGTTTCAAGAACAGCGTGTGCTGACTGGTGAACTCCAGACAATGATGGCACAGATGAAAATGATGATGGCAGAGATGAAGGCGCTAACGTCTATTCCAGAGGGTCAAACACCAACGACGACCGATTTATACAAACAGCAACAGATTCTCATCGCGCAGGTCGAGACGCTGACAAATCGAACGAAGTTAGACACGATCTTGTCGCCGGGTAAACGGACCGCGACTGTACAGGATGTTTATCAGCAGCAGATGGCGATGGCCGCTGATCTGAAAGCAATGATGGCCGAGATGAAAACCATGCTTGAAGCCTATCGTGGTCGAGCAGGCGCATATCGTCGGTAAGCCGCTTGTCGCAGAGGCCTGGCATTTGTTTCGCCCAGTTCGATTGGTAGGATGAGCACGACTCATCCTACTGATACGGGATCTGTGATTGAAGGCGATGCGATCTTCCTGGGCCAGCGTTAGAACAGCTGTTGCCACATAGGGCCTGGAAAGGGCGATCGCTGCATAACGGGAGTCAGGTAACCAGAATACATCTGGTTGCTATCGAGCAGATAGGGCCGCCCGATCCAGAGTCAGAACCTCTGTTTGACTCTGCAGACGTCATCCCTTGCGCGAAATTTTGGCTTTTGCGGGTTTCGGCACCGGCGCAGGCTCGGACTTCGGCGATCGTGCCTGCCGGAGATTTGCCGCTTGCGTCAGCAGCGAATCGGCAAAGGCATACGCCACCGCATCAATATCGCCATTGCTACCCGCTGTCGATTGACCACCCGCTAGCTGGGCCAATTCTTCGCGACGCTGCTGGCTGTCCAGGCAAGCCACACGGACGACGGTTCGAATTGAATCGGTCAGTGGATCGGGCGTCGTGGTCACCTGGGTCGCTGGTTCCTTGCGTCGCTTAGCAGTACTTTTGCCAGAATCACCCGTCCATTCGCCTTTGCCCGACTCTACGACCTGCTTGCTGACGCGCAAATGCTGGTCTGCCATCGCGGCGACGATCGGTTGGTGGGTAACACAGAGCACCTGGTGGTGCTGGCTGAGCTGATGGAGTTTTTCGGCGATCGCCTGGGTGACCCGCCCAGACACCCCCACGTCAATTTCGTCAAACACCAGCGTACCAACGGGGTCAATCTGGGAGAAGCTCGACTGAAGAGCGAGAAGAAACCGGCTCATTTCACCACCGGAGGCAATTTCAGTCAATGGCTGTAGGGGTTCGCCGGGGTTGGGGCTGAACAGGAAGGTGACGCGATCGGCCCCTAGCGCCGATGGCGGTGCGGGCGAGATGTCTACCTGAAACTTTACCTTCTCCATCGCCAGCGGTTTCAGTTCATTGACCAACCGTTCTTCGAGGTCTTTGGCGGTTGCCTGACGCAATTGAGTCAGCGTGGCACAGGCATCAATGAGCGCGGCGTGTCGCTCTTGATAGGTTCGTTCCAGGTCTTCAAGCGATTGCCCGCCGCCCGTGAGTTCGTCCATGTCAGCCTGGAGACGTTGATAGAGGGCGATCGCATCACCCAGCGTGGGGCCATATTTGCGGCAGATTTGCTTGAGTTCAACAATGCGTTCCTGCACTTCCTGAAGGCGCTGGGGGTCAGCCTCTAGCGTTTCGCCGTAGACATTAATTTCGCGTCCGGCCTGTTCCACCTGCGCCAGTGCATTACTGACCAGATCCAGGATGGGCTGAATTTGGGTATCGTACTCAACCATGTCTCTGAGGGTGGTTTCAGCTTTGCCCAGCAAATCGGCACAGGCTTCAGCCCCTTCGTCGTTTTGGTACAAGGCCTGATAGACCTGATAGCTCTGGTGCTGGAGCTCAACGCTGTGGCTGAGCCGTTTGCGCTCTTGCTCCAGCTGATCTAGTTCGTCCGGTTCGGTGAGGTTGGCAGCGGTCAATTCCTTGAGTTGATACTCAAACAGGTCAAGCTGTTGGAGCCGTTCTTGCTCCGATCGCCGCCGTTTTTCCAGTGCTTGCAGTGCTTGCTGGGATGCTAAAAAAGCCGTTCCCACGATCGATCGCTGCTTCAGCAACGGTTCGCCGCCGTAGCTGTCAAGCCATGCGCGCTGGAGCGGGGGTTGCCCGATCTGAACGGTTTGTCCCTGAGCTGTGAGTTCCACCAGTCGATCGCGCAACTGCTCCATCTGCTGTTTGTTGACCAGTACACCGTTGATGCGCGATCGACTGCGCTGACTGCTCTGACTGGCAACAATCTCCCGACTACAGACCAATTGCGGCGCGTCCGTGGGCGGAATGTCTTGCTGCTCCAGCCAATCCTTCAAATCAGGATCGAGCTGAAAGGTCGCTTCAACGAGGGCACGATCGGCTCCAGTGCGCACGGCACGGCTGGTGACTTTGCCGCCCAGAACAGCGTCGATCGCGTCAAGAATAATCGACTTGCCCGCACCTGTTTCGCCCGTGAGCACTGTCAGCCCGGTACCTAAACCTAACTCCAGGTAATCGACCAGGGCGAAGTTTTCAATTCGCAGGGAAAGCAACATGGGCAAAGGAAAAGTGAGGGGGGTGGGATCAGCGAATGGAGGGATGGTAGGAGAAGCCGAGGGAGGGGAGCGTGTAGCCTTAAGCGCTGCTTTTACATTCTGCTGTAACGGAGGGGACGATTGAAAATGCCTTTAGACTAAAATTTGGGGATGCAGTTGTAGTGTACCGTCAGTATTCCAATGTGCTGCTAACGTTTAGTGGTTTTTCGCGTTTTCCCTCCGTCCAAATACCCCATGCCCTACTCCTCCTCTAAATGGTAGCGATCTCTGAAGCGATGGCGACGGCTATGCACGCTTATCGAGCGGGAAATCTGGTGCAGGCGGAATGGCTATGCCATCAAGTGCTGGAGCAGCAACCGAACGTTGTCTCAGCGCTGCACCTGCTGGGGGCGATCGCCACTCAAACGGGTCGGCTGGTATCGGCTGTGCAGCATTACCAAAGGGTGATTGCTCTCGATCCAACCCATTTTGAAGCACACAGCAATTTGGCCGTGGTATTGCAGGAGCAGGGCGATTTTGCGGGAGCGGCTAACCACTTTCACCGATCGCTGGCGCTGAATCCATATCATGCACCCACCCACTTTAACGCGGGCAATTTAGCGCTCAAGCAGGGGCAGATCGAGTCGGCGATCGCGCACTACCAGCAGGCGATCGCGCTCAAGCCCGATTATGCCAAAGCCCACGCCAATCTTGGCAATGCATTGAGGGCAAACGGCGACCTGGACGGCGCGATCGCCCACTATCGGCAGGCGATCGCGCTGGAGCCCAACAATGCCCAGACTCACAGCAATTTAGGGAATGTGCTGCAAGAGCAGGCACAACGCTTTGTAGACGCGGCCTTTGAGCACTATCAGACCTCCCTCAAGCTTCAGCCCCACAACCCAGACGTATATTTTAATTTGGGCAACGCCATGCGGGACTTAAACCAATGGCCGCTGGCGGCAAATAACTATCGACAGGCGCTGTTACTCCGACCAAACTGGGCCGCCGCTCACAACAACCTGGCGTTGAGTCTGCAAGCGCTTGACCAGAGGGATGCGGCTGTTGTGCACCTGCAGCAGGCGATCGCAATCGCGCCAGAGGTTGCCGAAGCACATAACAACCTGGGTAATCTCCTGTACGAACAGAATGCGTTGGAGAGCGCTATTACACACTTTGAACGCGCGATCGCCATTGACCCCGACTACGCACGCGCACACTTTAACCTGGGTGTTGCGCTTCTGGCCGCTGGTGACTTCAACCGAGGGTTTGCTGAGTATGAGTGGCGGTGGCGATGCCCCGAGCTGAACCCGCCGTCTTTACCGGGGAAGCTGTGGCATGGGGAGGCAATCACCCAGCAAACGATCCTGCTGGGTACGGAACAGGGCATGGGCGATTCGATTCAATTTATTCGGTATGCGCCGCTGGTCGCCGAGCGGGCAGGCCGCGTTATTGTGACCTGTCCAGCATCTTTAATCCGGCTGTTCGCCACCGTCTCAGGCATTGACGCGTTAATTCCTGACGATGAGCCGCTGCCTAAATTTGATGTCTATTGCCCATTGATGAGCCTGCCGCGCGCCTTTCAAACTACGGTAGAAACCATTCCGCGTCAGACGCCTTACCTTAAACCGCCGATCGCCCCGCCAGCTCTGGCTGCATCGCCACTCAACGTTGGCCTGGTCTGGGCCAGTGAAGCGCTCAAAAGCCCGAAATTGCTCAAGTCATATCACAATCGAACCGCACCGCTGCCAGTCTTTGGCAAACTTCGCTCCGTACCCGGCGTCACGTTTTATAGCCTTCAGGTTGGCCTTCATGCCGCCGACATTGTGCAGTGTGGCTTTCAAGACTGGCTGCATGACCTGAGTGCACACCTGCAAGATTTTGCCGACACGGCCGCGGCGATCGCGCAGCTAGACCTCGTAATTACGGTTGATACGGCGGTTGCGCATCTTGCGGGAGCACTGGCAAAACCGGTGTGGGTCGTCCTGCCACTTTCGGGTGACTGGCGTTGGCTGGTCGATCGCGAAGATAGCCCCTGGTATCCGACGATGCGGTTGTTTCGCCAGACGACTCCCGGCGACTGGGAAGGGGTCTTGGCAAACGTGGTGCAGGCACTGCAAGTGATGCGTGACCGCAAAGACCCGTCTTGAAGCCCGCGTAAGCTGTAAGTGGGGCAACCAGTGAAGTGATCTGGGCCAGCATTCTGACAGGCCTCCCCCCCTTGATGGGCAATAGCAATAGATAGTACGGAAATCCACCATACATTTGTCCTTTGGGCAGAGTAAAGATGGAGTCATAGTGCTTAACTTGAGAGAGGACAATTGAACCTCGGGTATCCTCCCGAAACCGATCGTCTGACGAAACTCTTGTTACAATACGTTACAACCGCTCCTACCTGCCGCAAATCATGAATGTAAAGGCTGCACCCTCTCAATCGGCTTCATTCGTATCAGACTATCCGACGGTTGAGTCCATGCCTCGCTACCAGCACGAAACAGTTGATGCGCCTATCACTCCCACGTGGCTGCCGGAGGACGTACAGTTAGATGCTGAACCGGGGGGAGCGGTGGCCGTTGAGCCAGACGATGAGCATATCCCCTTACGCTATGACCCAGAGGTGATCGCGGCCCAGTACCGCAATCGCCCGTTTCAGGTGTGGGGACGAATTGTACAGATTTTCTGGCCTTTTATCACTTTCGGTGTGACCTGGTGGTGGTATACGCGGACGGGCTTTAGCGCACGCAAGCACAAACAGCAGGCAGTGCGGCTGCGAGAAATTTTGACGAAGCTTGGGCCTGCGTTCATCAAAGTTGGGCAGGCGCTTTCTACCCGCCCCGATCTGGTTCCCCCTGACTATTTAGAAGAGTTGGCGCGGTTGCAAGACCAGTTGCCCCCGTTTGACAACGCGATCGCTTACCAATTTATTGAA
>JAJPKC010000013.1 GCA_021323955.1 Oscillatoriales cyanobacterium Centralia_MAG_596 | reverse complement strand
GATCGGCAACATCCAGAATGTGTAGCTGATCGGGGTGCGCCAGATCAGCGGCGGGGATGCGCGATCGCAACTGGTGGTAGGTTGCTATGAGGCGCGATCGACTACCCACAACCGTAATTTTGCACGGCGGGAGCCGCACAGGATGCGCGAGCGCCTTGAGGATAACCTCCGGGCCGATCCCCGCCGGATCGCCCAGCGTAACGGCCAATTGCGGTGTGTAGACTTCCGGTTCAGGCATTAGATCTCCCCCTTTGCAGTCACATCATCGAGTTCGCTGTAGTCAGGCAAGGTCGTATCAATGGCCACACCGTCACGAATCACAATGCGATCGTGCTGGGGACGCGACAGGAGTTCACTGTACCGACGGGCCTTAAATAAAACGAGATCGGCTGGTAGTCCCACACCAATCCGTCCCACGGTTGGTAGCCCCATGAGATCGGCAGGCGTCCTGGTAATAGCCTGACACCAGGTGCCATAGGGCCGATCGAGATGAGCAATTTTGACTGACTGGCTGAAGACCTCCAGACCATCGTGATCGCCAAAGCCATGAAATGGGTCACGGCAATTGTCACTGGCGATCGCAACCGGAACTCCGGCCTGTTTTAGCTCGTGCAGCAGTGTCACACCCCGCCAGCGCGGGGTTCGTCCGGTTTGCCGGTCTTGCAGATAAAGATTACACAGGGGCAAGCTGACAATGCCAATACCGGCTTCCTTCACCAGGGAAATCGTACTGGCCACTGATTCCGGGTGTTGCACGGACAGGCTACAGCAGTGCCCACACACAACACGTCCCTGAAACTGGTGCCGCAGGGTCGCTTCCGCAATAATTCGCAGGGTCGTGGAGTCGGGGTCAGCGGTTTCATCCGCATGGAAGTCCAGATTGAGATTGCGTTCTTTGGCCAGGGTAAATGCCCGATCGACCTGGGTGGCAATGTCGGGATTCATATAGGCAACACCCCCCAACACACCGCCAATCGCCGTAATCTGATCGGCCAGTTGCACACCTGCAGGCGTTAAATAATAGTCCAGCGGCACCAACGTTACGGCCTGTAAAATCAAGCGATCGCGCCATTCTGCTTGCAGGGTCTTAAACACGCCGAGACTGATGTTGGCTTGCTCACCGGACGCATCAATATGGGTACGAATGGCTTTGCTGCCGTGCGCATAGCTGCATTTCAGCCCAAACTCCATGCGGCGATGCACATCATCAGCGGCCCAGTGCTTTGCATCGGACTGAAGCGCTGCGACCGCGCCACTAAAGGTGCAATCGGGATTGGCAGTACGGTCCCAGGTGTGCCCTTTGTCTAAATGCGTGTGTAGATCCACGAAGCAGGGAAACCCAATGCCGCCGCGCCGATCAACCGATGGACTGGTGATGTCACGGGTTCCAGCAGGAGCGATGTGCGCGATCGTGCGATCGGCAATTTCAATGTCAACGGCGGTGAAGTCAGGCGATGCGGGGTGTGGGGAGGGTGCGGTTTGGGCTTGACCGATCTGGTCTTGGACGAGTAACGAACTTGGGACGTGAACATTTTTCAGCCAATAGCGATCGGAGTCGGGAATCATGCATCTCTTGAGTAAACCTGGTTCTCTAACTTAGCGTGAGTTCGATCATGATGGACGGGGGGCCAGAAAAGCCCTGGTCAGAACGCTGCGGCCTAAAACCAATTGGCTAAACACTGAGGCTGGATCGGCTTTCTGATTGGCTTCTGCTAAACGCCTCTGCCACACCTTGAATGGCAACGGCTGTTGCATCACCCCAGACTGTCGCATCACCCCCAGGTCGTGGCAACGCTTCTGGGACGGCTACTACAGCCAGTTTCCCACCAGAATCAACGCGGCCCAGTAGCCGGGATGGCGACGCTCACTCGTATGCGCTTGCAGCCAGGTCTTTTGAGCGGACTGCAGCGCTTTGGCACGACTCATGCCTTGATGGAGCGATCGATAAAAGTGCGTCACCAGTTCAGCGGTGGCCTGGTCATCAACCTGCCAGAGGGATGCGATCGTGCTGCGTGCGCCAGCCTGTAGCGAGATCCCCGCAATCCCCAGCGCATCGCGATCGCTCCCGGCGGCTGTCTCGCAGGCCGTCAGGGTCAGGAGTTCTAGCGGCTGCCCACGTCCGATCGTGCGAATCATCTGATAAAGCGCATTCATCGTCAGTGTCTCATTATAGGTTTGAGGGATCGTCTGGGCGACTGGCTGGCTGTTCACCCCTGGAGGAGGAACAGCCGGCAGGGCCACTCCGGGAATAGCAGCAGCGGGCAACAGCGATTCCTCATCCCGCCATCGCGTTGTGCCAGTGTCCCGCGTTCCTGCATCCCTCTCGGCTAACAATCGCCCCCCTGTCACCAAGAACGTTTCCCGCGAATCGATGCCAAACCTGCCGTGTGTTGCCAGATGCACAATGGGAAACATGTTTTGCGTGAGCTCCTGCTCTAGACGCCTGACAGTAAAGTTCTGGTCAAGCAGCCCTTTGCTGCCGGGAATGGCCTCCACAATGCGGTCAATCTCTGTCTTGACAGAGCTGAGTGGGGCGAAGAAGGTCGGCCCTTCAACCACGGCTGGCTGCGTTAACCCAAAGCCCAGGACGCGCATGGCCTGACGATCGATCGGCGTCGGATCGACCAACGTCAAACTGAGTGTGCTGGCGATCGCGTACCGTTCGACCAGAAACTGTTTCCCATCATGCAGGGCCGCCATGGGAATACTGCGCAGGATGCCGTCCTGAATGAACACCAGCGTTTCGATCTGGGCGTTGCGGAGAGCACCAGCAAAGGGACGGATCAACCAGTCGTACAGTTGTTGCGACGGCGATAGGTAAGTATTAGCCAGATCGGAGCGCTTCTCGAGCTTTAGCCGCAAGTCGTTGACTGTGGCCCTGACATCGCCGCTAGTGACCGGCAGCCAGTGAACCTGTGACCGCAATCCCTGATCAGTTGTGGGCAACGTCAGAATGACCGCAACCCAGTTGTCGAGCAGAACCGAACTCAAGACCGCCGTTTTTTGATCGATTAACGTGACGGGTTTCGTCGTCACGGTTTCAAGGGTACAGTCCTCACCAAAGTAGTTTCGGAGCTCTGCCAGACGCAAGCGATCAATTGTTTCAAGGGCCGCTTCGACTGACCGTGCAGACGCCGCGATCGGGAGGGTTTCACGCACCTGTTTGTTTGCCACTGATCGCTCGGGGCGGGGAGACTTCTGGGTGGCCCGCTCCAGATAGAGCGCCGTTAGTTCTCGGTAGACAGGTTCCACGGTGTCACGGAAGTCGAACTGAAAATCGCGACTGGCGATCGCCAGATCACCACGAATGCTTTCCAGGGTGGTTACCGCCGTGTCATAGGCCGCGATCGCCTGCGTCAATTTGCCATCTGCTTGTAAAATGCGCCCCACCTGCCATTCCCAGAGATAGCGGTTTTCCTGATTGGCGGCGACAAGCTGGGCCTGTTGGGTCAAAGCAAGCGCCAGCTTATAGTCCCCATGACATTCATACAAATGTCCCAAACGCCCCAATGCAAAAGCCTCCGACTGAACATCCTGAATTCGACGCGCGATCGTGACGGCCTGCTTCAACAGTCCGGTCACGGGCGCATCAATGTCGGTCGTAAAGCAGTTGGTAGCCGGGTCGCTATCGAGATCCGCGGATGGCGTCAGCACCAGTTGCGTCAGCGATGCCAACCGAATCGCCGCGTATGCCTTCTCGCGGGAATCGGGGAGTCGGTTCAGTTGCGTTTGAGCCTGATGCAGTAGCGCCTGGGGAGCGGGAAGCGAGAGGCGTGAAGAAGGTTTGGCGGAAGAAGGTTGACGGAAAAGGCTCCCGGTCGTGCCGCTAGTTTGTGAACGACTGTCTGGGGTTTGGCTTCCCTGGACTCGTTGCAGAGGCACAATCAAATTCAGCAGCGATCGCAGTTCAGCTGCCGCATTTTTTTGAGTCTGCGCCTGGGTGAGGCTGGCTTGAAAGTAAGCGATCGCGATTGCGTTGTGACGCAGCGCATTTTGCCCAAACCGTTGCGCCTGCCGCGTATCGCTGGACTGCTCGGCGTACTGACGACGGCGATTGTCTTGCTTGACCAGACTGGCATAGGTATTGCCCAACTCAGTCAGGGCAGAGTCAATATAGGGCGGGTGCTTGATGGCTGTCGCTAACGACAGCGTTGCTTCTAAATCCCGGATGGCCTGCTGATAGTCGCCGCTGAGTCGATGGGCATTGCCCAGACTCCCCAGCGCTGCAATTAAGCCAGGGGTATCCGACTGGGCACGGGCAATGGCGATCGCGCTGTTAGCAGAACAGTCGGTATGGGGGGCCAGCTCGCCACACAGCAGCGCGATCGCCTTGCGGTGTTGCCCGATACTGCTGTACACCTGTGCCTGTTCAGCTAACATTCGGCCAACCTGGAGCGTATTGCCAAGCTGGCGATAATCGCTAATGAGTCGATTCAGATGGACGATCGCCTGATCAACCTGGCCGATCTGCTGGTCAGCACGGGCGAGATATTTCAAAATGGTGGCTCTCGCGTCTGACGGTGCGGCTGACGTTAACTGCAGCGCTGTCTGCCAGCGATCGATCGCTCCCCGCACATCACCGCGCTGATAGTGATCCCACCCCTGCTGGGTGAGTTGCGTCGGATCCGGTTCGGCGATCGCCGCCTCCCCCCAACGGATCAAGCCGGTGTCTAAAGAAACACGTCCCAGCCAAAGACAGAGAACGAAGCTGGTTAAAAACAATCCCCCCAGAATGCACCGTGATCGCTGACGGTTGCGCATGACACCCTTTTAGCCAGAAAACAGTTGCAGTCTAAATCAAGGACTTTAGACTATTGAGACGCTTCAGGGCAACTGTAGCGATCGCCGCCAGGTCGGCCAGCAGGTCGGCTGTTTGCCCACGCCACCCATCTGAACTGAGATGGGAAACGCACCTTTTGCGAACAAAAAACGTACCTTTTTGTTGTAAAACTACACTCTTTTCACCACAATCTTTAGCAAAATAAAAACCTGACGATAAAGAATTTCATCATCGTTTATGGTGAGGAAACGTCTTGCAGGTTAGACCTTACTTACAGTCCTCAGGTCTTCAACCACATGGCATGATTTTGGTGCTGGCCTGCGGAACGGTGTTGCTCTGTAGGAGGCACAGTTGGTGGTCAATCGATCGCAGCGGTGGCTAGCTAAGGCCTGTCAGGGCATCGGCAAATTCACGCTAATGAGTCTGGTCGGGTTGGGACAGAGTGCCGTCGCACAGGTTGTGCCGGATGCCACGCTGCCAATCGGTGAACGATCCCAGGTCTCGCCTGGCCCCCTTTTTCAGATTGATGGCGGGGCCGTTCGCGATCGCAACCTGTTTCATAGTTTTGGTCAGTTTTCGCTCCGTCAGGGCGAAACGGCCTTTTTTAATAATGCAGCTAACATCACCAATATCATCGGCCGCGTCACGGGTGGCCAGCGATCGCAAATTGACGGCGTGGTTCGCGCCAATGGCAACGCCAATCTGTTCTTCATCAATCCCAGCGGCGTTCTTTTGGGGCCAAATGCCGCCCTCAACATTGGCGGTACTTTCCTGGTCACAACAGCCAGCGCGATTGGGTTTGGGAACCAGGGCACCTATAGCGCCACAATCCCTAATGTGCCTGGTCTGTTGACGGTTGACCCTTCGGCACTGTTGTTCAACCAGATCGTGACTCAGGCGATCGTCAGTCAGGCTACGCTTCAGGTGCCCGCAGGGCGGAGTCTGGCGCTCGTTGGCGGCAATATTTTGCTGAACGGCGGGGGGCTGCTGGCACCGGGGGGGCAGGTTGAACTGGGCGGGCTTGTTGGCACGGGCACCGTTACGTTAAAAGGCGGCAGTAACACACTCCAGCTTGGCTTTGGCACAGCGTCCCCGTCCCTGGCGGATGTATCGCTGATCAATGGATCGGCGATCAATGTGCGATCGGGCGGTAGCATCACCATCCAGGCACAAAATCTCAGTCTGGCTAATCGCAGCATCCTGAGGGGTGGTATTGCCGCTGGTGGGGCTAGCGTTGGCAAGGCCGGTGACATCACGATCGCGGTACCCGGCGCTTTGACCCTGACCGATGGCAGCTTTATCGCTAACTCGACGACTGCCGGGGGGATCGGTGACAGTGGCAACGTCACGATCGACGCCGGGTCAGTCCTGCTCAAGGATGGCTCGCAGGTAAACGCCAGTACCTTTGGTCGCGGTAACAGTGGTACGGTCACGATTCGATCGCCTGGGGCCGTCGTTTTTGATGGCGAGGACGGGCGTGGGCGATCGGGTGGCACTTACAGCCAGGTCAATGCGGGGGCCGTGGGCAACAGCGGCGGTATCAATATCGTTGCTGACTCACTGTTGGTCACGCATGGCGCTGTCCTGAGTGCCAATACGCTCGGAACTGGCAACGCGGGCAGTGTGAGCATTACGACGCGGGGTAAAGTGCAGTTTGATAGCGTGGGGCCAGTGGATCAGTTCCCCAGTGGTGCCTACACAGGGGTTGGCATTCCACCATTTGGCAACAATCCCGGTCAACCCGGAAATGGCAACAGCGGCGGATTAACGATTACCGCCGGATCGCTATCCATTGGGAATGGCGCACGGCTCGATGCCAGCACCAGCCAACAGAGTCAGGGCAATGCCGGCAAGATCCAGATTCGATCGGCTGGTGCCATTACCCTGGATGGCGATCCATCGGGCAACCTCGCTGATCCCGGCGGAATTTACACGTTTATTGGCGATGGGGCGATCGGCAATAGCGGCGGCATCACGCTGGCAGCGCGATCGCTGTCACTCAGAAACAGCGCGGCGTTGGTTGCCAGCACGTTTGGGCAGGGCAATGCAGGGGCCGTCGATATTCGCGTAGCGGGGCCTGTCCTGCTCGATGGGCAGTCACCCTCTCATTTCTCAACGGGTATTTTTGGCAGCGTTACGCGCATCGCCAAGGGTAATAGCGGTCAGATCCGGTTGGCCGTCGATTCTCTGACTGTCATTAATGGTGCCGCGATCGCGGCCAGCACGTTAGGCATCGGCAAGGCCGCCGGAGTGACGATCGCGGCCACTGGTGACGTGAGCTTTGACGGGGTGGCGTCTGATGGATTTCCCGGTGGGATCTTCAGTCGCACTGGAGCCAACGCAACTGGCAACAGCGATATCACCGTTACAGCGCGATCGCTGTCTTTGACGAATGGGGCCCAATTTCAAGCCAATACGCTGGGATCGGCAAGGGCTGGCAGTATCCAGATCACGACTGACCAAAACGTTCGTATTGCGGGCAAAAATACAGCGTTGGGGCTTGCCAGTGGCCTATTCAGCACAACCGTGGCGAACGGCAATGGGGGCGATGTCAATGTGAATGCGCGATCGCTCACGCTGCAGGATGGGGCAACCATTTCTGCCCAAAGTAGTGGTGCAGGCAGAGCCGGAAATATTGCCATTCGCCTACGCAACCGTCTGCAAGCTCAAAATAGCCAGATCCTGACGACATCGACCCAGTCTGCGGGGGGCAACATTGCAATCAGCGCGCGCGCGATCGCGCTTCAGGGAAACAGCGACATCACAACCAGCGTCTTTAGCGGCGCGGGCGGGGGGGGCAATATTGTGCTGGGCGCAGCCGTGATCGTGGCGCTTGATGATAGCGACATTCTGGCCTTTTCACGGGATGGCAGTGGGGGCAACATTACGCTCAATACCCCGGCGTTTTTTGGCTTTCGCTATCGGCCCACCCTTGCCTACACTGATCCCGCAGCGTTAGACGGAAATGGGCGTGTGGATGTCAACGCCAGTGGACGACTGCGTTCCGGCGTGGTGACGCTGCCCGATGTAACGCTGATCCCCAATAATCTGGCTCAGTTGCCCAGTGAAGTCATTGATACGAGCCGATTGATCGCCAATAGCTGTATTGCACACACGTATCGTCAGGGCCGTTTTCTGGTCACGGGGGCAGGAGGATTGCCCAATGCCCCTGACGATCTGGCAACGGCCCCTTTTCCGACCTATGCGGTAATGCCGATCGCGTCCGGTCAGGATACCACTGGTCAAGATACCACTGGCCTTAAGGGCAATGCTCCCCCTGATCACAGGAATCTGGTTGAGATTGACGGCATTTACCGTTTAGCGAGTGGTGAGGTCATTTTGGGACGATCGTGTGCCGGACTTTAAACTCTGACCAGACTTTCCAAAACTGGAAAGTTACTTGCATCACATCGGAAAGTATTTTCGGCACAGCCGCACTAATCTACTCTTACTTAACTAAGAGAACTAACAAAAGAGCGATTACAAATGCCAGGATTTCATGCGTCGGCTCGTCGGTGTTCCATTTTTTAAGTTCAGTTGCTTCTGGCTTCAGGGGTGCTGTTCTGCATCCGGTGCGCCAGAGCTGATTGCTGGCTGTTCCTGCCAAAATCGTCTTCACCGTATGCTTCTATGGCCCACGCCAGCGGTAGCTTCGGGTGCTGGGTGCTCAATCAGCTTCAAGTGTAGTGACTTCGTTGGTTGTTAGAGCGCGTTCGATTCGCTTCAGGGTTTTCTACTGTTGATCGCGCTCTTGCTGCCAGCAGAAATTCGCCCCAGACCCATCCCTGGGGCTTTCTTATTTCACAATTTTGCCTTCGCATTCCAAGCTTCTTCCTAGACATGCTGTCAAAACGACCTCGAAGAAGTCTGCCCCAGCCTTGTGCTGGGGTTTTTGTTTGACCATTGGCGGCTAACGTTCGGTTATCCGGTTCCAGCGCGATCGCCAGCGGCAGGTGCATCCCTTATCCTAGAAGTAGACAGAGAAACCAGTTAGTCGCCTGGAAACGTGCGATTGTTGCTCTGCCATCGGCAGTTCAAAACTGATTTCGATACTGTAGGGAGAGGTCTGTTATGCAGTCAGGTTTGCGGGTTGGTTCCCTGTTTGGCATCCCATTCTTTATTGATCCATCCTGGTTTGGCGTTTTGATTCTGGTGGCCATTACCTGGGGACGGCCCTGGCAAGCAGAGTTTCCGCAGTGGGGAGCGGGTATGGCGTACGCGGCAGGTATGCTGATGGCGTTACTGCTATTTGCGTCGGTGGTGCTGCATGAACTGGGCCATAGCCTGGTGGCGCGATCGCAGGGCATCAAGGTCAATTCCATTACGCTGTTCTTGTTTGGCGGCATTGCCTCCATTGAGCAAGAGTCAAAGACACCGGGCAAAGCGTTTCAGGTAGCGATCGCGGGGCCGCTGGTGAGTTTTGGATTATCAGCCCTGCTGGGGCTTTTGGCAGCGATTATTCCAAATAACACCAATCCGGTCACGGTCATCATCGCGAATCTAGCGGTCATTAACCTGGTGCTGGCGCTGTTCAATTTGATCCCGGGGCTGCCGCTCGACGGTGGCCAGATCTTGAAAGCCGCTGTGTGGAAATTTACGGGCGATCGCTTTCAGGGCGTGCACTGGGGGGCGCGCGCTGGCAAGCTTCTGGGCTGGTTGGCCATTTTGCTGGGACTGTCCTGGTTCTTGAGGGGTGCCGCCAGTGGACTCTGGCTTATTTTACTGGGCTGGTTCGGTGTGCGGAATGCGACCAATTACGATCGACTCACCGATCTCCAGGAAACGCTGCTCAAAATTAAGGCTGCTGACGCGATGACGCGGGAGTTCCGCGTGGTGGATGCCGATATGACACTGCGACAGTTTGCCGATACCTACGTGTTGGACACGGCCCGTCTCGGGATCTACTTTGCGGCATCCGATGGCCGTTACCGGGGGATGGTTACGGTTGAAGACCTGCACCACATTGAACGCAGCCAGTGGGACACGCAAACGCTCCATCACATTGTGCGGCCACTCACGACTATCCCAACGGTTACAGAACCAACTTCCATGGTGGATGTGATTCAAAAGATGGAATCGCACCAGTTGAAGCAAATCACGGTACTTTCGCCAGCGGGTGCAGTGGCTGGCGTGATTGATCGGGGGGATGTCGTACGCGCCCTGACGCAAAAAATGAACATCCCGATTTCGGACACGCTCATCAAACAAATTAAGCAGGACGGCGCGTATCCACCGGGATTTCAGCTCGGCGCGATCGCCCAGGCGGCCGCGGAAGCAACCTCAAGATAGCTACCCAGACGGCTACCGTAATGGCAGGGCACCGCTTCTTGCCTACCGGAATTTTTCACACATCCTGGTGGGTAAAGGGTTTCGCATTTGTCCCCGTGTAAGTGGCGACAATCTGCCCGTTGCCCACTAGCTGATATTTGTACGTCACCAGCCCTTCCAGACCGACCGGGCCGCGTGGCGGCATCTTCTGCGTACTAATGCCCACTTCAGCTCCAAACCCATAGCGGAAGCCATCGGCAAAGCGCGTAGAGCAATTATGAAACACACCGGCTGCATCAACCTGGGCGATGAAGGCCGCTGCCGTTTGGGAGTTTTCGGTGGCGATCGCTTCAGTATGGCGAGAACCGTAGGTGTTGATATGGGCGATCGCGTCATCCAGCGAATCGACAATTTTGATCGCCAGGATCAGGTCGCTGTACTCGGTAGACCAATCGGCCTCAGTCGCCGCCGCAATATCCAGGATTTCGCGGGTGCGATCGTCGCCGCGCAGTTCAACATTCCGCAACTGGAGCGCCACTACCGCTTCCAGCAAAAACTCTGAGGCGATCGCCTGATGCACCAGCAGGGTTTCGATCGCGTTACACGCCGCCGGATACTGCGTTTTGGCATCCACCGCGATCGCCACGGCTTTTTGGACATCGGCTGCGGTATCCACGTAAAGATGGCAGATCCCATCGGCATGTCCCAGCACCGGGATGCGGGTATTGTCCTGAATGAATCGGACAAACGCATTGGAACCTCTGGGAATGATG
>JAJPKC010000469.1 GCA_021323955.1 Oscillatoriales cyanobacterium Centralia_MAG_596 | reverse complement strand
GTCGTTCCCAACGGCTAATCGTGGAGTGTGATTTACCAAAAGAACGCCCCGTTGCCCGCATTCCCATCCCTTCCGTGCGCACATTCAGCGCCAGAGACACCACCATGCCGCAGCTTGTTTGCTTATTACGGCTATCGTGTGGGTTTCTTGAACGGTGGGTGTTGGCTGATTGCGAAAGCGATCCAACAGGTGGCAGGCGGTGAGATCCATTACGTCGAGGTCAACGTTGATAACGAGGATGTAGGCGACTTTGTCCATACGGTGGTTAAACTTGGTGACGATACCTTCATGGATGGGCGTGGGTTACACACGAGTGCCCAACTGCTCTCACTCTGGTCACACCTGAAGCAGCACCAGCAGACGCGCGTGTCACTAGAACCTTTGTTCTTTTTTCCCAACGTTCTGGAGCGCAACCTGGAAGTGAGCGCAGCAATCGCCTGGACGATCACGCAACAGCTCCTGACAAAAGAGGAGGCGAGGGCGAGACTATCCGAGTCCTGGCTGGATGATGAGGATGACCCTGCTGCGAGCTACTCTCCCTCCCGTGCCTGCGGGGATTTTGCCAGTCTCTTTTGATGGTCAAGGCGATCCGTCCGCCATGCCCTGCTAAAGAGACAAAGGTGTGTCAATCACCGAGCGCTTCCTGCCCCACGCCCACTAGTGCTTCGGTAGTGACATGACTCGCTGAGTACTGGTGAGTGCGCAAGCCAACTATCATGCCTATGACCAGCCGCTGCACAGCCACAAAAGTGGCAGCTACCGCTCCTGGCAGCACTTTTTCCTCACGCGAGACAGTCTCGTCCTCACGCGAGCAAGTGTACAGTACCACATTAAATGATAGCGAGACAAATTTGTGTTGCTCGGCAAACTGCTGCTGCTGTAGGTTTGCTGCTGATCGGTTGCGAAAAACCGATCAGCAGATCATCAGGATGACCAAGCTGGTTTTAGTCAAAAAGTTAGCCAGGTCTAGCTTGACTGCTTTAACAACACTAGGGGCTGTCATCAATTACGGCTACACATTGTTTTCAGTAGGGGTTTCAGCCCCTAGCCTGATGTGTTAGGACGGGCGCGACACTGCTGATACCAAAGGTTTTTGAGCTGAATTGATGACGCGCCCTAATGTGTTCCCACAACAAGTAAAAAGTTACTGTACACTTATCTTGCATATCAGGAATAAATAGATTTTAGGGAATGTGATGTGGTTTCTGGTTCAAATTTTTCGCCACCTATAAGCGCCGTTAAGCACGGTGCGAGCGCCACGCAGCGGGTGGTAATCCCAGATGCTTTTTGAAGGCACGATTAAAGGCAGCTGAACTCTCGTAACCAACTGCCGTTGCAATCTCCTGTACTCCTTGCTGAGTTTGAGTTAACAGCCGACTGGCCACATTCATGCGCCATTTTGTCACGTATGACATGGGGCTATCGCCAATCGCGGCCACGAATCGAGCCGCAAAGCGGGAAGGCGACAGACTCATACCCGCTGCTAACCGCTGCACCGTCCAACCAGCACCGGGATTGGCATGGATCAGGGCGATCGCACCTTCTACAACCGGATCGTTCAACCCGTTGATCCACCCCGTTGTCTGGATGGGTGTGAGTTTCATATAAGAGCGGATGGCTTCAGCGCCGAGTAATTCCAGCAGTCGATCGATGACATAGCCGCTACCCATAAGCGCCTGATCGACTTCTTGCGTCAGGCTTTCAGCCACCAGGGCAAAGTTACGTCCGCCGGTGAGCGAGCGAGTTGAGAGATGCAACCAGGGTGGCAGTGCCGCAAAGAGTGGGTTGAGTTCAACATCATGCAATAAAAATACGCCACAGGTGAGGGAGGTGTAGCGCATCTCGTCTTTGTAACTCGGTGCAAAGATATTGGCATCGCCGGCTAAAAGGGTTGCTACAGTCAAACTCGATCGCGCAGGCCCCTGGGAAATTTGATGGGCTAACCCTCCAAAGCCAATGATGATTTCGCCCGCCTCTGCACGGATGGACTTGCCATCAGAGGCTGTCATTTCAATCGAGCCACGCTTCACCAAGTGAAAGGCGACCACTCGCACCCCTGCCTTGACCTCCAGCAGAACAGCCATTTGCTCTGCATCGGGAATGGCGATCGCCCAGGGTGGGGCATAGTCATCGTTGAGTAACGTACTGCCGCTGATTCGCATGGAACGCAGCACATCACTGAGAATATCGTCTTGAATCTTCATTGCAGTTGTTTTGGCAAAGCAAATAGGCGTTTGAGTGATTGTTTCACCTATCTGATACCAGTAATATGCATTATATCGGACGTGACAACACCCAACGAGGCACTAATGAAACCAGAATTGTTTTGGCTAACGCTAACTACCACCATGACCGGGCTATTTTGGATGCCTTACATTATCAATCGCATTGTGGAAAATGGCGTCTGGGGTGCCTTACGCAATCCCAATTTTGATCACCCTCCCAAGGCAAAGTGGGCAGGTCGGATGATGCACGCTCACACCAACGCTGTTGAAAATCTGGTCGTGTTTGCGCCCCTCGTGTTAACACTGGCAATCCTGGGTATCAGTACTCCGGCAACGGTTGGAGCCAGTGTCATGTATTTCTTTGTTCGCGCGGCTCACTTTATTGTGTATTCGCTGGGAGTGCCCTTCATTCGTACCGTTCTCTTTTTAGCTGGCTTTTTTGCTCAAATGACGATCGCGCTGACTATACTCAAAGGAATTGGCTCATGACTCTCACCTTTTACTACGGTTCTGGTTCTCCCTTTGCCTGGTACGTCTGGCTGATACTGGAACACAAACAACTTCCCTACGAATTCAAACTCATGTCCCTATTGGGAGGTGATTTGAAAACAGCGGCTTATCTAACCATGAACCCGCGTGGCAAGGTGCCAGTACTGGTGGAGGATGGATTGGCTCTCTGGGAAGCCGCTGCCATTGGGGAATATTTGGAAGAGGTCTATCCCGATCGCCCCCTATTGCCCAGTTCGGCTCAGGATCGAGCGATCGCCCGTCGGACTCTGGCTGAAGCTCACAGCTATTTGTATCCTCCCATTCGGCGGTTGATGGAGCAGACCGTTTTTCGGGCGGATGGAATGGGCAATGCCACCATCATTGAATCGTCCCTCAAGAATATACAACGAGAATTAGCCTACTTTGAGACCGCGTTACAGAACGAGTTTTTCGTCAGTTCATTATCCATTGCAGATCTAGGATTTTATCCATTGCCGGCACTCGTCAAACGCTTACTGGCTAAATATCCCCAGTTCAGTTCTACCCTGACGATCGGTGACCATTTAACTGCTTTCATGCATCGGATTGAGCAGTTACCCTACTTTGCTAAAACCATTCCGCCTCACTGGCAAGAGTAAACATAATGAGTTCACAAACAAACAAACCCGTCTGTGTGATTGTGGGTGTTGGACCAGGAAACGGGGCAGCCTTTGCCCGCAAGTTTGCCCAGGAAGGCTATCAGGTGGCACTGCTAGCTCGGAGTGTGGAGACGATTCAACCGTTAGCGGCAGCATTGCCGGATGCCCGCGCCTATGGCTGTGATGTCACCGATGCAACCGCGATCGCAGCCACCTTTGCCGCCATTCGCTCTGAGATGGGTGCGGTCGAGACGCTGGTCTATAATCCCGGAGCTGGAGTCTGGCGCAGTATTGAAGAAATCACCGCTGAGGAGTTTGAGCACAGTTGGCGCGTCAATGCGTTCGGTGCGTTCCTGGTAGCCAAACAAGTCATTCCCGCGCTGAAGCAAGCCGGGAGCGGCAATATTGTCTTGATTGGTGCGACCGCGTCCCGGCGAGGGGGGGCAAAAACAGCCGCTTTCGCTCCCGCCAAAGCCGCCCAGCGTAGTTTAGCCGAATCAATGGCAAGACATCTCTGGCCAGCGGGGATTCATGTTTCGCTGGTGATGATCGATGCCGTTGTCGATACGCCCGCAACGCGCAAGATGATGCCGGATAAACCCGACGATTTCTTCGCCCAACCCGATGAGATTGCCGACGTCGTGTTTGGCATCACGCAGCAAAAGCCATCAGCCTGGACGTTTGAGATGGAAGTTCGTCCCTTTGGGGAAACCTGGTAATGCGATCACGCTGTCTCACAAGATGCCCAGGCATACTTACTACCGCCAATTTATCCGCGCCGGTGCAAAGATGGTTAGCTGGTTGCGTTTGCATTGTGAGGTGCGGTTGTGTAGTAATAAAACGGATCGCCAATTTGTAAAACGAT
>JAJPKC010000485.1 GCA_021323955.1 Oscillatoriales cyanobacterium Centralia_MAG_596 | reverse complement strand
TTTGCGATCGGTAATGTCTTCAGTAATAGCCAGCAGATATTGTGGTTTGCCGTCTTCATCCACAACAGCGGTCTTCTTGGTGTGTAAAATGCGTGATTCGCCGCTGCTGGTCTGGATCAGTTCTTCAGGAATATCCAGGATCTGTCGGCTTTTTAATACCTGGCGATCGTTCTCTATCAGGGCTGCGGCCTGCTCCGGCGGCAAGATATCATATGCATTTTTGCCCATCATTTCTTTGGCTGTTGCCCCAAGTACGGCTTCGGCGGCAGGGTTCCACAATACGTAGCGAAGATCGCTGGACTCTTTGGCAATGACAGCGACCGGAAGCGTTTTGAGGACGGATTCCAAAAACTTACGGGTGTATTGCAGTTTGGCTTCTGCCTGTTTGCGCTCGTGCAGCGCTGCCTGCCGCTCATGGATCTCCTGTTGGAGCTGAAGCACAGTTTGCTGCAGCTCGGCGGTGCGTTCTTCTACCCGTCGCTCCAGGTCTTCTTTGGCCCGTTTCAGGTCTTCTTCTGCCTGCTTTAAGGCCGTAATATCGCGCATGGTACCCACCATAAAACGGTTGCCGGCGGCATCGTGAAGACACGTTTTCTTGGTCGAGAAAATATGGGTACCGCCGTGGGTATTGGTGATGATTTCTTCATCTTCGCGATCGTCGCCTGCAACAAGCACGATCTCGTCCAGGTCGCGAAAAAAATCGGCCTGCGCTGCATCAGGAAACACATCGTGGTCGTTAAGCCCAATGACATCAGGACGGTGCCAACCCATAAAGGTACAGTAGGCATCATTCAAAACAATGTATCGATGTTGCCGGTCTTTAACAAACAGGGGATCCGCTGTTGCGTTAATGATGTCATTGAGAAACGTGGGTGAAATCGGCGACAGTGCCTCGACCTGGTTCGCTTTGAGAGGGCTGCTTTCGCCGATCGAGGTATCAGTCCGCTCAGCGGTGGGTTGGCTGGTTATCTGGGTTAACTCAGGGGAGGGCTGCACCATTGAGACGACACCAATGACTTGATGTTGGGCATCTGTCAGGGGGACACTATGCCAGATGCAGGCGAGGCTGCTACCGTCTTTATGCAGTGTTTCGAGGGGAAGGCGATCGCCGTCTGTCTGGTGGAGCCAGCGTGCGATCATCTGATTGCCGTATTC
Source organism: Oscillatoriales cyanobacterium Centralia_MAG_596 (assembly GCA_021323955.1). Lineage (GTDB taxonomy): Bacteria > Cyanobacteriota > Cyanobacteriia > Leptolyngbyales > Leptolyngbyaceae > Stenomitos. The sequence continues at coordinate 16,407 of JAJPKC010000485.1, read as the reverse complement.
TGGCAACAGTAGCTCGGCCATGGGGTCGCCGATCGCCTCTTGAGCGCTGTAGCCAAATAGCTGCTCGGCGGCGGGGTTCCAGCCAACCACTGTACAGGTTGTGCTCCATTCAATCACCGCGATCGGCAGATGCTGCATGAACAATGCCAGCTTGTGATCGGAAGCCCTTAAACTTTGCTCGGCCTGTTTGAGATGGAGCAACTGCTGCTCTGCTTGCGTTAACAACTCCGCTTGCTCGGCAACGCGCTGACGCAGGACAATCAACTCTTGTGACGACGATTCAGAAATCATACAGACTTTTTGGCCTTCGGAGAATTCAGGCAGATACACGTTTGTTACAGCCAGAGTCAATCGTTAGTGAATACCGACTGTCTGCAACGGCTCTAAGAAGTAAGCTCAACCTTGAACGCTGTTTGCGTAACCGAACCATCACTGGATTTGCCGTTAGAAGCGGCAGTCGCAGAGCCAAAGCCCACGATCGAAGGGTTTGAACCATCCAATCGGCAGGCGAACCCGCGGTGGCAGATTTCGCTGCGATTGGCCTGATTTTAACCGTAGTCACTGTCAACCATTTGCTGTTTCACTGTGCATTGGGTGCTCTCTGAGCACTGCGTATTTCTACACGCCGCGATCGCGCTGGTTCGATCGCGTTCAATCCAGATTCCCCTTACGTGATCTTAAAGCTGAACCCACATCACCCTGTGCCAAGCTCATTAATTCTGCCTGCTCAATTGATGAATTTTGGGTAAAGATTATACAAATTATCTGGGTGTGATCACAGACCAGGACTGAAACAGCGCTGAAGTAGTGATAAAGAGTTGACGTCTGGGAAGACGCGGTGTGCCGTGACCACTAAATTGTGCCCACCACTCAGCGCTGGAAAAGCCGCTGCTCGCGTGCCTTCACCTCATAGCGCTGGTTCGAGTATCGACTGCTCCAAGTGTGGCTGACCATACTCCCTCAAACGGTTCTTTTATCGGCACCCTGTATCAGCCGCTAACGAAGGATTTTACTCATATAATTCCCCCAAATTTGTGCGGCCTGAGCACTCGCTCCCGATGTGGGGGAATTGTTATCGTTACCTAACCAAATGCCTGTTACCAGGCCGTCAGGGATATAGCCAATAAACCAGAGATCAACGTTGTCGTTGGTCGTGCCCGTCTTTCCAGCGGCCCCACGACCGATCGCGGCGGCTCGGCCTGTCCCACTTTGGACAACGCCCTGGAGCAGGCTGGTCATGGTGTCGGCGACTTCTGGCCGCAACACCGGCTGGTTGATCTGAGGGTCGCGATCGGCGCTATAGATCACGCGACAGGTGCGCAGGTCTTTGGGATTTTTGCAGTCGCCACCGTCCAAAATCCGCCGGATGGCACGGGGTGGATTGCTCACACCACGATTTGCCAGGATGCTAAACGCACCTGTCATTTCCAGCGGTGTGACTTCACTCTGGCCGAGTACCAGTCCTGGTGCGGCTTTCAGCTCTGAGCGAATTCCCATGCGTTGAGCGGTACGGATGACGTTGTCAAGTCCGACGGCCTGTGCAATTCGCAACGCGACGACATTTTCTGATAGAGCCAGCCCCGTGTACATGTCCAGACTGCCGCCACCGGCATGGCACCCAGCAAAGTATTGCCCCTCCCAGTTGAGCGGCGCACAAGAATAGGCGGTGCTCGGTGAAATGCCTTGTTCGATTGCCGTCGTGTAGGTAAACACCTTGAATGTCGAACCGGGTTGGCGCATCGCTTGAGTGGCCCGGTTAAACTGACTTTTCTTATAGTCCACACCACCGACCAGCGCCAGGATTTCGCCCGTTTTAGAGTCTAACGTGACGAGGGCTCCCTGCGAAAACCCGGCGCTAACGCCCGTACTGCTGACGGCATCGCGTAAGGTTGCTTCCGCCTTCGATTGGATTTGCGGATCGAGGCCGGTTTCGATAATGAAATTCCCTTCTTCGGCCAGCTGTGGCCCCAAGAGCTGCTGCAGCTCGGTAAAGATGTAGCTGTAGTAGTAGGGCGCAATGACGTTATCCAGTTCAGCCTTGGCCTTGGGGTTGACATCAATGCGCGATCGCCGTGCACGCTGAATCTCCTCGTCACTGGCCATATGGAGTTCCGCCATGCGCTTGAGCACACCATCGCGCAGCTCGATCGCTTTGTCGTAATTCTGCACTGGGTTAAAGCTATTGGGTGCAGGCAGGATGCCCACCAGCGTTGCTGCTTCCGATAAAGTCAGGTCTTTGGCCGACTTGCCGAGGTAGAGCTGAGCCGCATCTTCAAACCCATAGGCCTGGTTGCCCAGATACACTCGATTGAGGTACGTCAGCAGGAGAAAATCCTTGCTGTAGACTGTTTCTAGCTTCAGCGCCACGGCAGCCTCCCGCAGCTTGCGGCCAGCAGAATCTTCGGTGCCGACGTATTCTCGCAGGAGACTCCGGGCGAGCTGTTGGGTCAAGGTGCTACCCCCTTCACGAATTTTGCCGCCTCGCAAATTGGCAACGAGGGCCCGCAGCGTCCCGATCGGGTCAACCCCCAGGTGCCAGTAGTACCGCGAGTCCTCAGACGCCATCACGGCCTTGGCCAGATACGGCGAAAAATCGCGCAAATTCTTAAACTCAGTGTGAGTGCGGTTGGTGACCGGACTGAGCGGCGTCTGTCCATCGCGCGCATAGACCACAAATGGCCCCTGCACGGATACAGGTAGCGGCTGCACGGAGAACCGCTGCCACTCAATCAGCACACTCACAACAGCCAGGGCTGTAACGCCGCCGATGCCATACATGCCGTAGCGAAATGCCCGGACATACCAGGGGGGCGGGTCGATAAATTGAATGCGAACGGCTGCGGCTAATTCGGGTGGGCCGAGCGTGTAAACCGCTTTGTGCCGTAGTTGGGTTGATTTGACACGTCGCTTGCCGCGATAAATTCCGTTTGTTGAGTTTTCGTCTTTCAGGAAGAAGGGTGGCCGAAAGAACGTACTGAGAATGCTTTGGCGCTGGCTGTTGCGGTTGAGTGAGAGATGAACCTGACTGACAACGGGGTTACGCACGACGATATCGCAGGACTTGGAACTGCGTCCCAGGAGGTAGCGATCGCCCAATAGCGGGTAAACGTCGGCTCGATCCGTCCCTGCATCCTGTACCCGTAGTTCTGGCACGCGGGCGTTTGGCTTCAGCTTCAGCTTGGAAAAGTTGATCTTCGCCTGAACAGTCTGCACAGCCTGGGTAATGGCACCCACAATCGTTTGCGGTCGGCGGGGAGGCGGGGTCATGGGGGATCTATCACGTAAAATGGCCGAGATCAGAATCACCACTGCATCGGCGCGTTCCGACCTACTTCAGAATTATTCTAGACAACAGCGGCAGTTCTGGGTTCTGTCTTCGTGGCAGTCATCGGCTGTAGATCGGGGATAGGGTCTGTAATATTCCTGACCGATCAGCCGCCCACGTGAATGCCAGGACGTCGTTCGGGCTTTGGCTCAGCGCGCCGAAGAACTTCACGCGTGACAACCGGAATATCGCCCTCGCCAAAGAGAATAAATCGCAACAAGTATTGAATCGGGTTGCCCTCGATCCAGCCAAAGTAAGCATGGGGCAGCTTACCCGTTTGATTGCGTAAATCCAAAAGGATAGCCGCGATCGCGTTTGGTACAGCCGCACTCTGGGCCCGTAAAATGCGATAGCTGCCGACCTGGACGCCTCGCACCTGAATTTTATCGATGAATTCAGAGGCATCGACCACCTGAATTTCCAGAAACAGCACCGAATCGGCGGGTGGGATGAGGTTATCTTCTCGGACTTCTCGCTCTTTTAAGTAGTACTCCTGAACGTCACCTGTGTTGAGTCGATTGGCGATCAACCGCATTGTGCCCTGGCTTTCTTCGGCAATAAAGCGCCGCGCCGTCTCATCAAATTCGATATGCTCTGCCCGGAGTTCGGTCGATCGCCAGACCCGCGACACTAGCGAGGTGGCGACGATCGCCCCAATAAAGAATGCTGCAATCCGAATCCCTTCTGGTCGTTCGATGATGTTCGTGACAGTCGTGTAGAGGAAGACCAGCGTGATGAGGGTAAACGCGATCGTGCCCCGGTGCGATCGCCGCCGATACACCGCCAGTGCCACCGCAAAAGCGGCAGAACTCATGAGCACTAATACGCCCGTGGCATAAGCGCCGCCCTGCGCCTCTACATCCGCTTTGAAAAGAATGGTCACGGCAAAGGCGATCGCGGTGTAGACCAGCACCAAGGGCCGCGTTGCCAGAGTCCAGTTAGGAGCCATCCCGTAGCGTGGTAGATAGCGCGGCACGACATTGAGTAATCCTGCCATCGCCGATGCTCCGGCAAACCAGAGAATCGCGATCGTGCTCAAATCATAGACGGTGCCAAACGCGTTACCTAAAAAGGAGTGCGCCAAATACGCCAGCGCGCGTCCATTAGCTTTGCCCCCGGCCTGAAATTCGGCAACGGGAATGAGCAGCGTGGTCACCAGACTGCTCGTCAACAGGAAAAAGCTCATGATGACTGCTGCTGCCGTCAGTAGCTTGCGTGTGTTGTGGATCCGCCCATGCGGATACGCTTCGGTGTCATCGGGGTTCCCTTTCACCAGGGGCATGACGACAACACCCGTCTCAAACCCGGACAGCCCCAGCGCCAGCTTGGGAAAGAGCAAAATCGATACACCCAGCATCAACAGGGGGTTTTGATGTTGAGTCCAGAGCGCTGTCTGCCAATCCTGAATGACCGTGGGATGTTGCAGGATATGGTAAGCACCCACTCCGATTACGACCAGATTGAGCAGCAGATAAACCCCCACCAGAACCACAGCCAGCCCGATCGCTTCGCGAAATCCTTTGAGAAAGACGGCCCCAAGCAGCGCTACCAGAATGAGCGTGATGCTGACCGCTTGCCCGTGCAGAAACCCTGGCACCAGAGGGTTTTCAATGATATGGGCTGTAGCGTCTGCGGCCGATAGCGTAATCGTAATAATAAAATCGGTGGCGACGAAGCCGAGCAGGCAAAGCACGAACAGTTTGCCCTGCCACCAGGGAAGGAGGTGCTCTAGCATGGCGATCGACCCTTCGCCGTGGGGACTTTTGGCGGCAATCCGGCGATAGATCGGCAGCGCACCCAACAGGGTGAGCAAGATCAAAATCAAGGTTGCCAGTGGCGACAGGCTTCCCGCCGCCAGGGCCGCGATACCGGGCTGATATCCCAGCGTTGAAAAATAATCGACCCCGGTTAAACACATTACCTGCCACCAGGGATGCTGGGGATGTGCGCCGGTTTCGTGGCGATTTTCTCGCAGTAACCAGCGCATAAACTGTTTACGACGCCGTCTGATTGGACTCAGCGATCGACCCATCGACGTTACTCCTGTGCTGCTACTACTGCTAGGGTATTGCAAGTTGTTGGGATGCTTAAACCAAATTTTGCCTGGAGGTTGCTTCGTCTAGTAGCCTCAATTTAGTGCCTGGTGATGTGTGCTGCGTGAACAATGTCTCCAGAGTGATCGGCTCAGACCACGGTTAAGTACTAAACTTGTTGAGCATAGCGATCGGTGCATTCGGTGGTCGATCGGGGCCAGATGTTCCCCGGTAGAGGCGGTGAGTCTATTGTTTGTAAGCCCGCGATCGGTGAATTAACCTCTAGCAGTATGCCCAACAAATCGAAAATTGAGCGATTTGGCGCTGCAAGGGATAGATCATTAGCAGCTTAAGCTATAAACTTTTAAATAGTAATCAATAGGTATACTTGCTTACTGCCCGTAATCTGTATAATCGATGACAACGCTCGTGCTACTTTGTCCGCCCACGCCAAACGCCGTTATTAAGTAGAAGAAGTCATGGCTGTCGCAACCACCCAAACCCTCGAAGAACTTTGCATCAATTCCATTCGTTTCCTGGCGATCGACGCCGTTGAGAAAGCGAAATCTGGTCACCCCGGTCTGCCAATGGGGGCTGCACCGATGGCGTTTGTCCTCTGGGACCAATTTCTACGGTTTAATCCCAAAAACCCTTACTGGTTTAACCGCGATCGCTTCGTTTTATCGGCGGGGCATGGCTGCATGTTGCAGTATGCGCTTCTGTATCTCACTGGCTACGACAGCGTGACGCTTGACGATATCAAGCAGTTTCGTCAGTGGGAGTCGAAAACGCCGGGGCATCCAGAAAATTTTGAGACGCCTGGGGTTGAGGTGACGACTGGCCCACTGGGGCAGGGGATTGCTAATGCGGTTGGGTTGGCAATGGCAGAAGCCCATCAAGCCGCGAAGTTCAACAAGCCTGACTTGACCCTGGTTGATCACTACACCTACGTTATTTTGGGTGACGGCTGCAACATGGAAGGGGTCTCTGGCGAAGCGGCTTCGCTCGCAGGGCATTTGGGACTCGGCAAGCTAATCGCGCTCTATGACGATAACCACATCTCGATCGACGGCTCCACGGATATTTCCTTTACTGAAGATGTCTCCAAGCGATTTGAAGCCTATGGCTGGCACGTGCAGCATGTAGCCGATGGCAACACCGATCTGGAAGGACTGGCGAAGGCGATCGCGGCGGCCAAAGCGGTCACCGATAAACCGTCGATGATTAAAGTGACGACCACGATCGGCTACGGGTCGCCTAACAAGCAGAACACAGGGGGTGTCCACGGGTCGCCGCTGGGCAGTGACGAAATCAAGCTGACCCGGGAAAATCTGGACTGGCAGTATGAACCATTCGTTGTGCCGGATGATGCCCTTGCCCGGTTCCGTCAGGCCGTCGAGCGCGGAGCCAGTCTGGAAGCAGAATGGAATGAGACCTGGGCGCAGTACAAGACGAAGTATGCGGATGACGCGGCCGAGTTCGAGCGCCTGACCAGTGGCAAACTACCTGAAGGCTGGGATAAGGTACTCCCCACCTACAAACCCGGTGACAAAGAACTGGCTAGCCGGAAGCACTCGGAGATCTGTTTGAATGCGCTGGCTCCTGTTCTTCCAGAGCTGTTTGGCGGCTCGGCTGACCTGACCCACTCCAACCTGACGGAACTCAAAGGGTTTGGCGACTTCCAACACGGGCAATACCAGAATCGTAACGTTCGCTTTGGCGTTCGGGAACATGGCATGGGTGCGATCTGCAACGGTATTGCCCTCCATCGTTCTGGGCTGATTCCCTACGGTGCAACCTTTCTGGTCTTTACGGACTATATGCGAGGAGCCATTCGGCTTTCTGCCTTGTCGCAGGCGGGTGTGATCTGGGTGATGACCCACGACTCGATCGCGCTGGGCGAAGATGGCCCGACACATCAACCCGTGGAAACGATCGCGTCTCTCCGGGCCATTCCAGACCTCACGGTGTTGCGTCCAGCCGATGGCACCGAGACATCAGGCGCTTACAAAGTAGCGGTGCTGAACGCAAACAACCATCGCCCAACCCTGTTAGCGCTATCGCGGCAAAACCTGCCTAATTTAGCCGGGTCTTCGATCGAGGGCGTTGCCAAAGGCGCATACACCGTAGTGGACAGTGATGGCACTCCCGACCTGATCCTCATTGGGACTGGCTCTGAGGTTGGCCTCTGTGTCAAGGCGGCTGAGCAGCTCAGCGGTAGTGGTATCAAGGTGCGGGTCGTCTCATTCCCTTCCTGGGAACTGTTCGAAGCGCAGGACGCCGCCTATAAAGAGTCCGTTTTGCCCAAAGCGGTCACGAAGCGTCTGGCGGTTGAGGCTGGTATCACCCTGGGTTGGCACAAGTACGTTGGGACTGAGGGCGACATTATCGGCGTTGACCACTTTGGGGCATCGGCTCCTGGTGGTGTTTGCCTGGAGAAGTTTGGCTTCACAGTTGAGAATGTGGTGGCCAAAGCAAAGGCACTGTTGGGCTAATCGCGAACATGGCCTCTACCCTTAATCAGCAAATTCGGCAGTTCTATGATGCCTCCTCCGGTCTGTGGGAACAGATCTGGGGTGAGCACATGCACCACGGATACTATGGTGCCGATGGTTGGCAGCCAAAGGAACGACGACAGGCGCAAATTGACCTGATCGAGGAACTCCTGCGCTGGGCCGCGATCGACCAACCAGACCGTATTCTGGACGTGGGTTGCGGTATTGGCGGGAGTTCGCTCTACCTTGCCGAAAAATTCAGTGCCGACGTCACGGGGATTACGCTGAGTCCAGTTCAGGCGGCGCGGGCAACTGAGCGGTCGAGACTGGCTGGAATGGAGAGGGGTAGGGAACCAATGGGACAGGGAGATGGGGGGAGTTTCGGTACTTCCACGTCTCCCCGCCAGCCGATCGCGCAGTTTCAAGTGGCTGATGCGCTGAATCTGCCGTTTCCCGATCAGTCGTTTGACTTTGTCTGGTCGCTGGAGAGCGGCGAACACATGCCCGACAAAACCAGATTTATGCAAGAGTGCTACCGCGTGTTAAAACCGGGTGGCACGTTTTTGATGGTGACCTGGTGCCATCGTCCGCTGAATGATGCTCCGCTGACGGCTGCTGAACAGAAGCACCTGGCGGATATTTATCGCGTCTATTGTCTGCCTTACGTGCTGTCGCTGCCGGAGTACGAGGCGATCGCCCATACCCTCAACTTCCAGCAGATCCGCACTGCCGACTGGTCTACAGCCGTTGCTCCCTTCTGGGATGTTGTGATTGATTCAGCAATCAATCTGGAGGCGATCGCGGGTTTGCTGCGTTCTGGTTGGACGACTATTCAAGCCGCACTATCGCTAGGGCTAATGCAGCGAGGCTATCAGAGTGGCCTCATCCGGTTTGGCCTTCTCGCGGCTGTCCGCTAGGTGCCATCCTGTTACACCAGGTAAAACTCTTTTAGAGCCGGCAGAAAATTCGCGTTTTCGTGGCTGGAACGGCTGAGTTTGATCAAGGCAAATCGTTCCAGGGGAAGGAGTTGCGCCCACTGCTCAGGTGCGAGGGTGACGCCGAATGCCTGTGCTTGCGTCCGTACGCTTTCTGGAATAGTGAAATCATTCAGCCATGCCGGATGAGGGTCAATGGCGACATCGCTGGCGGCTGTCTCCGTCCGTTCCCAAATGAGCTGTTGCAGGAACGAACGATAGGCTTGCACGTCGGCGGCCGTTTCGCAGGGCAGTTCGATCAGCCTTTGGCGATCATCCTGGTTAAACTGATTCCACTGCGCCAGTTTGAGCTTTACACCACAGGTATCCAGTTTCAATCGCACCTGCATCGGCACACAGCGGAGCGATTCCACAAAATCGGCTTCAAATTGAAAAAAACGAGTCATCGGTTGCTCAGGGTGTGAGAAGAGAAGGTGGACAAGGACAGGGAAACAGGGGAAGTAGGGACGTTTTGGACAGAGCAGTCACCCAGGAAACAGCGGACTCATAACCGTCTACTGACTTCTAATTTTTAGCCTTTAGCCTTTAACCTTTAGCTTTTAGCCTTTCTTAGCCTTTAGCCTTTAGCCTTTAGCCTTTAGCCTTTAGCCTTCAGCCTTCAGCCTCCTGGCTACGGCCTTCCATTTCCTTTTACCCCTTTTAGCGCGGATGGGTTATCTACCGTTAGAGCGGGGTGTAATCCGCTCCGTCTGGTTGATTTCGGCATCTGTAGCACTATCTATGATGAAGGCTGAAGGTAAGCATAACGCAAGTATCTATTGTGCCAACCCACATTGCCGACCCATCGCTTAAATCAGAATTCGCCACGGCAACCGATACCGTTTCGGTTCCAACACAGGGTAACCAATCTCCCCGCTTGTGGCTGCCGGAGCAGGTGTTGTTTACGCCGTCAGCGTTAGAGGAACCCTGGGGGCAGCAGATCTTGTCACGCGTGCAGGCGTTGAACCTGCCCGTGGAGGTGCTGCCCCGCGATCGCGTAACGGGTATCCGAGGGGACGATATCCGCGAGACGTACGCGATCGCCAAACGTACCCTCGCCGTCGTGAAAGCTCCCCCCAGCCATTTCAAGCTCAGCCCCATTCCTCCCTCCGCTGACTGGCAGTTTCACCTGGCAGAGGGGTGTCCTGCTCACTGCCAGTACTGCTATCTGGCGGGCAGTCTACAGGGGCCGCCGCTCATTCGGGCTTATGCGAACCTGCCGCAAATTCTGGCGAACCTGGCGGCCTATGAGCGGCCCGGTCAACCGACCACATATGAGGTCAGTTGTTACACAGACCCGCTAGGCATCGAGCATTTAACCGGGAGCCTTGCTGAATGTATTCGTTACTTTGGTACTCGCCAGGATGCTCATCTCCGCTGGGTGTCCAAGTTTAACGGGGTCGATCATCTGCTTGACTTGCCGCATAACGGACACACTCGCTGCCGCATGAGCGTGAATGCAGCGCCGATCGCCCAGAAACTGGAAGGGGGGACGGCATCGGTGGCGGCAAGGTTACAAGCATTGCGGCGTTTGGGATTGTCACGATCGCAGGGCGGTGGCGGTTACCCGATTGGACTGGTAATTGCCCCGATCATGCCGATCGCAGACTGGCAGATGCACTATAGCCAGCTATTTGATGCCATTGAAGCCGCGATCGACTTCGACAGCGACCTCACATTTGAGCTAATCTCTCATCGGTTTACGCCGGGTTCCAAGGATGTGCTGCTGAGCTGGTACCCCAAGACAACGCTCGATCTGGATGAATCGACGCGGAGTGTCAAGCGCAACAAATTTGGCGGCACCAAGTACGTTTACGACGCAAACACGATGAAAATTCTCCGGCGCTTTTTTGAACACGAAATTAGCCGCCGCTTTCCCCAGGCAACGGTGCTTTATTGGACCTAGGAGCCGCTAAAAGTAGTTGAGTTTGTCAGCCGTTAGCGTGTTGCTGCTTCCGTCCATTCGTGGCAGAAGCGAGTTGGAACGCCGATTCAGACTGCATTGAAGCCGTTTGCGGTGTTCTCAGCGTTCTGCCTACGCGATAAGTGCTGAGTCGGATTGGGCCGTTATATAGCTGTAGCCGTGTTCAGGATAGCGGCGGCGAGTCAGTAAGCCTGCTCAGAATGGACTATCCGGCCACTGGCCCCGTCTTAAACTGGCTGACCAAATTATGGGGTTGCAGATTTTGCACTTTGCAGGATGGGTGAGCCGCACAGACGGGCTGCCGCATCAAATTTTTGCTGTCTTGCCAGCATTGGCCCGTAAAATGAATCAACGCTTCCCGTCGCAATCACGACTGCCTGCTTCCAAGCGTTCGGGGAGGCTATTTGCTGTGTCTTACGTACTGAATGTTCCGCTGTTTTTAGCCGGTTTGCGTTCACCAGTTCATATTTCTCAGTGATTCTGACAAATTATTTCAAGGAATCGCAGCAGTGCTCGCAGAATCGGTTAGGCTTGTGCGGTCAATGTTTTTTTGTATAAGTCAGAAAACTGGGTGACAAATGCAACGACGGTTTTTCGGTTTTGAGTGTGGGGTTTCACTTGCGAGTTTACTAGTCTGGCTGCTTCCGGTGAAAGCCTTGTCCGCGAATCCAGCAATACAGTTGCCTGTGACGATCGCTCAGGCAGGGACGACTATAGCTCAGGTACCACCGCCTAACCCCAACCAACCGCCGCCTCAAGTGCCCGATCCAAGCCAGCTTGCCCCTGATCCAAATCGCGATCGCTTTACCCAGCCCACGCCCACCCCTACGCCCACCCCACCGGCGCAGGTTCAGCCTGTTTTACCCCCCACGCCCACCCCGTCCCCCGAATCGCCTCCCACTACGCCAACGCCAACGCTTGCGGTCACCAAAGTGGAGGTGACGGGCAGCACTATTTTTGGCCCCAAAGAGCTGAATCCCATCACGCAAAAAGTTGAAGGACAGACCGTAACATTAGAACAACTGCGGCAGGTGGCTGACGCGATTACACAGCTTTATCTCGATCGCGGCTACATCACTTCACGCGCAATCCTGGCCGATCAAACCGTGACGAATGGGGTGGTGCAGATTCGGGTAGTAGAAGGGTCGCTAGAAAAAATCGATGTGGAAGGGACACAGCGGCTCAATTCTTCCTATGTTCGCAATCGCATTCAACTGGGTGCTAATCCGCCCCTCAACCGCGATCGGTTAGAAGACCAGTTGCGGTTGCTCAAAGCCGATCCACTGTTTACCAATGTAGAAGCAAGCCTGCGACCGGGTACTCAGTTAGGGCAAAGCATTCTCATCGTGCGCGTGACGGAAGCGAAGGCGATCGATGGTCTGGTGGAGTCAGACAACTTTTCGCCGCCCAGTGTGGGTGCGGTGCGGTTGGGTGGTGCGATCAGCTACCGTAACTTGACCGGCATTGGCGACCAGCTTTCCGCATCCTATTTTGGTACTACCCGTGGTGGTTCGGATGCCTTTGACTTCAACTACACGGCTCCCGTCAATGCGATGAACGGAACTGTGCAGCTTCGCATTGCACCCAGCAAAAACCGCATTATCGATCCTGCGTTCAAAGCCTTAGACATTCGTGGTCGCACGACGCTGTATGAATTGAGCTATCGTCAGCCCCTGATACGCACGCCGCGAGAAGAATTGGCGCTTTCGCTGGGGTTTGCCATTCAAGATGGTCAGACGTTTCTCTTCAATGATCTGGGCTTTCCGTTTGGGATTGGCCCCGATGTCAATGGCAACAGCAAAACGCGTGTCCTCAAGTTTGGGCAAGACTACGTCAAACGGGATCCAGACGGTGCCTGGGCGCTGCGATCGCAGTTTAATTTTGGCCTGGGTATCCTGGGGGCCACTGAAAACGATGCCCCGGTTCCTGATGGGCGGTTTTTTAGCTGGCTGGTGCAGGCACAGCGGGTTCAGCGACTGAGCGACAGCAATCTCCTGATTGCGCAACTGGATCTACAGCTCACGCCCGATAGTCTCCTACCTTCGCAGCAGTTTGTCATTGGCGGCGGGCAATCGCTGCGCGGCTACCGTCAAAATGTTCGCTCTGGCGATAACGGGTTCCGATTTTCGGTTGAAGACCGAATTACCGTGCTGCGCGATGAAGCCGGTCTACCCACCATCCAGCTTGCTCCATTCTTTGACATGGGCACGGTTTGGAACAAGTCAGATAATCCCAACCCCTTACCCTCACAAAACTTTCTGGCCGCGATCGGTCTGGGCCTGTTGTGGCAGCCCATTCCCCGCTTAAACATTCGGCTGGATTACGCCATTCCCTTTGTCGATCTGAGCGATCGCGGTAACGATGCCCAGGACAAAGGGTTTAACTTCAACGTTAGCTATCAGTTCTGATGCAGGCCAGCGACCGTCCCTCGTTTTATCCGGCGCTCCTTCCCCAACGATGCCACCCCAGTCCGATCGCGATCAGCGGTGGCATCACGGTGCACAGGCTCACGCATAGCTCAAACCAGCTACTGCCGTACCCTCCGGCCACAATGGTGTCAATTGACGTACAAAAGACAAGGCTTGTCAGCCTTAGCAGGGGCGAATGGGGACAAAGCGCAACAAACGGCAGCAGAATCGATGGATACCAGGGCATGATCCAGGGCGTGGCGAACAGTAAGAGCATCAGTGTTACCCACCCTAGCCCTGAAACAAGGTGAGTTGCAGCGCGATCGTTCTGAAACTGAAACTGCAATGCAACCCGACTGTAGAACAGGGCAAAACCGATCGTGGTCAAAAGCGTGAAGGTTTGTAGCAGGTGTTGCTGTGTATCGGCGCTCCAATGGGTGCCGAAGTTCAGCCATAAGCTGAGACAGTGGTGCAGCGATCGCGCCGTCTTTCCCGCCACACCTGGGTTCAACAGGCTTTTCCAGGCCGTGAGTGTGGGCAAAATAGTGCGGCTGAGAACGCCAACAGTACACACCGACAGCAACAGTCCGATCCCGAGGCTGCGCCAGCGTCGCTGCTGCACCAGATAGCTTACGAGGATGGGTAGCCAGATAATTGGCAGGGTTTTGGTGAGAAAACCAGCCCAGAGGGCGGCGATCGCCCCAACAAATTGACGTTGATGAAGGCAGCCAATTAACAAAATAATGGTTGTGCTGAGGAAGACATCCACATGGGCATTTGCAACTTGCTCATACAGCAGGAGTGGATTCATTAAATATGCCAATGTAATCGTATTTCTGTGTAAATTATTGGCCGTGAATTGCCAGATCAACCGTGTGTTGATCACGTGAAATAGAAGGCAGCATAGTTTGAATAAATAAACGGCTAGAATTGGGCCGAGCGGTGTGGCAAGGGTCGCGATCGTAAAAAAGATCTGGCTAATGGGGCCATAGGTTGATGTTTGCGACCAGACTAAAAAAGGTGACAGCGGCGATTGAAATTCTGCGGCTGCAACAGTATATGGATCTACTCCATGTAGCACCATCTGCCCAAAATGAAGGTAAAGATACACATCACTTGAATACGGATAGGTGAGAAATGCTATTCCAGGCAGTAATGCTACCCACAGCCTGGATTGGTATGTGATTAAAATGCGCTTTCTTGCTTGGGATAGCCAGACCAGATAAATAGCGTTCAAGCTAACAAAAAGAACGCTAACGCCAAGTTTTTGAATACTAAAATCTTCGACTAGAAAATCAGGGACGAATTTTTGGGTTAATTCAATTTGTTGAACCCGAACGAGCTGGATTGTTGTCTGCGCCACACACAACAGTAATGATATTGGTAAGGCAGTGGCAATCAACTCTTTGGAGCGGTCAAGCGGCATAGTTGGGAGTGCTCCGCGATGAGCCGGGACTGTTGGTAAAGTTAGTACAACTCGTTATTAATCGGGGTTGGAAATCAAACGTCAGTGGTCAGTGGTCGTAAAGCCCTACAGGCATATCAGAACGGTCGATGGGGAAAGCTCCAGGCATGAGCCTGGCATGGACGTTCAGTTCCAATCCCCTTTGATGGTGACGTGTACGTGGCAACGAATGTGACTGGCCGCGAGCGCTGGTTGCTGAACCTGGCGGGCTGCCCCTAAGCAGGGCCGCGCCAGAAAGCCGGAAAAATGGCCCAATCTTGACCGGGAATTGCATGTTTGGCGCTCTAATATAAAAGTTTAATAAAGGTGCTTTGTGATGCGACTTTTGATGAGACATGCCAAAAGTCGGCAAAATCAGTTCTGAAGAGCGTTGCCTCGTCGTTCTAGCCACAGGGCAAGGGTAGCTGAAGGGGTAGTTCAAAGCATACACTCGAAGGGCAGGAATCGCACATCAAAGTTGATCCGTCCATGAATCACCCCTCTCCAACGTCGGTTATGTCCAATCCAATTAAGTTCGGTACAGATGGTTGGCGTGGTCTCATTGCCGCCGATTTTACCTTCGATCGCCTGACGCTCGTTGCGCCGTTGGCGGCACATGTGCTGGCTGACTTGTATGGCAATATCGCTGCCAGCAAGCGAGTGATTGTGGGCTACGATCGCCGCTTTCTGTCTGAGGAGTTTGCGTTGGCAACGGCTGAAGCGGTCAGGGCTGCCGGATTTGATGTGTTGTTATCAGAGGGATACGCTCCCACGCCGGCTTTTAGCTGGGCGGCCAAGCAACATCAGGCGCTAGGCGCACTGGTGATCACGGCCAGTCATAACCCCGGCAGTTACTCTGGCTTGAAGGTAAAGGGGGCGTTTGGTGGTTCGGTGCCTCCCGTGGTTACCCAGCGGATTGAAGAGTTGCTGGCAGAGGGGAAGGTGATCACAGGGACGCCAGGGACACTGCAATCGTTTAACCCCTGGACAGGCTACTGCGAAGAACTGAAGACGAAAGTGGATATTGCCCCAATCCGTCAGGCGATCGCGCAAGGCAAACTCACTGTCTTTGCGGATGTGATGCACGGTGCGGCGGCGGGCGGGCTGGAAAAACTGTTGGAAATTCCCATTCGTGAACTGAACAGCAATCGTGACCCGTTATTTGGCGGGGGGGCACCGGAACCACTCCCGCGCTATCTGTCAGGGTTGTTCCAGCAGATGCACAATTTTCGCCAGGAACATCCGAGCGGACTCGCTGTTGGGCTAGTGTTTGACGGGGACAGCGATCGCATTGCGGCAGTTGACGGACAGGGTAACTTTTTGAGTTCGCAAATTCTCATCCCGATCCTGATCGAACATCTCGCGGCCAACCGTGGCTTTAGCGGTGAACTGGTGAAAACCATCAGTGGCTCTGACCTCATGCCAAAGGTCGCGGCTCTCTATGGCGCACCCGTTTTTGAAACGCCTGTTGGCTATAAGTACATTGCCGATCGCATGCTGGAAACGCAGGTGCTGTTGGGTGGCGAAGAATCTGGCGGGATCGGCTATGGCCACCATATTCCCGAACGCGATGCGCTCCTGTCGGCGCTATATGTCCTGGAAGCGATCGTGCATTCCGGTTCTGATTTGAGCGATCTTTACCATAACTTGCAGCAGCGCACCGGCTTTTTCTCCAGCTACGATCGCATCGACCTGCCTCTCGCCAGTATGGATGTCCGCGCCAAACTCCTCCACCAACTGCAGACCCAACCCCTCAACCAGATCGCCGGACAAACCGTTGTCGATTGCCTCTCGGTGGATGGCT
>JAJPKC010000590.1 GCA_021323955.1 Oscillatoriales cyanobacterium Centralia_MAG_596 | reverse complement strand
GCCTTTATCGCACCGCTGATCCAGGACTTGCCCTTTATGGCGGGCTATCCAGAAGGGCTGAAATCGCTTCCCCATCAGCCCTATCCCCAGTCCACGAGCGACGTGCTAGAGATCATGGCGGCGATCGTCGCCGAAGTACACGAACCGGACGCAGGCATCCACATTGCGGTCGGCCCAACTGGATTCCATCGCTGCTCCGATGCCTTGTTTGAGGGGTGTAGAGACCTGAGCGATCGCCACAACCTCTGCCGTCACATTCACCTGCTGGAAACCAGAGCGCAAAAAATGCTCGCACAGGAACGCTACGGGGGCAGTGCGGTCAAACACTTGCAGGAGCTAGGCTTCCTCGATCACCGCACCTCGCTAGCCCACGCGATCTGGCTCGATGACGCCGACATCGACATTCTGGCTGAAACCAAATCCACTGCTGTCCACAATGCGCTGAGTAATCTCCGCCTCGGCAGCGGCATTGCTCCGGTGTTGAAGTATCTGCAAGCCGGAGTGAATGTGGCGTTTGGCTGCGATGGCGCTGCCAGCAACGATGCTCAGGATTTACTCGAAGCGATCAAAATCGGTTCCATCCTGCATAACGTGACGGATGCAGACTACAAACACTGGATCACTCCTCGCAAAGCCTTAGAAATGGCGTCGATCGGTGGCTTTACGGGCGTCAATCTGGCAGACCAGGCTGGTTCTCTCACGGTGGGTAAGCAGGCTGACCTTGTACTGTATGACCTCAAGAACCTGTCACTGCTGCCGCGCACCGATCCCATCTCACTCCTGATTTTGGGTCGACCCAATGCTGCGATCGATCGCGTCTGGGTGCGGGGTCGGCAGGTCATTGCTGATGGCAAATTGCAAACGGTAGACACCAACCACTTCGCGCAGACGGTGTTTAACTACAGTCAGGGCTACAGCAAACCCCAGTACAACACCATCCATCAAGTTGAATCCCACTACCGACGCGTGATGGGATTGACTGAATGTGGTGATTGATCACTACACTTAACGCCAGCCATAGGTGCGAAGGTTGTTGAAATTAACCGTATCGATACCCTCTCTTTGCAGATGAACAGCTAGCTTCAAATCATCTGTTAAAACCAAATATTTATCTTTCACTAAACTTGAAATTCCGCAATCTGTTAGCCCGAATCTTACAAATTGGTCACTTGTGATAATGAAATTGCTCTCAATATAAAACTCATGAAACGTAGAAATACTTTGAGCAAATAGAGAAAAACAACGCGATCGTTCTGGTTCACCTAACTGATTGGCGAGACTGTTTACTTCTGTAAGAATATTCGGAGTCGTTACAACTTTCTGAAAGTAATTAAATATCTTGAGCAAGAGATTATAGTCTTCTAATACAAACTGTTCGGTTCTTTTGAATCGAGATATTCGTTCTCGATTAACATTGCCAACGAAATATAAAAGCAAAATATTTGTATCAATCAAAATTCCTTGATTTCTATAACGCGCGAAGAGTAAACTGATATTGATACTCATATTGCTCTGATTTTCATTGCTTCTACTTCACCAGTCTGTGAGTTTACCTTGAAAATTTTATAATTTCGATCTTCTGTCATTATTGCTGGAAATTCAGCACGATCGAATCCTACTGTAACTAACCAAAAGTCTCTATCCTCTGATAATTCAACTTCTTCAAGCCTCAGATTATATAATGTACCGCCCATCACTTCCTGTAGCGATCGCAAGTACTGATAGGCAGCATATACAGCGGTTTTCACATCAACGATCGACTGATTCTCACTCACTTTAAAGTCCTCTCAAGAAGTAATGGATGTCATTCAGCAATCAAACTAAGCATTGAGCGATCGTTGCCACCACCGATCGCCCGATCGCGTCCAGGTCATAGCCACCTTCCAGGCCAAACAGAATGCGTCGCGTGAGTTTGAGACATTCGGCGGTGAAAACTCCAAAGTCCTGTGGCTGGAGCGAAATACCCGCCAGTGGATCATCATGGTTGGCGTCGTAGCCAGCGCTGATGATGAGCAGATCGGGCTGAAAGTTGGTCAGAAACGGGATGACTTGTTGTTCAAATGCGGGTTGGTAGTCGGCGATCGTGCTGCCAGATGACATCGGTAAATTCAGCACATTATTGTGAAAGCCCCGCTCGGTGG
Organism: Oscillatoriales cyanobacterium Centralia_MAG_596; assembly: GCA_021323955.1. Lineage (GTDB taxonomy): Bacteria > Cyanobacteriota > Cyanobacteriia > Leptolyngbyales > Leptolyngbyaceae > Stenomitos. The sequence goes on along the minus strand of JAJPKC010000590.1, from coordinate 2,414 downwards.
CTGCACCTGTACCGGGATACTGCGGCGACTCATGGAGCGAACAAAACGCAATTTGTGGGTGGGACTCGACGATCGCCTGGGTGCCATTTCCGTGATGGACATCCCAGTCCAGAATGGCGACGCGATCGATGCCCGGTTGGTCTAACGCATAGTGAGCGGCGATCGCGGCATTAGAAAAAATGCAGAAGCCCATCCCAATTTCGCTGACCGCGTGGTGTCCGGGGGGACGGGCCAGCACAAACGCCGGATTGCCCGTGGCTACAACCTGATCGACGCCATCCAGCCAGGCGCTGACCGCTAGCAGTGCCACTTCATAGGTGCGCGGAGAGACAGGCGTATCGCCATCAATATAGCCACCGCCCCGATTGGCCAGCCGTTGCACTCCGTCGATGTAGCGTTGCTCATGGACCCGCTGCACGTGAGCCATCACCGATCGCGTTTCGATGGGAGTTGGCGATCGCCAATCCAACTGTGCGGCCCAGGGAGACGCTTTCAACGCGTTTTTAATCGCAGTCAGCCGCTCGGGCTTTTCGGGATGAAAGTAGCCTGTTTCATGCAGCAGAAAATCGTCCGAATAAATAATGGGCAGCATAAGCGATCAGGAAGGTGGCGATGTTTTGATTTTAGGGCACACGCGAAAAGGGGTGAATGATGGCACGATTGCTCGATCATTCACCCCTCTGCGATGCCAGTCCTCTCCCTTAGTTCGGGAACGGTCTTTTAACGGCCAGCGTAGGCCTGCATTGGCTCTTTGATAAACCGGATGTAGAGATGACGGAAGGTTGATTTCATGACGCGGGGCAGCCCAAAGTCGATCGGCATCAGGTGGTCAGGCAGCTTCCAGTCGGTAATTTGCAGTTCTTGCGGCTGTAGCAGCGGAAAGTCGATCGCATCCACATGCGAGCAGAGTCCTAACCGCTGTGATGCTGCCACCGTTGGCACAACGGCCGGATCGACATTGAGAATCTCAACCATTGCGCGATCGAGGGCAAACACATTGCTCGAGGCCGCCAGCAGATTGAGCCGACGCGGTTCGCCGTTGCTGGGGCCGTTGCCTTCATGCCCCACGATACCGTCCAGAATGGTGAGGTCAGGGTCGATCGCCCGTGCTGTCTCAACGAGCATTTCGCCAAAGCGATCGCGATCCTTGCCAGCTTCCATGTGCCACCAGGCTTTCATCTTGCCGGGAACGCAGCCAAACAAATTTTTGACGCCCATTGTCAACGTCAACTGAGAATGGGATTTCACTTTGGGCAGGTTGATCACCACATCAGCGTCGATCGCCTCTTTGGACAGCAGCAGATGGTTAAATTCCGCGCTCACCGTCTCGTACCGCTTGCCGTGAAACTCCACGATTGGCAGGTTGAGTGCTTCTGTCAGTGGCAAATAGCCGTTTGCTTTTGCAACACCGTAAGCACTACCAAATGCAGGCCCATCGCCCAAAAAGGGCTTTCCGCCAGCATCCTGTACCATCTGCGCTACGCAGTAAACCATTTCGGGACGCGTGACGCATTCCTTACCCGGACGCCCGCCTGTAAGCAGGTTGGGCTTGAGCAACACGCGATCGCCGGGTTTGACGAAGGCGGCAATGCCACCCAATGGCTCTAGCAGCGCTGCGATCGACTGACGCAGTTGCGCGTGATCATAGGACTGAGCACGAAGAAAACTAACCGATGGCTGCACTGGCTTCATAGTTCTCGCGGTTGAAGTTCAAAGGTTGCATGGTCAATCAAAGTTTGCGGCAATCAACGTTCATGGATGCGGTACGGTGCGCTCGCCACCCGTCTCATGCGCGCGCGTGAGGGCTGTAATTCGTTGCGCGTTGGCAAACACACCTTCACCATGAATCTGGGCGATCGCGGGCTTCAGCTCAATCTTCAGCACATTAGCGCGGTTGACGCACACCGTCTGGTCTGCCAAATGGAAAAACCACCACTCTTTGTCAAGAATTCGCCGGATCTCCTGCTGTACCTCCTGTTCCAGCGCTGCCGGATCAGCTAGTTGCGAGAAGGTGAATGATTCTGTTTGCCCATTGATGTAGTGAATTGTAATTTGCATACAGCAACCCTCTTATGAACATGAACAACCGCTTGGGATGGGCAGAGTAACCACCACAACTTTAAGCCAAGCATCGAAAAAAATTAAGCTATTATCTACCCTTATATCCTTTTCAGCATCAAACGCTCCAGGCCAGTAGAAACGAACCCGCAATGTAGGCAAAGGCTTCAATCAATCCTGCGCCAAGATTGGGGATGGACTGGTTGACGATTTCGTCTGAAATTTTTACTCCCGGTACCAGTACCAGATCAGCCAGCCAGCGGATCAACGCCAGGGCGAGGAGGCACGCCCCTAGCACCAGAAGGTATTGCGTAAAGCTTTCCGCCCAATTTTGAAACTCTGGTGCAAAGGCAACG